>JAIUOJ010000136.1 GCA_020161335.1 Pseudomonadota bacterium
GCTGCTGTCGCCGCTGCTGCGCTGGGACCCGGACCGCATCAGCGCCGCCGGCGCGCCGTCGATGGACGCCACGCTCGACACGTCGGCCGCCGACCGGCGCGCCGTGGCGCGCGCGCTGTCCGCCGAGCCCGAACCGCTGCCGGTGCCACCGGTGCAGCCGCTGGCCGAGCCGGCCGAGGAAGACACCGCGCCGCCGCCGCAGCCGATCCCCGAACCCGTTCCGCAGGAGGCGGTGGTCGAACGCCAGCAGCAGGCACAGGAGCGCGTGCCCGAGCCGTCGCCGATCGACCAGGAGGAAGTGCGCCGCGACGCCGAGGCCGAGCGCGCGCGCATTGCGCGCGAGCAGGAGGCGAAGCGCCGGCAGGAGCAGATCGACCTCACCGAACGCCAGCGCCAGGCCGAAGCCGAACAGCGGCAGCGCCTGGCACAGCAGCAGGAAGACGAACGCAAGCGGGAGGACGCACGGCGCAAGCTGGCGCAGATCCAGGCCGAACGCGAAAAGCTGGAGCGCGAGGCGAACCTGCGCGAGCAGCGCCTGCGCCAGATCGCGGACCGCGAGGCGCGGACGGCATCGTCGCAGCAACAAGCCAGCTCGGCGCCGGCGCCCGCAGGCAACCAGGGCGTCGACAGTGGCCTCGCCGCGCGCTATGCCGCCGCGATCCAGGACGCGATCCTGCGCAACTGGACGCGGCCCGACAACGTGCCGCTCGGGCAGCGCTGCCGCCTCTACATCACCCAGTTGCCGGGGGGCGAGGTGATGAGCGTCGAGTTCGATCCATCCTGTCCCTACGACGCGCTGGGCAAGCGCTCGGTGGAAGCGGCGGTGCGCAAGGCCGAACCGCTGCCGTACGCAGGCTTCGAATCGGTCTTCAGCCGACGCCTCAACCTCAACTTCGAAGCGAAGGACCGTTAAGTCGTGTCGGGGCCTGCCGATGTTCCCTTTTCCCGTGGACGGGAGAAGGCGCCCCGAAGGGGCGGATGACGGGGCTTTGGCGTGCCTTCGACGCGCCCCCATCCACCTTCGGCACCTTCACTCGCAAGCGGGACAAGGGAACGCAGGTGCATCGGGCGTCCAATGAGGCCCGGATGCTCAGGCTGAATCACGACCAGCAATCACGCGATGACCACCCGGCCGCTTCTTGCGGCACATCCGCCCCCAAGTCCGGCGCCGTTCATCTTCGTGCGACGATTCGCGGCCAAGCTGTCGCCCGCCGTCCCCGACCATGCCTGATAGGCCTGCACATGACCTTCACGAAGCGCTGCCTGATCGCCCTGTTCGCACTGCTGCTGCCGTTGGCGGCGAGCGCGCAGCAACAGGGACTGGAGATCGACATCATCGGCGGCAACGCCTCCGCGTTGCCGATCGCGGTGGTCCCGATGCCGTACCAGGGCTCGGCGACGCCGCCGCAGACCGATGTCGCCGGCGTGATCCGCGCCGACCTCGACCGCTCCGGCCAGTTCCGTTCGCTGCCCGAGCGCGACCTCGTCGGCCGCCCGACGCGCGGCTCCGAAGTGGATTACCCGGCGTGGCGTGCGCTGCGCCAGGATTTCCTGGTGGTCGGCCGCGTGGTCGATGCCGGCGACGGCAGCTACCGCGTCGAGTACGAACTGTTCGACGTCGCCAAGCAGGAACGCCTGCTCGGGCTGGCGATGACCGCGCGCGCCAACGCGATGCGCGACGTCGCCCACCAGATCGCCGATGCCATCTACGAGAAGATCCTCGGCGTGCGCGGCGCGTTCTGGACGCGCATCGCCTACGTCACCGCCAGCGGCACCGGCAAGGCCAGCCGCTACGCACTGATGGTGGCCGATTCGGACGGCTACAACCCGCAGACCGTGGTGCGCTCGAACGAGCCGCTGCTGTCGCCGGCGTGGAGCCCGGACGGCCGCAAGCTGGCCTATGTCAGCTTCGAACGCGGCAACTCGGCGATCTACATCCAGGACATCACCACCGGTGGCCGCGAGCTGGTGTCGAGCTTCCGCGGCATCAACAGCGGCCCGGCCTTCTCGCCGGACGGGCGCAAGCTGGCGCTCACGCTGTCGCGCAGCGGCAACCCCGAGATCTACGTGATGGACCTCGGCAGCAAGGCGCTCACCCAGATCACCAACCAGTTCGGCATCGACACCTCGCCGGTGTGGAGCCCGGATGGCGCCAGCCTCTACTTCACCTCGGACCGCGGCGGACGCCCGCAGGTCTACCAGGCGCCGGCCAGCGGCGGCGGGGCCACCCGCATCACCTTCGAGGGCGCCTACAACGCCGATCCGAGCCTGTCGTTCGACGGCAAGAAGATCGCGGTGGCGCAGGGCGCGGGCAACACCTACCGGATCGCGGTGCTCGACCGCAGCCTCGGCTCGCCGCGCTGGTCGACCCTGTCCCCGGGGTCGCTGGACGAGTCGCCGAGCTTCGCGCCCAACGCCAGCATGATCCTCTACGCGGCGCGTGAAGGCCGCCGGGGCGTCCTGTATGCTGTCTCGGCCGATGGCAGGGTCCGGCAGCGACTGGTCCTGGCCGACGGCGACGTGCGCGAGCCGGCCTGGGGACCGTATCGCTCGCAGCGCTGACCGGGTCGACAGACCTTGCGGTACGTGCCTGAACACCCCCGCCAACGCCCAACGAAACGTCCGAGGATCGCCGAGATGAAGACCACTGTCCGTGTAGTGATGCTGTCCCTGTTGTCGGTCGCCGTGCTTGCCGGCTGCAAGAGCAAGTCCACCAAGCCCGAAGCGCCCGCCAGCACCGGCCCGTCCACCGGCGCCGTGACCGACACCGGCCCGAGCACCGCGGGTGCGTTCGGCCCGGGCGACCTCGACACCGACGCCTGCCTGCGCCAGCGCGTGGTGTACTTCGACCTCGACCAGGACGCGCTGCGCCCCGAGTTCCAGGCGATCATGGGCTGCCACGCCAAGTACCTGCGCGACCGTCCGTCCTCGCGCATCACCCTCGAAGGCAATGCCGACGAGCGCGGCAGCCGCGAATACAACCTCGGCCTCGGCGAGCGCCGTGGCAATGCGGTGTCCTCGGCGCTGCAGGCCAACGGGGGTTCCGCCGCGCAGCTGACCGTGGTCAGCTACGGCGAGGAGCGTCCGGTCTGCACCGACTCCAACGAGGAGTGCTGGGCCCGCAACCGCCGCGTCGAAATCGTCTACACGGCGCGTTGATCCGGCGCTGCGGCCGATGCTGAAGATCCTCGTTCCAATCGCGTTCGCGGCGGCCCTGGTGGCCGCCGCGCCCGCATCCGCGCAACGCGCCAGCCTGGCCGATCGCGTCGCCGTGCTCGAGCAGCGCGCCGCCGACAACCAGGGCAACGTCGACCTGCTCAACCAGCTCACGCAACTGCGCACCGAGGTGCAGGCGCTGCGTTCGCAGATCGAGGAGCTGCAGCAGCAGAACGAGCAGCTCAAGTCCAGCAACCGCAGCCAGTACCTCGACCTCGACGGCCGGCTCAACCGGCTGGAAGGCGCCGGCGTAGCGCCCGCGGCCAGCGGGCAGGTGCCGGCCGCCACGGCGGCGCCATCGGTGCCGGCCGCGGCCACGGCCCCGCGCGACACGCCGCCGCGCGTGCACGGCGATCGCGGGCTGATCGCCAACACCGCCGACGAGCGCACCGCGTACGAGACCGCGTTCGACGCCCTCAAGACCGGGCGCTATGCCGATTCGGCGCAGCTGTTCCAGTCGTTCCTGCAGACCTATCCCGAGGGCGTGTACGCGCCCAACGCGCGCTACTGGCTGGGCGAGAGCTACTACGTCACCCAGAACTACGCGTTGGCGCGCGAGCAGTTCGAGGCCCTGATCACCCGCTATCCGACCCACGACAAGACGCCCGGCGCGTTGCTCAAGGTGGGCCTGTCGCAATACGGCCTGCGTGACCTCGACGGCGCCGAGTCCACGCTGTCGAAGGTGGCTGCGCAATATCCCGGCACCGACGCCGCGCGGACCGCCGAAGACCGCCTGCACGCGATCCAGCTCGCGCGCGTCAGTCGCTGACCCCCGTGGCCGTCGTCGCCCCCGATGCGACCGCCGCATCGACGGCGGACCGGCTGAAGCTCACCGAGATCTTCCTGTCGCTGCAGGGCGAGGCCCGCGATGCCGGCTGGCCGACCGTGTTCGTCCGCCTGACCGGTTGCCCGCTGCGCTGCCAATACTGCGACACCGCCTACGCATTCCACGGTGGCGAGTGGTGGACGATCGAGGCCACCCTCGCGCAGGTGGCATCGTTCGGCGTGCGCCACGTGTGCGTCACCGGCGGCGAGCCGCTCGCGCAGAAGCGCTGCACGACGCTGCTGCAGCGGCTGTGCGACGCGGGCTTCGTCGTCTCGCTGGAAACCTCCGGTGCGATCGACATCGCGGGCATCGACGCGCGCGTGTCGCGCGTGCTCGACATCAAGACCCCGGGGTCGGCCGAGGCCGCGCGCAACCGTTGGGAAAACATCCCGCTGCTGACCGCGCACGACCAGGTCAAGTTCGTGATCTGCAGCCGCGCCGACTACGAGTGGGCGCGCGGCATCGTGCATGAGCGTGCACTGGCCTCGCGATGCGACGTGCTGTTCTCGCCGAGCAAGGCGGAAGTGTCGGCCACCGACCTCGCCGACTGGATCGTCGCCGACCGGCTGCCGGTCAAGTTCCAGCTGCAGCTGCACAAGCTGCTGTGGAACGACGAACCGGGACGTTAGCGGACCTCGTTCCCTGCGGATGCCGTCCCGGGCGGGTGTCATCCCGAGCGCAGCGAGGGGCCTGCGTTCGCGCGGAACCGCAACGGGCGCAGAAGCAGATCCCTCGCTGCGCTCGGGATGACAAACCGTTAGGCTCTTCCCGATTCCCGATTCCCGATTCCCGATTCCCGATTCCCGATTCCCGATTCCCGATTCCCGATTCCCGATTCCCGATTCCCGATTCCCGATTCCCGATGAAGAAGAAAGCCGTCGTCCTCGTCTCCGGTGGCATGGATTCAGCCGTGGTCCTGGCCATCGCGCGCGCGCAGGGATTCGACGTCCATGCGCTGAGCGTCAGCTATGGCCAGCGCCACACCTCGGAGCTTGCGGCCGCCGATCGCGTCGCGCGCGCGCTGGGGGCTGCCGAACACAAGACCGTGCAGGTGGACCTGCGCGCATTCGGCGGCTCGGCGCTGACCGCGGACGACATCGAGGTGCCGGAGTCCGGCGGCGCCGGCATCCCCGCCACCTACGTGCCGGCGCGCAACACGATCATGCTGTCGCTCGCGCTGGGCTGGGCCGAGGTGCTGGGCGCGAACGACCTGTTCTGCGGAGTCAACGCGGTCGATTACTCGGGCTATCCTGATTGCCGCCCCGAGTTCATCGATGCCTTCGAGCGGCTGGCCAACCTTGCCACCAAGGCGGGCGTGGAAGGGGCGGGCATCCGCGTGCACGCGCCGCTGCTGCGCCTGGGCAAGGCCGACATCGTGCGCGAGGGCCTGCGCCTGGAGGTGGATTTCTCCGAAACCGTGTCGTGCTATCGCGCCGACGCGGAGGGGCGCGCCTGCGGTCACTGCGATGCCTGCCGCCTGCGCGCCGACGGATTCGCGGCGGCGGGCGTGCCGGACCCCACGCGCTACGTGCCCTGAGCGCGTTGCGATAGAATGCGATGCCGGCGCAAGGCCGGACGCGCCACCCGTGGGTCGTTAGCTCAGTCGGTAGAGCATCGGACTTTTAATCCGCTGGTCGATGGTTCGAATCCATCACGACCCACCAGTTCAACGGCGACATGCATCGCGCGCCTGCTGCACCGGCAGGCGCCACTGGCCTGCCGTCACGCAAACACGTGCTCGTAGACGATCGTCATGCCGACGAGGATCAGGATCACGCCACCGGCGATTTCAGCGCGCTTGCCGATCAGTGCACCCAGCGCGCTGCCCGCCATGACGCCGGCGGTGACCATGCCGAACGTGCACAGGCCGATCGTGATCGCCACGACCAGGATGTTGACGTCGATGAAAGCCAGGCCGACGCCCACCGCCATCGCGTCGATGCTTGTCGCCAGCCCCGCCAGCGCCAGCGCCCACAGTCCGGCGCGCTGGGGGCTGGAGTCCTCCGTGTCGGCGTGCAGCGCCTTCCAGATCATGTGCAGGCCCAAGCCCGACAGGAGCGCGAACGCGATCCAGTGGTCCCAGTCCTCGATGTACTGCTCGGCCATCGAGCCCAGCGCCCAGCCGATCACGGGGGTGATCGCCTCGACCACGCCGAAGATCAGGCCGGTGCGGAGCGCGTCCGCCCAGCGCGGGCGCTGCATCGCCGCGCCCTTGCCGACGGCGGCCGCGAAGGCGTCGGTGGACATGGCCAGGCCAAGGAAGAGGATCGAAATCGGGTGCATGGTGTCCTGCTCGGCCGGGCGTGGACGCAGACGAGTCCTGCACGCGCCGGCCGTGTCGGCGTGCAGGGCTCGCTGGTCTCGCCAACCGTCAGGTCGCGTCCGCCATGGCCGATGCGGGCCAAGTGTGTTGACGGACGGGCGATCCGGGGATCCGGTCGCAGGCTACTCCCCAAGGAGGGTGTCGGGCCTGGATCAGGCCGCGTGCGCATTCTAGCCGGAGGCCGGGCGCATGGCCATGTCGCGGCCGCGCGCGGGGGCGGCCGATGTCGGTGCCGCAAAACGTGGGGTACGGGTCACAGGGGACAAGGTTTCGCACGAAAGTGTTGGAAAATGCCAAAATGTGACGTATGCCCCCTTAAAGGATGTTTGAGTTCCTAATGATCGGGCTTGGCGCAGGGATGGGATTGGGGGCGCCGGAGGCATGGGTGGTCGGGGTGGCATGATTTTTGCGTGACTGGGCTGGCATTCTGGCCCGGTCCCGGACGGGGTCGGGTCGAAGGATCCGCAGGGGGTTGTCGGCGTGGAAGTTCGTTCGAGATTCGTAGCCCGCGCGTGCGCGGCAATGCTGGGCTGGCTGCTGGTCGCCGCCGCCCCCGTCGTCTTCGCGCAGAATGCCGTCAATACCGCGACGATCGCGCCCCCTGCCGGCGTGATCGATCCCAACGGCGGCTGCACGGGCTCGCCGCCTGTGTGCACCGGCAACAACACCGCGACCGACAGCGATCCCATCGTCACGGTCAGCACGGCCAAGTCCGCCTCGCCGGCGTCCGGCCAGCAGGTGGCCCGGGGCGCGACCATCACCTACACGCTCACCGTGACCGTGGCCGGCGCGGCCACGCCGCGCGCCATCGTCCTCACCGATACCCTCGGCCCGGGCCTCGTCCCGGGGGCCGCGCCGGCAGGATGTGCCTTTGCCGGTCAGGTATTGACCTGCACGCTGGCATCGGGTGCCGCCGTCGGTCCGCATGCGTTCGTGTACACCGCAACGGTGTCCAGCACCGCCACCGGCTCGGTCGGCAACCAGGTCACCGCCGACGCCGGCACCTGCACCGCGTGCACCACCAGCCATCCGATCCTCCCGGCGACGTCGACCGTCGCCAAGACGGCCAATCCCGCGTCCGGCCAGCCCGTGCTGCCCAACGGCACGATTGCCTATGCGCTGGTGCTCACCGTCTCCGGGTCGAACACCACCCAGCCGACCACGCTTACCGACACGCTCGGTGCGGGCCTCACCCTGGCGTCGGGCCCGGACAACGCGAACTGTTCCGCGGCCGGGCAGGTCATCACCTGCGTCTTCCCGACCGGCACCGCGCCGGGAACCTACACGGTCAACTACACCGCCACCGTCGCCAACAACGCCACCGGCACCGTCGGCAACAGCGTCACCGCCACGAATCCGCCCGGCGGCGACCCCGATCCCACGTGCACCAGTTGCACCACCGGGCATCCAGTCAATTCGGTCACCTCGCAGACGCTGGTCAAGCAGCTGACCGGCCAGAGCGCGACCCCGGCCGTGCTCGGCACCGTGCTGAGTTATTCGGTCACGCTGACCAACACCGGCACCACGACGTTCGCTTCGGTCACGGTCAGTGACCCGTTGCTGACGCCCGGCAGCATCACCTGCCCCAACGTGTTGCCCGCGGGCACCTGCGTGCTGACCGGCACCCATACCGTGACCCAGGCGAACGTGGACGCCGGCCAGGTCGTGAACATCGCGATCAGCCAGGGCCCGGCGTGCCCGACCGCGGGCGTCGGTCCGAATTGCTCCTCGACAGTGACGACGCCGATCGCGCAGACGCCAGCGCTGACGCTGGACAAGCAGGCGCCGACGGGGTCGCTGACGGTGGGCTCGACGGTCACCTACGTGGTGGTGGCGACGAACAGCGGTAACACGACGCAGACGAACGTGGTGGTGAGCGATCCGATGCTGACGCCGTCGTCGGCGACGTGCGCGACGTTGGCGCCGGGTGCGACGTGCACGCTGACGGGCACGTACGTGGTGACGCAGGCGAACGTGGACGCGGGCCAGATCGTGAACACGGCCCAGGTGGTGTCGACGCAGGTGCCGACGCCGGTGGAGGACACGGAGACGACGCCGATCGCGCAGACGCCAGCGCTGACGCTGGACAAGCAGGCGCCGACGGGGTCGCTGACGGTGGGCTCGACGGTCACCTACGTGGTGGTGGCGACGAACAGCGGTAACACGACGCAGACG
>JAIUOJ010000137.1 GCA_020161335.1 Pseudomonadota bacterium
GGCCGCCGGGCCGCATCGGCCCGGGACCGGCAGGGTGGCGACGCCGGCCGGCACCAGTCCCGCCGCGGCACGTTCCGCACATGGAATGGCGGCGCGTGGCGCAACGCTTACAATGACCGCATGTCCCTGAAGATCAACGAGCTCTGCGTCAACTGCGACGTGTGCGAGCCGGCCTGCCCGAACCGGGCGATCTCGCAGGGCGAGACCATCTACGTCATCGATCCGGCACTGTGCACCGAGTGCGTCGGCCACTTCGACGAGCCGCAGTGCGTCGTGGTGTGCCCGGTCGAGTGCATCGACCCCGATGCCGACCACCCCGAAACCGAACCGCAACTGCTGGCCAAGCTTGCCCGGCTGAAGCAGGAGCATCCCGAGTTCTACGCATCGGAGCCCGCCTCGTGACCTTCCCGTTCCGCGTCCTGCTGGTCGTCGCCTTCCTCGCGGGCCCCGCGTTCGCCGCCGAGACCGCCAGGCCGGCGCATCCGCCCGGCGCGGCCATCGCCTCGGCGCACGCGCTGGCGACCGATGCCGGCTTCGAGGTGCTGGCCGCGGGCGGCAATGCCTTCGACGCGGCGATCGCGGTGTCGGCGGTGCTGTCGGTGGTCGAACCGATCTCGTCCGGCCTCGGCGGTGGCGGCTTCTTCCTGCTGCATGACGCGAAGACCGGCCAGGACGTCTTCATCGATGCGCGCGAAACCTCGCCCGCCGCGGCGACGATGGACCGCTACCTCAAGCCGGACGGCAGCTTCGACCGCGACCGCGCCGTCAACGGACCCTGGGCGGCGGGATTCCCCGGCCTGCCCGCGGCGTTCGTGCGCCTGGCCGAGGCACATGGCCGGCTGCCGCTGTCGCGCTCGCTGCAGCCTGCGATCCGCATCGCCCGCGACGGCTTCGAGGTCTACGGCCGCTTCGCGCGCGGCTACCAGCAGCGACGCGAGGTGATGGAGCGCTATCCCGGCACGCGCGCGGTGTTCCTGGCCTCGGGCGAGGCGCCGAAGGAAGGCGACGTGTTCCGCCAGCCCGACCTGGCGCGCACGCTGCAACTGCTGGCGGACAAGGGGTTCGACGGCTTCTACCGCGGCGAGGTCGGCGAGAAGCTGGTGGCCGGCGTCAATGCTGAAGGCGGCCAGTGGACGCTGGAGGAACTGGCGTCGTACACGGTGAAGGAGCGCGAGCCGATCCGCTTCCGCTACCGCGAGTGGGACATCACCACCGCGCCGCCGCCGTCGTCGGGCGGGATCGCGCTGGCGCAGATGCTGCAGATCCTCGATGGCTGGGACCTGGCACGGCTGGACGAGTCGATGCGCGTGCACCTGGTGGTCGAATCGATGCGCCGTGCCTTCCGCGACCGCACCTTCTACCTCGGCGACCCGGATTTCGTGAAGGTGCCGCAGCGCCTGCTGACCAGCCGCGACTACGCGGCCGGCCTGCGCGCCACCATCAATCCCGCGAAGGCGACGCCGAGCGACCTGCTGTCGGGCGAACAGACGCCGCTGGAAGACGACGAGACCACGCATTTCTCGATCATCGATGCCGAGGGCAACCGCGTCGGCGGCACGCAGACGGTGAACCTGCTGTTCGGCTCGGGCCTGGTCGCGCCGGGCACGGGCGTGCTGCTCAACAACGAGATGGACGATTTCGCGCTCAAGCCCGGCGAGCCCAATGCCTTCGGCGTGATGGGCTACGACGCCAACGCGCCGGCGCCGGGCAAGCGCATGCTCAGCTCGATGACGCCGACCTTCATGGAATCCGGCGACCGCGTGGTGGTGCTGGGCACGCCGGGTGGCAGCCGCATCATCACCATGGTGTTGCTGGGCATCCTCGGCTACGACGCCGGGCTGCAGGCGCAGGCCGTCGCCGCCCTGCCGCGCTACCACCACCAGTGGATGCCCGACGTGATCGACGCCGAGACCGGTGCGTTCTCGCCGGCGGTGGCGCAGGCGCTGCGCGACAAGGGCCATGTGCTGGAGCTGCCCGGCGACGAGGCCGACGGCGGGCGCGGGTCCAGCCACGTCTGGGGCAACCTGCAGACGGTGGAGTGGGACCTGCGCGAAAACGTGCTGCGCGGCGGCAGCGATCCGCGCAACCCGGTCGGCAAGGCCGCGGTGGAAGCGGTCGGTGCGAAGCCGCGCTGACGGCCAGGCGAACGCGATGCCACTGTCCCGGCGGCAGAGGGGTGGCGGCGACGCTGCGGCGGGACGATCCGATCCGCTGCGCCCATGCGGTACCCGCTTGCGCCACGCGTTCCGATTCGCCAGCCTGCGCCGGAACGACGGGCGGGACCACCGGATGGCAACATGAAACTCTGGTCGATTGAAGGCAACACCCAGAAGCTCGACGGCGGTTCGATGTTCGGCAACGCGCCGCGCGCGATGTGGACGAAGTGGGCGGCGCCGGACGACCTCAACCGCATCCGCCTCGCCACCCGCGCGCTGCTGGCGACGCCGCTCAACGGCAGGACGGTGCTGTTCGAAACCGGCATTGGCGCGTTCTTCGAGCCGTCGATGCGCGAACGCTTCGGCGTGGCCGAGCCGCACCACGTGCTGCTCGACTCGTTGCACGAAGCCGGCTTCTCGCACACCGACATCGACGTGGTGGTGCTCAGCCACCTGCATTTCGACCATGCCGGCGGCCTGCTGGCGCCCTGGGCCGAGGGCCGGGCGCCGGAACTGCTGTTCCCCAACGCCACCTTCGTGCTCGGCCGGCGTCACTGGGAGCGCGCGCAGCGGCCGCATCCGCGCGACCGCGCGAGCTTCATCCCGGCGCTGCCGGGCCTGCTCGAGGCCAGCGGCCGCATCGAGTTCGTCGAGGATGGCGCCACCGGCACGCCGGCGCTGGGCGATGCCGTGCGCTTCCACTACAGCGACGGCCACACGCCGGGGATGATGCTGGCCGAGATCCTCGGCCCCGACCTGCGCGACGGCCAGCCGCACGGCGGCGTGGTGTTCTGCGCCGACCTCGTGCCCGGCCTGCCGTGGGTGCACGTGCCGATCACGATGGGCTACGACCGCTTTCCCGAACTGCTGATCGACGAGAAGCAGGCCTTCCTCGACGACAAGCTGGCGCGCGACGTGCGCCTGTTCTTCACCCACGACCCGGAGATCGCCATGGTGCAACTCTCGCGCGACGACAAGGGCCGCTTCGCCGCGGCCCATCCGCTGCAGCGGATGGCGGCACGCAGCCTGCGCGGGGGTGCGGACGCATGACGCCGCGCATCACCCTGCTGGTGGCGTCGCTGCACGCCCTGCTGTACGTGGCGCTGTCGCTGCGCGTGGTGCTGCTGCGCAAGGGGCGCGGGGTGGGCATCGGCACCGGCGGCGACGCCGAGCTGGCCCGCGCGGTGCGCGTGCACGGCAACTTCGCCGAGTACGTGCCGCTGGCCTTGCTGCTGCTGGCGCTGCTGGAGCTGGCGGGCACGCCCTCCGGCCTGCTGTGGGCGTTCGGGCTGGGGTTGCTGCTCGCGCGCGTGCTGCACGCGCTGGGACTGGCGCGCGCCTCGGGTTATTCCGCGGGTCGCTTCGGCGGCACGCTGCTCACCTTCCTGCTGCTGGCGGCGATGGCCGCGACGGGGCTGTGGCGGGTGCTGGCCGCAACGGCCTCCTGAGGCGGGGCGGGAGCGGTCGGGACGCCGGCGTGATCGCCGGCGGACCCGCGGCGCGGGGCGTCAGTCGGCCGAACGCCGGTTGCGCGGCGGCGACTGCGCTTCCACCACCACCAGGATCGCGTGCTTGAAGGTGTCGCTGCAGGCGCGGAACGCCTGCAGCAGCCGACGCTCGATCGGATCGTCGACGAACTCGGCGTCGGCCGCGGGGATGCCGTCGATCGGCGCCAGCGGCGTGCCGCGTCCGGTGGCCAGCCACTCGTAGGACACCCCGGTGGCGAGCGCGAGTTCGGACAGGCGCTCGCTGGATGGCGACACGCGCCCCTTCGCGCTTTCCCAGTTGCCGACCGCGCTGCGGCTGACGCCAAGCAGTTCGGCCAACTCGCCCTGGGACATCCTTGCCCGCATCCGCGCGGTGCGGATGCGTGTACTGAGCTTCATGCCGGTCGCTCGTCCTGAGTCCCGGTGAAGATATACCACGCGCGCCGAACGGCCCCGAAAGTCAGCGATCCTGACGCGTCATCGATATTGACACAGGTTGTCCACTTCCCTTGGCAGGCAGGGCTCAAACCCTTGTTCCTGTAGAGATGACGCCGGTCGCGTCAGCGGGATTGACGGCCTGGCGGTCACCCCTTGGCTTGCGTTGCCGGCTTGCGCCGCTAGGGTTGTCCACGAGGACAAGCCGGCGCCACGGATCGATGCCGGCAGGAGCGGTTCCGCACGGAGAGGCAGGATGCAGCGCAGGTCTGGCTGGGTCGGCGTGCAACGTCGACCCAGCTGGATCGGTCCGGGGGGGCGCATCGCGACGCCCACGGCCCCCCGGAGGTCGCCGACACCGCACGGCAGGACCGAGGCCGGCCCGTCCGGCAGCCGTCGTCCAGCGCGTGCCCATAATGCGGGCATGACCGCCCCCGACCTGACACGGCCGTTGGCCGCCCCGCCGCGCGCGATGATCTTGGCCTGCGTCCTCGCCTGCGTCTCCATCGGTGCGGTCGCCGCGGCTGCCGGGACCAGCGCGTCGGCGCAGGCGGGCATCCACGTGAACCAGTTGGGCTTCCTGCCCGGCGCGCGCCTGCAGGCGGTGGTGACCGGCAACGGCGCGCGCGCGTTCCGCGTGGTCGCTGCCAGTGACGGCCAGCCGGTGCTGCGCGGTACGCTGCCAGCCGCGACGCCCTGGGCGCCCGCCAGCCGAGATGCCGCCGTCGCCGACCTCGGCCGGCTGCCGCCGGGCCGCTATCGCATCGAAGTCGACGGCCTGGCGCCCTCCGACACCTTCGCGGTCGCGCCGGGGGCCTATGCCGGGCTGGCGGATGCGGCGCTCAAGGCGTTCTACTTCAATCGCGCCGGAATGCCACTCGATCCCGCGCATGCAGGCCGGTGGGCACGCGCGGCCGGGCATCCCGACACCGAGGTCGAAGTGCATCCGTCCGCCGTCTCGCCGGGACGGCCGGCAGGGACGATGGTCTCGGCGCCGTTCGGCTGGTACGACGCCGGCGACTACAACAAGTACGTGGTCAATTCCGGCATCACCATGCACACCCTGCTGGCGGCCTGGGAGGACTTCCCAGGCTTCTTCCGGGGACGCGACATCGGCCTCCCGGAAAGTGGCGACGCGGTCCCCGACCTGCTCGACGAAGCCTGGTGGAACCTGCGCTGGATGCTGGACATGCAGGACCCGCACGATGGCGGCGTGTACCACAAGCTCACCAACCTGCGCTTCGATGCCACGGTGATGCCGGAGGCGGCGCGGGCGCGCCGCTACGTGGTGCGCAAGGGCACGGCGGCCAGCCTGGATTTCGCCGCGGTCATGGCGCAGGCCGCGCGCGTGTACGCCCGCTTCGAGGCGCATTTCCCCGGGGCGCCTGCGCGCATGCGCGAAGCCGCGGAGCAGGCGTGGGAATGGGCGCAGGCGCACCCGGACGTGGCCTACGTGCAGCCCGCCGACGTCCACACCGGCGCCTACGGCGACCAGGCATTCGACGACGAGTTCGCATGGGCAGCGGCCGAGCTGTACCTGCTCACCGGCGAGGACGCCTACCTGCGCGCATTCGAGCGCCATGCGCGGGCGCCGGACGTGCCCTCGTGGGCGCGCGTGGGCACGCTGGGCTGGATGTCGCTGGCGCGGCATCGCATGCAGCTGCCGGACGAGGCGCTGCACACGCGCGTCGTTGCAGCCGTCGACGCGCTTTCCGCACGCCTGGCCGCGCAGGCGCGGGCGTCCGCATGGGGCATCGCGATGCAGCCGGCGGATTTCGTCTGGGGCAGCAATGCACAGGCGCTCAACCAGGCGATGGTCCTGCTGCAAGGCCATCGCCTGTCGGGGCGCCGCGGGGACCTGGACGTGGCGCAGGCACAGCTGGACTACGTGCTTGGCCGCAATCCGCTGGGCGTGTCGTTCGTGACCGGGCAGGGCCTGCGCACGCCGATGCACGTCCATCACCGGCCGTCGCAGGCCGACGGCGTCGACGCGCCGGTGCCAGGCTGGCTGTCGGGCGGTCCCAATCCGCGGCAGCAGGATGCCGGCGATTGTCCGGTGCCGTATGCGTCCGCGTTGCCGGCGCTGTCGTGGCTCGACCACGACTGCAGTTACGCCAGCAACGAGGTTGCGATCAACTGGAACGCGCCGCTGGTGTACGTGGCGGCGGGGATCGAGGCATTGACGCCGGAAGAGTAGTCGACGAGGCGGAGGCGCAGACCGTTGCGGGTAGGCGCAGGGCGTCGTGTCGTCGCGTCGGACGGCCTGTCGTCCACAACGCAGGAAACGCCTGTCATCGCTCGCCGTGCTGGGGAGGACGGTTCCCGGTTTGGTGTCACCCGTCCGGCCTGGCCGCTCAGTCCACGCGCGTGCCGAAGATGCGGTCGCCGGCATCCCCCAGCCCGGGCAGGATGTAACCCTTCTCGTTGAGTCGCTCGTCGATCGCCGCGGTGTACGCGACCACGTCGGGGTGCGCGGCTTCCAGCGCCTGCAGCCCCTCCGGCGCTGCGACCAGAAAGATGCCCTTGATGCGGCGCGCGCCGGCGCGCTTGAGCATGTCGACGGTGGCGATGAGCGTGCCGCCGGTGGCCAGCATCGGGTCGAGGATCAGCGCATCGCGTTCGTCGAGGCGTCCGGTGAGGCGTTCGAAGTAGGTCGCCGGCTGCAGGGTTTCCTCGTCGCGCTGCAGGCCGACCACGCTCACCTTCGCTGCCGGGATCAAGGCCAGCACGCCCGGCAGCATGCCCAGGCCCGCGCGCAGGATCGGCACCAGCGTGATCTTGGCCCCGGCGATGCGTTGCACCGGCACTTCGCCGGCCCAGCCAGCCATCGTCGCGGCTTCGGTCTCGAGGTCGGCGGTGGCCTCGTAGGCGAGCAGGGTGCCCAGCTCGGTCACCAGCTCGCGGAAGCCCTTGGTGCTCAGCGACGCATCGCGCAGCAGACCGATCTTGTGCCGGACGAGCGGATGGCGGACTTCGATGACGGGCATGGTGGCTTCGCCAGGCGGGGATGGTCGTAGCTTAAGGCACGCGCTCGTGAGGCGGGAACGACGAAGGGCCGGCGGCGGCCGGTCCTTCGCCTGGGGGTTGATGGGACGGCAACGGTCAGAACTTGTAGCTGACGCCCGCCAGCCAGGACCGACCGAAGCTTTCCATCTCCAGTACGCGGCTGCGGGTGCCCTGGAAGCGCACCTGCCTGGTGTCGTTGATGTTGTTGACTTCGGCGAACACGCGCCACTGCTTGTTGAAGCTGTAGCTGGCCGAGAAGTCCAGGCTGGCGCGGTCGCCCCAGTAGACGTTCAGTTCTGGATTGTCGACGTCGAAGGACTGGATGAACTTCGAACGGTAGTTGTAGGCCAGTCTCGCATTCAGCCCGTACTTCTCGAACGTCAGCGCCACGTTGTAGTTGGTGCGCGACGTGCCCGGCAGCTCGGTGGAGCCGAGGCCGAACGGAAGCTCCGCGTCGGACTTGGCGTACGTGTAGTTGGAATAGATGCCGAAGCCGGACAGCGCGCCCGGCGCCATGTCGAAGGTCTGTTGCCAGGTCAGTTCGACGCCGCGCAGGCTCCCGCGGGATCCGTTCTCGGCGCGGGTGACGTTGCGCGTGTGCTGGATGCCATCCACCACCACCGTCTCGTCGTGGCTGGCCACGAACAGCGGGTCGTTGATGCGTTTGTAGAACAGCGCGACCGACACCAGGCCCAGCGGTTGCAGGTACCGCTCCCATGACAGGTCGAGGCTGTGCGCATACGCGGCCTTGACGTCGGGATTGCCCTCGGCGACGTCCGAGCTCTCGGTTTCGCCGACCACGCGGTAGGGTGCGGTGTGCATGAAGTCCGGGCGGTTGAGTGCGGTGGAGTAGGACGCACGCAGGACGCTCTCGGGGGTGAACTCGTAGCGGACGTGGACGCTCGGCAGGGCCTCGTCGTAGCTGCGGCTGGCGTACCGCGGGGCCATCTCCTCGGTGTCCTCGTTGAACTGGATCGCGCTGCCTTCCACTTCGGTGCGCTCGTAGCGCACGCCCGTGACCAGGCTCAGCTTGTCCCAGTTGGCATCGATGCGGACATAACCGGCGTAAACGTCTTCTTCGGCGCTGTAGTCGGCGGTGACAGAATCGGCCAGCAGCCGTGCATGGTTGCCGCTGCCAGTCAGCTGCCCGGCATAGCGATCGAAGATGTCGCGGCAGAAGCGGCGGCCGGTCAGGAAGTAGTCGAAGTTGTTGGACACGCTGTCGCACAGCATGTCGGAAATGGTGATGCCCAGCGCGTTGAAGTCGGCGGCGGTGCCATTGCGGTAGCGTTCATCGTCGAACATCTTGTCGCGCATGCGGGCGCGCACGCCGAACCTGATGCTGCCGCCGTCGCC
>JAIUOJ010000138.1 GCA_020161335.1 Pseudomonadota bacterium
TCAGGATGAAGACGCCGCCGATCGTGCCCAGCACCGGCGCGGCCCAGGCGGTCGTGCCGAAGAACGCGGTCGGGATGATGTTCTGGATCTGGGGCGTGCCGGGCAGGGCGTCCATGGTGAAGGTGAATGCGCCGAGCGCGATCGTGCCCGGGATCAGCCGCTTGGGGATGTCGCCCTGGCGGAACAGTTCCGCAGCGAACGGATACACCGCGAACACCACCACGAACAGCGACACGCCGCCGTAGGTGAGCAGCGCGCACACCAGCACGATCGCCAGCATCGCCCGCTGCGCGCCGACCACGCGGATGGTCGCGGCCACGATCGACTTGGAGAAGCCCGAGACCTCGATCAGCTTGCCGAACACCGCACCCAGCAGGAACACCGGGAAATACAGCTTCAGGAAGCCGACCATCTTGTCCATGAACAGGCCGGTGAACATCGGCGCGACCAGTGACGGGTCGGTCAACAGCACCGCGCCCAGGGCCGCGATCGGCGCGAACAGGATCACGCTGTAGCCGCGGTAGGCGACGAACATCAGGAAGCACAGCGCCGCCAGGACGATCAGGAACTCCATTCGCAATGCCTCGGGCGCGAGCGGCCGACAGGAACCGGCCGCCAGTGTCGGGACCACCGTCGCCGCGGCCCATTGTCCGAAGGTACGATGCCGCCGCCGCGCGCCCGTCCCTAGTCTTGCCTCCGGGCGGCCACCCTTGGCCGCATTTGCCTGCATACCCGTGGGAGGGGCCAGCCATGAAGCGCGTCACCTTGAAGCACAGCACACTGACCCTGGCGATCGCGCTCGGCATCGCCGCCCCCGCCGCGTTCGCGCAGGACGCCGCCAGCACGGACACTGGCACCAGCCGCAGTGCGACCACGCTCGACGCGGTCAAGGTTACCGCCCGCAAGCGCGAGGAGACGCTGCAGGACGTGCCGGTGGCCGTCACCGCGTTCACCCCGGAAACGATCGACAAGCTCAACATCCAGGACCTCGGCGACCTTGGCGCGCAGGTGCCGAACCTGACGATCTACGCCGCGCGCGGCTCGACCAGCACCGCCACCGCCTACATCCGCGGCGTCGGCCAGGCCGACCCGCTGTGGGGCGTGGACCCGGGCGTGGGCATCTATCTCGACGACGTCTACATCGCCCGTCCGCAGGGCGCGCTGCTGGACGTGTTCGACGTTGGCCGGATCGAGGTACTGCGTGGCCCGCAGGGCACCCTGTACGGCAAGAACACCATCGGCGGCGCGATCAAGTACATCTCGCGCGGGCTGCCGACGCAGACCACCGGCTTCGGTTCGATCACGGTGGGCAATTACAACCAGCTCGACGCCAAGGCCGCGATCGGTGGTTCGATCGGCGGCGAAGACAGCGGGCTGCGTGGCCGGATCGCGGTCGCCAGCATGAACCGCGACGGCTTCGGCACCAACCTCGTCAGCGGCCAGGAGGTCAGCGACAAGGAGATCAATGCCCTGCGTGCCCAGCTGGGGGCCTACTCGCGCGAGGATTTCGACGTGCAGTTCGCGTTCGACTGGGTGGACGACAAGTCCGGCGTTCGCGGCGCCAAGATGCTGGCGCCGAATACCAATGCGCTGATTCCGGTCTCGACGGTGGCGCCGCTGGACAGCCGCTATGACATCCGCAGCGGCATGCCCAACATCAACAACACCGAGATGAAGGGCATCTCCGCGACCGTCAACTGGCGGCCGAACGACAACTGGGCGTTGAAATACGTCGTCGCCAAGCGCGAGTCCGACACCGAGACCAACATCGACTTCGACACGCTGCCGCAGAAGATCGCCGACGTGAAGGCGTTCTACAGCGACCAGCAGGTGAGCCACGAGGTGCAGGTGAACTACGACGCCGGCGGCCGCGCCCGCGGCGTGGTCGGCCTGTATGCCTTCAACGGCGACGCCGGCGGTCAGGTGCTCAACAACTTCTTCAACCTGTCCTTCGGCGATACGCAGGGCACGGTCAACACCAACAGCATCGCGCTGTACGCCGACTGGACCTTCGACCTGAGCGATCGCCTGAAGCTCGACGTCGGCGCCCGCTACACCGACGAGGACAAGCACGCCGTTGCCTACAACATCGGCTACACCGATGCCACGTTCACCCGGCCCAACGGCGTGGTCGCGGCCAACTTCGACAAGACGGTGAACTTCAAGAACGTCTCGCCGAAGGTCTCGCTGGACTTCCAGGTCACGCCCGGCATCATGGTCTACGGCCTGGCATCGCGCGGCTTCAAGTCCGGTGGCTACAACATTCGCGCCAATACCACCGCGGTGCCGCGTTCGGGCGAGCCCTTCGACGACGAGAGCGTGGACAGCTTCGAGGTCGGCACCAAGATGGGCCTGCTCGACCAGCGCCTGTTCCTGAATGTCGCCGCGTTCCACAACGTCTACAAGGACATCCAGCTGTCGGTGTTCACCGCGCTGCCGGGTGGCGGCTTCTTCGGCGACTTCACCAATGCCGGCAAGGGCACGATCAACGGCGTCGAGGTCGAGTACCAGTTCCTGCCCACGCAGAACTGGCTGATCAGCGGCAACCTGGCCTGGCTGGACGCGAAGTACGACGAGTTCATCAGCGCCGGCGTGAACGTCGCCGACTCGCAGCGCTTCACGAATGCGCCGGAATTCTCCGGTGCGCTGAACGTCGAGTACCGCACCGACCTCGCGAATGGCGGCAACCTGTCCGCACGTGTTGGCTATTCGTACCAGTCGGAAGTGTGGCCGACCACCGACCTCAGCCCGGTGATCCGCCAGCCAGGCTACGGCCTGCTCAGCGCCGGCGTGATCTGGACGGTCAACGATGCGTGGACGCTGTCGCTGCAGGGCACCAACCTGGCCGACGAGGAGTACCGCACGACGGGTTACAACCTGGTCACGGCCGGCCTCGGCGTGCTGACCGGCTTCTACGGTGCGCCGCGCCAGTACAGCCTGACCGCGCGCTACAGCTTCTGATCGGCGCACCCGGCGACGGGAACGGACGCAACGGCGGGCTTCGGCCCGCCGTTGCGTTATGCTCGCCGCCGATCGCGGGGCTGGACGGGCGGATGAGGGCGGGGACCACGACGCGCACGGGACATGGCGGATGCTGAGCATCGGCGCCGTGGTGGCCGCGGCCGCGCTGTGGCTGGCGGTGCTGTTCGCCACCGCGGTGTACGCCGAGCGCCATTCCGGCGTGCTTGCCCGGCACTGGCACCATGTCTACGCCCTGTCGCTGGCGGTGCACTGCACGTCCTGGACGTTCTATGGCACCGTCACCCAGGCGGCGCGTTACGGCTGGCCGCTGCCGCCGACCTTCATCGGCGCGATCCTGTTCTACGCGTTCGCGGTGTTCTTCCTGATCCGGCTGGTGCGGCTGGCGCGCGAGAGCAACGCCACCTCGCTGGCCGACCTGATCGCCACGCGGCTGGGCAAGGATCCCTGGCTCGCGGCCACCGTGACCCTGGTCGCGGCGCTCGGCCTGATCCCTTACATCGCGCTGCAGCTGCAGGCCATCACGCAGAGCTTCGCCACGCTGACCAGCGGTTCGACCGCGGCCGCCGGCACGCCGCCGCCATGGCGCGACGGCGCGCTGTACGTGGCGCTGGCGATGGCCTTGTTCGCAATGCTGTTCGGCACGCGCCGTGCCAGCGCCACCGAGCACAACCCGGGGCTGGTGCTGGCGATCGCGTTCGAGTCGCTGTTCAAGCTGCTGGCGATGCTCGCGCTGGGCGCCTTCGTCTGGTTCGGCCTGAAGGGCGTGCCGGCGCAGGCGCTGCCGGTGACGCCGCTGCCCGGCGCGGGCGGCTTCTTCCCGCTGGTGCTGCTGGGCGCGCTGGCGATGTTCATCATGCCGCACCAGTTCCATGTCGGCGTGGTGGAGTGCCGCAACGACCGCGACGTCCGCACCGCACGCTGGCTGTTCCCGCTGTACCTGCTGCTGATCGCGCTGCCGGCGCTGCCGCTGGCGCGTGCCGGTGCCGCGCTGCTGGGGGACCGCGTGCCGTCGGACATGTACGCGCTCGCGCTGCCGCTGGCGGCCGGCAACGACGCGATCGCGCTGCTGGTGTTCCTCGGGGGCCTCAGCGCGGCCACCGGCATGGTGATCGTCGCCACGCTGACCTTGAGCCTGATGATCGGCAACCACTGGTTCGCGCCGGGCCTGCTGCGCGGCGCGTGGTCGCGGGGACGGGCGGACGACCATCGCGGCGGCCTGTTGCTGCTGCGCCGCGGCGGGATCGTGGTGATCATGCTGCTCGGCTGGGCCTACGCGCGTCTGGTCAGCGGCAACGAGGCGCTGGCCGATGTCGGCGCGGTGTCGTTCTCGGCGCTGGCCACGCTCACCCCGGCACTCGCATTCGCGGTGTGGCGCCCGCAGACCCCGGCGCGCGCGGCGGTGGCCGGCGTGGTCGCCGGTTTCGCGGCCTGGGCCTGGGTGATGCTGGCGCCGATGCTCGGCGCGGGGCAGGCCTGGCTGCAGGCGGGGCCCTGGGGCCTGGGCTGGCTGGCACCCGAGTCGCTGTTCGGCCTGACCGGCTGGAGCCGCCTGGGGCGCGCGGTGGGCGTGAGCCTGTTCGTCGGCACCCTCGCCACGCTGCTGGTGGCGGGTCTGCGCAGTGCGCCGCATCGCAGCGAGGCGCGCGGCTCCGACCTGCGCACGCTGCGCAATGCCGGCCGCCGCTTCCTGCCGGCGCAGCGCGTGGACGACCTCCTGCGCGGCGCGCCGCCCAGCGGTCCCGTGCCGGCCGCGCTGGAGCTGGCGCTGGAACGCGAACTGGCCGCCGTGCTCGGCAGCGCCTCGGCGCGATTGCTGCTCGATGCCGCGCGACGCGAGGCCGGGCCCGACCTCGACACCGTCGCCGCGATCGTCGGCGAGGCCTCGCAGGACCTGCGTTTCAACCAGCGCCTGCTCGAGGCCGCGCTGGAGAACATGAGCCAGGGGATCAGCGTGGTCGACAGCGAGCTGCGGCTGATGGCCTGGAACGCGCGCTATGCGCAGCTGTTCGGGTTTCCCGGCGGCATGCTGCGCGTGGGCATGCCGGTCGAGGACCTGGTCCGCCACAACATGCGCCATGGCCTGATCGGCGCGGTGGACGTCGATCAGGAATCGGCCAAGCGCCTGCGCCACATGCGCGCTGGCACGCCCTACATCGCCGAACGCCGGTTTCCCGACGGGACCGTGGTCGAGATCCGCGGCAACCCGATGCCCAATGGCGGATTCGTGGCCACCTTCACCGACGTCACCGCCTTCCGCGACACCGAGGCCGAGCTCAAGCGCAGCAACGAAACGCTGGAATTGCGCGTCGCCGAGCGTACCGAGAGCCTCGACCAGGCCCGGCGCGAGGCCGAGCGCGCCAACGACGCCAAGGGCCGTTTCCTCGCCGCGGTCGGGCATGACCTGCTGCAACCGCTGCACGCCGCGCAACTGTTCACCGAATCGCTGGCCAAGCAGCTCGACCCCGGGCCGCGGCAGTCGCTGCAGCAGGTGCGCGGCGCGCTGGATTCCACCACCGACCTGCTGACCGGGCTGTTCGACATGTCGCGGCTGGAAGCCGGCGGCCTGGTGCCACAGCCGCGCGACTTCCCGCTGTCGGAGGTGCTCGAACCGCTGGCCTCGGAGTTCCGCGCGCTGGCCCAGGCGCAGGGACTCGCGTTGCGCTGCGTCGCCACCGAGGCCTGGGTGCACGGCGATCCGCAGTTGCTGCGGCGTGTCCTGCAGAACTTCCTCGCCAACGCCGTGCGCTACACGCGCGCCGGCCGCGTGCTGCTGGGCGTGCGCCGCGACGGCGACGGCCTGCGCATCGAGGTGCACGATACCGGCCCCGGGATCGAGGCCTCGCAGCGGTCGCTGATCTTCGAGGAGTTCCGTCGCGGCGAGGGCGTGCCGGGGCAGGGACTGGGACTCGGGCTGGCGATCGCCGACCGCATCGCGCGCTTGATGCACGCGCCGCTCGGGCTGCGCAGCCGGATGGGGCGGGGCACCGTGTTCTCGCTGCGGCTGCCGCGCGCCGTTGCGGCCACGCGCCACCCCGCGGGGCCGACGCGCACCGGCCTCGCCGGCCTGCACATCCTCATCGTCGACAACGATCCGGTGGCGCTCGCGGCCCTGCGCGGCCTGCTCGAAGGCTGGGGCTGCACGGTCGACGCCGCAGCCGACGGCGCCGCAGCCGACGGCGCCGCTGCCGAAGCGCTGCTGCGTGCGCATGCCGCCGCGCTGTGGCTGTTCGACTACCACCTTGACGACGGCGACACCGGCATCGCGCTGTGCGCAAGGCTGCGCGAGCGCTTCGGCGCGCGGCCCACGCTGATCCTCAGCGCCGACGACAGCGGTGAAGTGCGCCGCGCCGCGCTCGAACACGGCCTGTCGCTGCTGCAGAAGCCGGTGCGGCCGCTGGCGCTGAAATCCGTGCTGGACCGGATGCTGGCGAGCCGGCTCTGAGCGACGGGCTCCGAGGGGACACGGCCCAGCCGCCAACCGTTGTCATTTCGACCGCAGGGAGACGTCTGCCTGCCCGCGTGATGAAGCGCAGGTTTCTCCCTTCGATCGAAGCGACAGGCCGAGGCCAGGATGCTGCATCGCATGCCTGTCCGGATCGTAGCGCTGGCCTAGAATGCGCGCTCCCCGCGCGCGGACGCTCCGATGCCCTACACGCCCATCGTCGCCACCCTCGGCTACGTGCTGTCGCCCGATCGCCGTCGCGTGCTGATGGTCCATCGCAACGCACGACCCGGTGACCACCACCTGGGCAAGTACAACGGCCTTGGCGGCAAGCTCGAGCCCGACGAGGACGTCGTCGCCGGCATGCGCCGCGAGATCCTCGAGGAAGCGGGCATCACCTGCGACGCACTGGCACTGCGCGGCACGATCAGCTGGCCGGGATTCGGCAGGCACGGCGAGGACTGGCTCGGCTTCGTGTTCGTGGTCACGCAGTACGGCGGCACGCCGTTCACCGCCAATCCCGAGGGCACGCTGGAATGGATCGAGGTGGATCGCATCCTCGACCTGCCGCTGTGGGACGGCGACCGCCACTTCCTGCCGCTGGTGTTCGACGAGGACCCGCGCGCCTTCCACGGCGTGATGCCGTATCGCGACGGGCGCATGGTCTCGTGGGCGGTGTCGCGGATCTGAACCCGATGCCCGGCCGCAGGGTCGGGCAAGGCACGTGGCCGCCGTCGCGGGCCGGGGTCAGTCGGGCGCCTGCCGGCTCGGGTCGCCGATTTCCAGTTCGCGCAGGATCACGCCGGCCTGGGTGCGGTTGCGCGCACCGAGCTTCTCGAAGATCACCGACAGGTGCGCCTTGACCGTGCGCTCCTGGATGTCGAGCCGGTCGGCGATCTGCTTGTTGAGCAGGCCCTCGGCGACCAGGGTGAGCACGCGGAACTGCTGCGGCGTGAGGCTGGCCAGGCGCGCGGCGAGGTCGGCATCGGCCGGCGAGGACTGGGTGCGCGTGACCGCGCCGCGCAGCGCCGGCGGCAGCCATTGTTCGCAGGCGAGCACGCTGCGGATCGCCTCGCGCAGTTCGTCCAGCCCGGCGCTCTTGGGGATGTAGCCGGCGGCGCCGTGGTCGAGCGCGCGGCGCACGGTGTGCGGGTCCTCGTTGGCCGAGACCAGCACCACGGCGACCGCGGGGTACTGCGCGCGGATCGCGGCGAGGCCGGCGAGGCCGTGGTTGCCCGGCATGTGCAGGTCCAGCAGCACCAGGTCGATGTCGTGGCGCGATTCGAGCAGGGCCAGCACGCCGTCCAGCGATTCGGCTTCGCAGGTGGCCACGTCCGCCGCGGCTTCGGCCGCGGCGCCACGCAAGGCGGCGCGGAACAGCGGGTGGTCGTCGGCGATCAGCAGCGTCGGCATCGGTGGATCATGCCAGCGCCAGCGTCAGGTGGACGCTGTTGGGGTCGTAGACGTAGTCGGCGAAAGGGCCGCAGGGCGTGAAGCCGGCCGCGGCATACAGGTGGCGCGCCGGCGCGAAGTACGCCATCGAACCGGTCTCGAGGCTGGCGCGCGCGTAGCCGGCCGCGCGTGCCTCGGCCAGCAGGTGGTCGAGGATCGCCCGGGCCACGCCCTTGCGCAGATGCGCGCGGGCGGTGCGCATCGCCTTGATCTCGACGTGGCCGGCGTCCAGGTGCTGCAGCGCGCCGCAGCCGAGCAGGGCGTCGCCGTCGTGCAGGGTCCACACGCGCACGGACGGATCGCGCAGGCCGGCGAGGTCGAGTGCATGCTGGCTTTCCGGCGGCGCCGTGGCCTGCATCGCTGCGCGGTGTTCCTCCATCAACGCGGCGAAGGCAGGGTCGTCGAGGTCGGCGCGGCGAATGTGCATGGTGGGGTCTACAGTGTGATTCCGGCGCTTGCGGCGGAGGGCGCCGAGGGCGCGTGGCGATGTTCGGAAGGCGCGAAACGCTTCACCCATCCC
>JAIUOJ010000139.1 GCA_020161335.1 Pseudomonadota bacterium
CGACGATCTTCTCGGTGGTGGCGTCGAACTGGCCGATCACGCTGGCGGCGAGGAAGGCGGTCATCAGGTTCACGCCCAGCCAGACCACGCGGCCGCGCACCGCGCGCCGGATCGGCGAGAACAGGTCCTCGTCCTCGTCGAGGCCGGCGGCGCCGAGGGCCTGGTGCTCGGCCTGCTCGCGGATGATGTCGACCACGTCGTCGACGGTGATGCGGCCGAGCAGCACGTTGCCGTCGTCGACCACGGGTGCCGAGACCCAGTCGTTGTCGGAGAACTGGCGTGCCACCTGCTCGGCGGAGTCGTCGACGTGGATCGATTCCAGTTCGTCGTCGATCAGCTGGTTGATCGGCGTGCCCGGTTCGTGCGTCACCAGGTCCTGCAGCGCCACCCAGCCGATCAGCTGGTGCCTCCGGTTGACCACGTACAGGTGGTCGGTGTGCTCGGGCAGTTCGCCGCGCAGGCGCAGGAAGCGCAGCACCACGTCGACCGTGGTGTCGGCGCGCACCGTCACCACGTCCGGGTTCATCAGGCGCCCTGCGGTGTCTTCCGGGTAGGACAGCACCTGCTCCAGGCGCTCGCGGTTCTCGCGGTCCATCGAGCGCAGCAGTTCGTCGATCACCGCGTCGGGCAGGTCCTCGACCAGGTCGGCGAGGTCGTCGATGTCGAGGTCCTCGACCGCGGCGACCAGTTCGTCCTGGTCCATGTCCGCGATCAGGCTCTCGCGCACCTCGTCGCCGACGTGCACCAGCACCTCGCCGTCGTCCTCGGGGTCGACCAGGCCCCACACCACCATGCGCTTGTCGTGCGGCAGCGATTCGAGCAGGTTGCCGATCTCGGCCGGTGCCAGGGTGTTGACCATGCGCCGCACCGGCCCGAGGCGACCGCTGTCGACCGCGTCGGACAGCAGACGCAGCTGGCGCGCGGTTCGGTCGTGGCGGACGGCTTCGGCCATGCGCGGCTCCGGTGGCGGGTGGAGGCGCGGGCCGCGTGGCTGCGGGCGCGCCGGATCAGGCGTTCATGCGCGCATTATCGCCCGCGCCGGGCGGGATGCACACCCGCGCCGATCGAATCCGGCCGAATCCATGAGGGTGAACGCGCCGCCGCGCGCGTTGGAACGTGGGCAGCCGCGTGGGAGATGCCCTAAATCCCGGCATTTGCTTTGCTGCGAGCGCCTACGTTCCTACGTTCCCACGTTCGCCAGCCAGCGCCGGATCGCATCGCGGTCGCGGCAGCGCAGCAGCGCCGGTGCCGCCGAGCGCAGCGTGGCATGGTCGTGCGCGCGGATCGCGCGACGCACTTCCAGCAGGGTGCCGGGGTGCAGGCTGAATTCCTCGAGCCCCAGCGCCAGCAGCAGCGGCGCGAGCGTGGCGTCGCCGGCCATCTCGCCGCACACCGCCACCGGCTTGCCGCGCGCGCGCCCGGTGCGGATCACGTGGTGCAGCAGGCGCAGCATCGCCGGATGCAGCGGCGAGTACAGGTCGCCCAGTGCGTCGTTGCCGCGATCGGCGGCGAGCACGTACTGGGTGAGGTCGTTGGTGCCGATCGACAGGAAGTCGACCGCGCCGACGAAACCCGACAGCGCGATCGCCGCCGCCGGCACCTCGATCATCGCGCCCAGCGGCACGCGCTCGGCGATCTCGTGGCCCTCGCGGCGCAGGTCGCGCGCGACGCGCGCCATCAGCCGCGACACCGCCACGATTTCCTCGCGCGAGGTGATCATCGGCACCAGCACCCGCAGCGGGCCGTAGCCGGAGGCGCGCAGCATCGCCCGCAGCTGGGTCTCGAACACCGCCTCGCGCGCCAGCGACAGGCGCACGCCGCGCAGGCCGAGCGCGGGGTTGGGCTCGTCGGCCAGCGCCAGGCCGGTGCGGTCGGCCTTGTCGGCGCCGATGTCCATGGTGCGCAGGGTGACCACGCGCCCGGTCATGCCCAGCACGGCATCGCGATAGGCGCGGAACTGTTCGTCCTCGTCCGGCAGTTCGCTGCGCTGCAGGAACAGGAACTCGGTGCGGTACAGGCCGACGCCGGCGGCGCCGAGCGCGTGCGCCTCGGCCACGTCCTCGCGCGATTCGGCGTTGGCGAACAGCTTGACGTCGACGCCATCCAGCGTGCGCGAGGGCTCGCGGCGCAGGCGGTGCAGCTGCTTGCGTTCGCGCTTCTCCTCGCGCACCCGCGCGCGGTGGTCGCGCAGGTCGGCGGCGTTGGGCTCGACGATGATCTCGCCGCTGGCGCCGTCGACCACCAGCACGTCGCCGTCGTTGACCTGCTGCAGCGCCAGCGGCGCACCGACCACCAGCGGCAGGTGCAGGCTGCGCGCGAGGATCGCGCTGTGCGACAGCGCGCTGCCGCCGGCGGTGACCACGGCGAGCACGCCCTGTGCCTGCAGCTGGCTCAGTTCGGCCGGGGCGATGGCGTCGGTGACCAGGATCTCGCCGGCCACGCCCTGCAGGTCGGCCTCGCGCTTGTGCAGCATGGCGTGGACGCGGCCGATGACGTGGTCGATGTCCTCGACGCGGCTGCGGAAGTAGGCGTCGTCCATGCCCTCGAACACCGCCGCCAGCCGGTCGCGCTGCAGGCGCAGGGCGTAGTCGGCGCCGTACAGGCCCTTGCGCACCAGGTCGTCCAGGCCCTGCAGCAGTTCCGGGTCGTCGAGCAGCAGGGTGTGCAGGTCGAGGAATTCGCCGACCTCGTGCGCCAGCGCGCCGTGCAGCTGGCTGCGCATGTTGCGCATTTCCACGCGGACCGCGTCGATCGCGGCGTGCAGGCGCCGCAGCTCGGACTCGGCCGCGTCGGCATCGATGCGTTCCTCGGCGACTTCCAGCGCGTGCGGCAGGCGGACCCGGGCGCGGCCGAGGGCGTTGCCGCGCGATGCCCCGTGCCCGGAGAGTGCGTGCCGCACCTAGCGCCCGCCGTCGGCGTGCGCCGTCGCGGACCGGGGCACGCGACACCGCGTTCCCGCCCGGACAGACTCCGGCACTTCGTGGCTCGTCGACATCTGGTTCCTCGTCCTTGCCGCCCTGCGTCCCGCCGCGGCGCGCGGCCAGTCCCGCCCGCGCCGACCACTCCCGCTTCAGCCGCCCTCGTCGAACTTGCGCTCGAACAGCGCCGCCGCGGCGTCCATCGCCGCCGCCTCGTCCTCGCCCTCGACGCGCAGCACCACGCTGGTGCCGTAGCCGGCGGCCAGCAGCATCACCCCCATGATGCTCTTGGCGTTGACCTCGCGGCCCTTGGCGATGAGGGTGGCGTTGCAGCGGTAGCCCGACAGCACCTGGACCAGCTTGGCCGTGGCCCGCGCATGCAGGCCGAGCTTGTTGGCGATGAGCAGTTCGCGTTCGATCATCGTCGAGGCCTCAGGCGTCGTCGTGGATCACCCCGTTGCGCGCGCCGGCTGCGGCGACCGCGGGGAGGTCCTCAAGGGGAAGTTCAGCATAATTCATCACCCGCATCAGCATCGGCAGGCTCAGCGCGGACACGCGCCGCGCCGGCGTGCCCAGGCGCGAGAGGCGGGCGGCCAGGTTGCTGGGCGAGGCGCCGTACAGGTCGGTCAGGATCAGCACGCCCTCGCCGCCGTCGACGCGGCGCAGCGCGGCGCTGGCCTGCGGCAGCAGCGCCTCCGGGTCGCCGTCGAACGGCACCTCGAACGCCTCCACCTTCAGCGGCAGGTTGCCGCGCAGCATGCCGCTGGCGATCGCCACCAGCGCGGTGCCGATGCCGGTGTGGGTGACGAGGAGGATGCCGACGGCCATGGCGCCAAGTTAGCAGACGACGATGACGGCCCGATAGGCGTGCGGCGGAACGCGTCGTCCCGCGACACGAGGCGTGGCGATCCATCGCGTGCCCGGTGGACGGCGGGCGGCGGGTGGGTGCGGGCACGCGCCGCGGCCACGTGGCGCACCGGCTTCCGGCGCCCGTGCGCCACCTTGTCCCGCCAGGCGGGAGAGCCGAACCCCCGGCGCTCAGTCGAGTTCGCGATGGAAGGTGGCGACCTCGGTCCAGCCGCGCGCACGCGCGTGCTCGGCCAGCGTCTCGGCCAGGTACACCGAGCGATGGCGGCCGCCGGTGCAGCCGAAGGCGACGGTGACGTAGCTGCGGGTGCTGTCGGACTGCATCCGCGGCAGCCATGCGTCGAGGAAGGCGGTGACCTGCGCGGTGTATTCGCCGACCAGCGGCTGCGCCTGGAGGTATTCGCGCACCTCGGCGTCGCGGCCGGACAGCGGCTTGAGGCGGGCGTCCCAGTGCGGGTTGGGCAGGCCGCGCGCGTCGAACACGAAGTCGGCGTCGGCGGGCACGCCGCGGCGGTAGGCGAAGGACTCGAACAGCAGCGACAGCGACGAGTCCATCGACAGGCCGAGTTCGGTGATCACGCGCCTGCGCAGCTGGTGGACGTTGAGCGTGCTGGTATCGACCACCACGTCGGCCAGCGCGCGCAGCGGCTTGAGCGCCTGGCGCTCGAGCGCGATCGCGTCGGCCAGGGCCAGGCCGAGGTGGGTCAGCGGATGGCGGCGGCGGGTCTCGGCGTAGCGGCGCAGCAGGGTGGCGTCGGCGGCGTCGAAGAACACCAGCTTCGGCTCCAGCCCCATCGCGCCCACCGCCGACAGCCACTCGGGCACGCGCGCGAGGTCGCCGCGGTTGCGCATGTCGATGCCCACCGCGAGCTTCTGCTCGACGCGCCCGGGGTGGCCGGCGCTGCGCACGAACTCGGGCAGCAGCTCCGCCGGCAGGTTGTCGACGCAGTAGAAGCCCAGATCCTCGAAGGTGTTGAGCGCCACCGACTTGCCGCCGCCGGACATGCCGGTGACGACCAGCAGCGAGGCGGGCGCGGAGGCGGTGTCGGCGTCTTCGTCGTGCGGGGTCATGGCGGCAGGCTCAAGGCGGCAGGCTCAAGGCAGCGTGGGCTCCTCGCCGCGTTCGAGGAAATGCGAATGCCGCGCGAGGAAGGCAGCCGCCGGGTCGATGCCCTTGGCGCGCAGGATGTGGGTGCGCGCGGCGGCCTCGGTCAGCACCGCCAGGTTGCGCCCGGGCATCACCGGCAGGGTGATCATCGGCACGTCGAGGTCGAGCACGCGGCGCACGCCGAGGTCGCCGGTGAGCCGCACCATGCCGTCCTCGCCGCTCATCTGCGGCTCGGCGTTGGGCCGGCTCAGGTGCACGATCAGGCGCAGGTACTTGTTCCGCTTGACCGCGGTGTCGCCGAACATCTGGCGGATGTTGAGCACGCCCAGGCCGCGCAGCTCCAGCAGGTCCTGCAGCAGGTCCGGGCAGGAACCGTCGAGCACGTCGGGCGCGATCTGGGTGAACTCGGGCGCGTCGTCGGCGACCAGCCGGTGGCCGCGCGTCACCAGCTCCAGCGCCAGTTCGCTCTTGCCCGAGCCCGACTCGCCGGTGATCAGCACGCCGATCGAATAGATCTCCATGAACACGCCATGCAGTGTGACCCGCGGCGCCAGCGCGCGCGCGAGGTGGTACTGCAGGTGGTTGAGCAGTTCGTGGCCACGCTTGGGCGAGGACCACAGCGGCGTCTGGGACTCCTCGGCGGCCTCGCGCAGGTCCTCGGGGCAGGACTGGTTCTTGCTGATCACCAGCGCCAGCGGCCGGTACTGCATCAGCCGCTCGATGGTCTCCCAGCGCAGGCGCGAGTCCAGCCCGTCCAGCCAGGCCAGCTCCTCGGTGCCGAGGATCTGCACCTTGTTGGGATAGATGATGTTGAGGTAGCCGGCCAGCGACGGCCGGCGGGCGTTGGTCTCCACCGCCTCCAGCACGCGCCCGGCACCGGCCTGGCCGGCCAGCCAGCGCAGGCCGAGGCGCTCGTGCTGGCGGTCGTAGAGTTCGCGCGCGGTCAGGCTCTGGTTCATGGCGGGCGTGGCGTCGGGCCTAGGCGGCGCTGGCGTCGGCCGGCGACGGATCGAGCAGCAGGCGCCGCAGCGACTCGACCCGGTGCGCCATGCGCAGGCGGTCGCGGAACTCGGCGTCGGCGAAGCGTTCGGCCACGCCGGCCAGGTGCTGCAGGTGCAGCTCGGGGGTGTCGTCGGGCGCGCACATCGCGAACACGAGGTCCACCGGTTCGCCGTCGCGGGCGCCGAAGTCGATCGGGCGCCCGAGGCGCAGGAACGCCGCCCGCGGCGCCCGGAACGCCGCGTTGCGCGCGTGCGGGATCGCGACGCCGTGGCCGATGCCGGTGCTGCCCACCTGCTCGCGCCGGCGCAGCGCGTCGGCGATCAGCGGGGTGATGGCCGGCGAGCCTTCCGACAGCAGCCGCGCGGCCGCGTCGAGCACCTGGCCGGTGCTGCCCGGGTCGACCAGCATGACGATGCGGTCCGCGGCGAGCAGGTCGTTCCAGCGCATGCGCGATCGTCCGCCCGCGGATCAGCCGAAGCTGCCGTCGCGCGCGGCGCTCTCGCCGCGGTGGTGGTCGACCATCTTCTTGCGGTGCTTGAGCAGCAGGCGGTCGAGCTTGTCGGCCAGCAGGTCGATGGCGGCGTACATGTCGATCGCGCTGGCGTCGGCATGCAGCGCCTTGCCGGCAAGGGTCACGTTTGCCTCGGCCTTGTGGTTGGGCTTGTCGAGGCACAGCTGCACGCGCACGGTGAAGGGCTGGTCGACGTGGCGCGACAGGCGCTCCAGCTTGCTGTCGACGTATTCGCGCAAGGCGGGGGTGACTTCGACGTCCTGGCCGTAGGTCTCGATCTGCATCGGCTGCCTCCTTCGTCTGGGGCCCCCAGCATCGCGCAAATCGCGCGGCCGCGGGTAGAAAAGAGGTTAACCCGGCGGCGCGCCGGCGGCGACGGCGTGCGCGCGGCCGGCCGGCATTCAGTCGATCCGGACCCGCTCGTGCGAGGCCGCGATCTGCATCGCTTCGCGGTACTTGGCCACGGTGCGTCGCGCCACCGGCACGCCGCTGGCCTTCAGCGATTCGGCCAGGCGCGCGTCCGACAGCGGCTTGCGCGGGTCTTCGGCCTGGATCAGGCCGCGGATCATCTGCTGGATGGCGACGCTGGACGCCTCGCCACCGCCCTCGGTGTCGATGCCGGAAGCGAAGAAGTCGCGCAGCGCGATGGTGCCGCGCGGCGTGTGCACGTACTTGCGCGCCACCGCGCGCGACACGGTGGATTCGTGCATGCCGATCTCCCCGGCCACTTCGCGCAGCGTCAGCGGGCGCAGCGCGCGCGCGCCGAACTCGAGGAAGCCCGACTGCTGGCGGATCAGGCAGCGCACCACCTTGAGCAGGGTCTCGCCACGCGCCTCGAGGTTCTTCAGCAGCCAGCGCGCCTCCTGCAGCCGGCCCTTGAGGTAGCCGGCGTCGTCGCCGGCGGTGGTCTGGATCATCCGCTCGTAGGTCTGGTGGATGGTCAGCCGCGGCAGCGAACTGGTGGCCAGCGCCGCCAGCCACACGCCATTGCGGCGGACGATCACGCAGTCGGGCACCACGAAGCTGTCCGAGGCCACCTCGCCGACCTGCGAGCCCGGGCGCGGGTCCATCGAACGCAGCAGCGCCAGCGCGGTGTCGGCCTCGTCCTGGGTGCAGCCGAGCTGGTCGCAGACGCCCCTGGCGCCGAGCTTGGGCAGGCGGTCGATCAGTTCGGTCGCGATGCGCAGCGCCAGCGCCCGCCCGGGCGTGTCCGGCGACAGGGTGTCGAGCTGGATCCACAGGCATTCGCCGAGGTCACGCGCGCCCACGCCGACCGGGTCCAGGCGCTGGATCTGGCGCAGCACGGCCAGGATCTCGTCGTCGGCCACGGGGTCGGGGGCGAGCGCGGCGGCGATGTCGGCGAACGGCACCCGCAGGTAGCCGTCGTCCTCGATCGCGTCGACCAGGGCCGCGCCGATCCGGCGGTCGCGCGGCGACAGGTGGCCCAGGTGCAGCTGCCAGGACAGGTGGTCCTGCAGGGTCTGGGTCTGCACCATGCGGCTGGCGGGGTCGTTGTCGTCGTCGGCGTGGCCGCCACCGCCACTGCCACCGTAGTCGGTGCCCGGCACGTCGTCCTGCCAGGTATCCGCCGGCTCCCAGTCGCCGCCGTCCTCGGGGTCGCGCTCACGCTCGGGTTCGCGCTCCGGCGCCTCGGCGGCCTTGCCGTCGGCGGTGGGCGCGGGCATGTCCTCGTCGGCCCAGTCGAGCAGCGGGTTGCTCTCGACCGCGGCGGCGATCTCCGCTTCCAGCTCCAGGGCGGGGAGCTGCAACAGGTGCAGGGCCTGGCGCAACTGCGGCGTCAGGACCAGGTGTTGACCCAGCGATGTCTGGAGGCGTGGCTTCATCGTCCCGGTGGATCATCCCCTGGGCGACGTGCACGGCTACAGACGGAAGGACTCCCCCAGGTAGACGCGGCGCACGTCAGGATCCGCGAGG
>JAIUOJ010000140.1 GCA_020161335.1 Pseudomonadota bacterium
GTTGGGGTGCAGGAAGAACGGCACGGAGTAACGCGGCTGGCGGGCCAGTTCGCCCGGCGGATTGACCACGCGGTGCGTGGTCGAGGGATACACGTGGTTGGTCAGGCGCTGCAGCATGTCGCCGATGTTGACCACGATGGTGTCGGCATCGGAAGTGAACGGCACCCACTCGCCCTGCTTCGACCGCACTTCCAGCCCGGCGGCACTGGCGCCGACCAGCAGCGTGATCAGGTTGATGTCCTCGTGCGCACCGGCGCGCACGTTGGGGATGTCGTCCGCGGTGATCGGCGGGTAGTGGATCGGGCGCAGGATCGAGTTGCCGGAGTTGGTCTTGTCGGCGAAATAGGTTTCCGGCAGGCCGATGTGCAGGGCCAGCGCCGACAGCACGCGCGACCCCAGCTGGTCGAGCGTGCGGTACAGTCCGTAGCCGTGCTCGCGGAACCCGGGCACCTCGGCCGGCCACAGGTTCGGCGGCATCACGTCGCGGTACTTCGAATCGTCCGGGATCTCGCGGCCGATGTGCCAGAACTCCTTGAGGTCGAAGTGCTTGGAGTCCTTCGCGGTCTCCACGCCGAACGCGGTGTAGCCGCGCGCGCCGCCGCCGCCGGGCAAGTGGTAGCGCTTCTTCACCTCATCCGGGAGGGCGAAGAAGGCCTTGAACACGCCGTAGGCAGCGTCGATCTGCGCCTGCGGGATGCCGTGGCCGTTGATGCCGGCGAAGCCCCATTCGCGATACGCGGCGCCAAGCTCGGCGACGAAGGCCTCGCGGTCGGTGTCGAATCGACGGATGTCCAGCGTGGGGATTCGCGCACTCATCTCTTCTTGTCTCCGGGAATCGTCAGGTCCAGCCCATTCGCCCGCGTCGCCACGGCGGCGACGCGGATCGCGCGCAACTCACGCCGCGGCGGCGCGCACCGCGTCGGCCAGCGCGTCGAGCGTCGACTGCATCAGCGCATCGTCGTCGGCCTCCACCGTCACACGGATCACCGGCTCGGTGCCCGAGGGACGCAGGAATGCGCGGCCCCTGCCCTCGACCGCACGCTGCGCCGCCTGCAGCGCCGACTTCACGCTGTCGGCTTCGGCCGGCTTGGCGCCGTTGGCGTAGCGCACGTTGATCGTCTTCTGCGGCAGCTTGCTGACGCCGGCCAGCGCCTGCTGCAGCGTGAACTTGCGCCGGCGCAGCACTTCCAGCACCTGCAGCGCGCTCATGATGCCGTCGCCAGTGGTGGCCCGGTCGAGGCACAGCAGGTGGCCCGAGGCCTCGCCGCCAAGGATGCCGCCGTGCTCGAGCAGCGCCTGGTGCACGTAGCGGTCTCCGACCTTGGCACGCACGAACCCGATGCCCGCGTCGGCAAGCGCGCGCTCCAGTCCGTAATTGGTCATCAGCGTGCCGACCACCGGTCCACGCAGGCGACCGCTGGCCTGCCAGTCCAGCGCGAGCAGGTACAGCAGGTCGTCGCCGTCGTGCACCGTGCCCTCGCTGTCGACGAACAGCAGGCGGTCGCCGTCGCCGTCGAAGGCGATGCCCAGCTCCGCGCCCGTCTCGCGCACGCGCGCGGCCAGGCCTTCGGGATGCATCGAACCGACGCCGTCGTTGATGTTGACGCCGTTCGGCGTGACCCCGATCGCCTCGACCTGCGCGCCCAGTTCGGCCAGCACCATCGGCCCGATCTGGTAGGTGGCGCCGTTGGCGCAATCGACCACGATGCGCATGCCGCCGAGGTCGAAGCTGCGCGAGACCGAGCCCTTGCAGGCCTCCACGTAGCGCCCGACCGCGTCTCGGGTGCGCACGGCCTTGCCCAGGCGCTCCGAAGGCACGGTGCTGAAGGGCTGCTCCAGCGACGCCTCGATCGCCAGTTCGGTGTCGTCGTCGAGCTTCTCGCCATCGGCGGAGAAGAACTTGATGCCGTTGTCGTAATGCGGGTTGTGCGAGGCGGAGATGACGATGCCGCCGTCCGCGCGCATCGAACGCGTGAGGTGGGCGACCGCCGGCGTCGGCATCGGGCCCATCAGCTGCACGTCGACGCCGGCCGCAACCAGCCCGGCCTCCAGCGCCGCCTCGAACATGTAGTTCGAGATGCGCGTGTCCTTGCCGATGATGACCTGCGGCTTGCGCCACTCGCCGCCCTGCGCCGCGGCCGCCGCGCATATTGCATGGCCGTAGGCGTTGCCCAGGCGCAGCACGAAGTCGGCGGAGATCGCGCCCTCGCCGACGCGGCCGCGGATGCCGTCGGTGCCGAAGTACTTCCTGCCCATCAGCGGTGTCCCGTCCGGAGGCGCGCGCTCATGCCGCGGCGTCCTGCGGCACCGGCCGGCGCGTCATCATCGCCAGCAGCGTGGCGAGCCGGTCGCGCAGTTCGCGCCGGTCGCAGATCTGGTCGATCGCGCCGTGCTCGACCAGGAACTCGGAGCGCTGGAAGCCTTCCGGCAGCGTCTCGCGCACGGTCTGCTCGATCACGCGCGGGCCGGCGAAGCCGATCAGGGCCTCGGGCTCGGCGATGTTGACGTCGCCGAGCATCGCGAAGCTCGCGGACACGCCGCCGGTGGTGGGGTGGGTCAGCACCGAGATGTAGGGCAAGCCTGCCTCGCGCAGGCGCCCGAGCGCGGCGGAGGTCTTGGCCATCTGCATCAGCGAGAACAGCCCTTCCTGCATGCGCGCGCCGCCGCTGGCGGAGAAGCACACGAACGGCGAACCGATCTCCAGCGCACGCTCGGCGCCGCGGGTGAAGCGTTCGCCGACCACCGAGCCCATCGAGCCGCCCATGTAGGCGAAGTCGAACGCGGCCGCGACCAGCGGCATGCGCTTGAGCTCGCCCTGCATCACGATCAGCGCGTCGCGCTCGCCGGTGGACTTCTGCGCGGCCTTGATGCGCTCGGCGTAACGCTTCTGGTCCTTGAACTTGAGCACGTCGGTGGGCCCGAGTTCGCCGGCGATCTCCTGCAGGTCACCCGGGTCGAACAGCGCCTTGAGCCGCGCGCGGGCGCGGATCGGGCGATGGAAGCCGCACTTGGGGCAGACCTCGAGGTTTTCCTCGAGTTCGGGCCCGTAGAGCACGGCGCCGCAGCGCTCGCACTTCTCCCACAGGCCTTCGGGCACGCTGCGCTTCTTGGTCGCGCCGCTGTCGGTGCGGATGCGCGGCGGCATCAGTTTCTTCAGCCAGGACATGCGTGGTGTTGAATCCGGTCGCGGCGCCAGGCCGCGCAAGGGGCGGAGTTTAGCGCAAGGGCCGTGCCGGCCACGGCCTGGCGCGGGCCGCCGGCCGGGCCCGTGACGCCGGCCATGCAGGCAACGCAAGCCATTGAAAACAAAGTGCAGCGCGCGGCAGCGCTCCGCCTCAGTCGAGCGCGGCCCGCAGCGGCGCGAGGAAGGCGGCGGCGCGGCGCGCGGCCTCCTCGGCGTCGGCCGCGTCCGCCAGCGCCGACACCAGCGCGCTGCCGACCACCACGCCGTCGGCGTCGACCGCCATCGCCGCGGCACTGGCGGCGTCGCGGATGCCGAAGCCGGCCACGACCGGCACCCGGCTCGCGCCGCGGATCGCGCGCAGCCGCTCGCCGGCCGCCTGCGTGTCCAGGCGGTCGGACGCGCCGGTGACGCCGGCGAAGCTGACGTAGTACAGGTAGCCGCCCGCATCCTCGCGCAGCAGGCGCAGGCGTGCCTCGGTGGTGGTCGGCGACGCCAGCAGCACCAGGTCGATGCCGTGCGCGGCCAGCGCCGGGCGCACGTCGCCGGCCTCCTCCGGCGGCAGGTCGACCAGCAGCACGCCATCGACGCCCGCCTCCGCGGCCTCCGCGGCAAAGCGCGCGACGCCGCGGATTTCGATCGGGTTGAGGTAACCCATCAGCACCACGGGCGTGGCGGCATCGCGCTCGCGGAACCCGCGCACGGCCTCCAGCACGTGGCGCAGGCCGGCGCCGCGCGCCAGCGCGCGTTCGGAACTGCGCTGGATGGTCGGCCCGTCGGCCATCGGGTCGGAGAACGGCACGCCCAGCTCGATCACGTCCGCACCGGCTTCGACCAGCGCGTGCATCACCGGCGCGGTCGCCTCCAGCGAAGGATCGCCGGCGGTGATGAACGGGATCAGCGCCTTGCGGTTGGCAGCGCGGAGCTCGGCGAAGCGGGCGGCAATGCGATTCATCTGGTGACCGGTTATGAATTGAACGGCGGATCAGTTCGAAGGTTGTGCTGGCTGGTTCTGCAGACGCTCCCAGAGCGCCTCGATAATCTTCATCGACGCGTCATCGGGATGGCATGATTTGCCACCACAAATGGATTCGAGCAGCGGCTGGTTTCCGCCCCAGAGACCCAACTCGTTGCGGAGTGCCATGCCAAACCCGAAATGCAGTCCGATCAGATCGTCCCGCTTCATTTCCCTGAGCGAGATCTTCGACTTTTCGTCGAGTTCCCCAAGGACGTCCTCCACTGCCTCTTCCAGCGTGCCGGGCAAGGTCAGTCGCCTGCGCGCATCGTCGAGCGCCTGTGCGAGCGCTTCACGGTCGGACGGAAGGAAATCCGCTTCACATCGTCGCAGCACCTTTTCCACCCGGTCCACCCCTTCGGCATCCGGCGCCAGCCCGAAAGCGAATCCGAGCCGCATGACGCTGCATTCCGGCGCATCGACTTCGGATGCCTGTCTCAACATGAAAGGCCGGTACTTTCGTTCGAACAGATCCTCAGAAGCCTCTGGCTCCTCCTGCGACATTTTTTCGACGGTCTTCAATATCTCCGCATCGGCAGGAGGAATGATGGATTCGCAACGAAGCAGCTGATCTTGGAACTCATCATTGTGCTCCGGTCCTTGCATCACCCAAATTTCCAACACGCCGCACCCAGTTTCTCCAGACGATTGGGGGGCCTCGCCGCCGTCGGCGAGGACTGTGGCGCTGGCGAGAAGCAACGCGCCGCTCAGCAGCCAACGATATGCTCTTGGCATGAAGCTCACAGCACAATTCCTTCCCGCGCGGCGATGGTGTGCACGTCCTTGTCGCCGCGGCCGGACAGGTTGCACAGCACCAGCGCGTCCTTCGGCAACTCCCGCGCGAGCTTGATCGCCTGGGCGACGGCATGGCTGGATTCCAGTGCCGGCAGGATGCCTTCGGTGCGGGTGAGCGTGTGGAACGCCGCTAGGGCTTCATCGTCGGTCACGCCGACGTACTCCGCGCGGCCGCTGTCCTTCAGGAAGGCGTGCTCGGGGCCGACGCCCGGGTAATCCAGGCCGGCGGAAATCGAATGCGTTTCGATGATCTGGCCGTCATCGTCGCAGATCACGTAGGTGCGGTTGCCGTGCAGCACGCCCACGCGACCGGCCGACAGCGACGACGCGTGGCGGCCGGTCTCGATGCCGTCGCCGGCGGCCTCGGCACCGACGATGCGCACCGATGTGTCGTTGAGGAACGCATGGAACAGACCGATCGCGTTGCTGCCGCCACCGACGCAGGCGGTGATCGCATCCGGCAGGCGGCCATACTCGGCCAGCACCTGCGCACGCGCCTCGCGTCCGACCACGGCGTTGAAGTCGCGCACCATGCGCGGATACGGATCCGGGCCGGCGACGGTGCCGATGATGTAGAACGTGTCGCGCACGTGGGTCACCCAGTCGCGCATCGCCTCGTTGAGCGCGTCCTTCAGCGTGGCCGAGCCGCTGGTCACCGGCACCACCGTCGCGCCAAGCAGCTTCATGCGGTAGACGTTGATCTTCTGGCGCTCGATGTCGGTGGCGCCCATGTAGACCACGCACTCCAGGCCCAGGCGCGTGGCCACGGTGGCACTGGCCACGCCGTGCTGGCCGGCGCCGGTCTCGGCGATGATCCGGGTCTTGCCCATGCGGCTGGCCAGCAGCGCCTGGCCGATGGTGTTGTTGATCTTGTGCGCGCCGGTGTGGTTCAGGTCCTCGCGCTTGAGCAGGATCTGCGCGCCGCCGGTTTCACGGCTGAGCCGCTCGGCGTGGTAGATCGGGCTGGGCCGGCCAACGTAGTGCTTGAGGTCCTTGTCGAAGGCGGCGATGAAGGCCGGATCGACGCGCGCCGCGTCATAGGCGGCGGCCAGTTCCTCCAGCGGCCCGATCAGGGTCTCGCCGACGAAGCGTCCACCGTGGCGGCCGAAATGGCCCGCCCGATCCGGAAAGGCGTGGAAATCCTGCACCTGGGCACTGCACATCGGGACCGTCCGGGATGTCGTCGAGGGCACACTCTAGCGCACAGGTCGTGGGCCGATAAGCGATCATTTTTCCGTTTCATGTGAGAAAATCTCACGAATGGATGCTTCAGACCTGCCGCCGCTGACCGCCCTGCGCGCCTTCGAGGCGGCGGCGCGACGGGGCAGCGTCAGCGAAGCGGCGGCCGAACTGCATGTCACCCACGGTGCGGTCAGCCGCCAGGTCAAGGCACTGGAAGCGCGCCTCGGCCTGACCCTGTTCGAGCGCGATGGGCGCGGCCTGCAGCTGACCGACGCCGGCCGTCGCCTGCGCGACGCCAGCGGCGAAGCCTTCGACCGCCTGCGCGCCGGCGTGCGCGAGGCGCGGCGCGTGTCCGGGCCGCCGGCACTGGTGCTGGGCTGCCCGGGCAGCCTGCTGGCGCGCTGGGTGATCCCGCGCCTCGACCGGCTGGCGCGCGACCTGCCCGACCTGCCGGTCCACCTGTCGCCGCGCGAGGGCCTGCCGGACCCGGCCCTGGCCGGCCTCGATGCGATGCTGCTGATCGGCGAAGCGCCGTGGCCGCGCGGCTGGGAGGTGCACAGGCTCGCGCGCGAACGGATCGGACCGGTGCTCAGTCCGCGCCATCCCCGCTTTGAATCACTCGCGGGCCTGTCCCCCGCGCAACTGGTTCGCGAACCGTTGCTGCAGACCGCCTCGCGGCCGCAGGCGTGGCCGCAGTGGGCGACGCGCCTGGGCCTGGACCCGTCCACGCTGCAGGCCGGCAGCGGTTTCGAGCACCTGTACTACCTGCTGGAAGCCGCTGTCGCCGGGCTAGGCGTGGCGATCGCGCCGCAGCAACTGGTGGCCGAGGACCTCGCCTCCGGCCGGCTGGCCGCGCCATGGGGTTTCGTCGATACCGACGCACACTGGTGCCTGTGTTCTCGCAGCGGCGCCGACGCGCGCCTGGACGCCCTCGCCGGCTGGCTGCGCGCGCGCCTCGCGCACGACTGACGCGCATCAACCGCAGTCGGCGCTGCGCACTTCCTCGACGAAGCGGCGCATGCGCGCGCCATCCTTGATCCCGGGCTCGTCGCCGTCGACCTCGACGCCGCTGGCCACGTCCACGCCCCAGGGGCGCGTGGCCACGACCGCCTCGTGCACGTTGTCCGGGGTCAGCCCCCCGGCCACGAGGTAGGGCTTGGTGATCCCCGCCGGCACGCGCGTCCAGTCGAACACGCGCCCGCTGCCGCCACCCTCGCCCGGCGCATGGCCATCGAGCAGGAAGCCGGCGGCGGTGGGGTAGCGCGCATGCAGCGCCAGCGGTTCCAGCGGCGCGTCGTGCCCCATCGCCACGGCCTTCAGGTACGGCAGTCCGAAGCGCCGGCAGAAGGCATCGTCCTCCTCGCCGTGGAACTGCAGCAGGGTCGGCCGCACCGTGGCCACGATGCGGCGCACTTCGTCGCCGTCGTTGTCCATGAACAGCGCCACCGCATCCACCATCGGCGCCAGCGCGCGACGCATCGCGGCGGCCTGGTCGGCGTCGACCAGGCGCCGGCTGCGCGCGGCGAACACGAAGCCGACCGCGTCCACGCCCAGCTCGCCGGCCAGGCGCACGTCGCCGGGGCGCGTCATGCCGCAGAACTTGATGCGGGTGCGGAACAGTGGCGGGGCCACGGGCTCTCCTCGATGCATGCCGCGCGCGGGCGGCGGTGTCGGACTGGGCGGCGATGTTCCATGCAAGCCGCCCCGCGATCAAGCCAGGCTGACGTCGTCGGGCAGTCCGTGCCCGCGCGGATAGCGTGGCCCGACGAACACCAGCCCCGTCGCCGGCGCGGTCGGGCCCGCGCGCGTGCGGTCGCGGCCGGCCAGCACCTCGGCAATCCACGCCTCGGGCCGCTCGCCACGTCCGACTTCCAGCAGCGAGCCGACGATGTTGCGCACCATGTGATGCAGGAAGGCGTTGGCCTGCACGTCGACGCTGACCACGTCGCCATCGCGATGCACCGCGATCGCCTGCAGGTCGCGGCGCGCGTGCGTGGCCTCGCATTCCGAGGACCGGAACGCACTGAAATCCTGCTCGCCCAGCAGCGCCTGCGCCGCCCGGTGCATGGCCTCGGCATCGAGCGGCGTCCACACCCACGACAGCCATTGCCGCGCCAGCGCCGGGCGCACCTGGCGGTTGAGGATGC
>JAIUOJ010000141.1 GCA_020161335.1 Pseudomonadota bacterium
AAGTCGTCGACCGCCCGTATGAGTTCTACAAGAACGGCATCGACGAGGCGTTCACCGAGAATGGCCAGTTCGACGTCTTCTGGACGCTGAAGAAGCAGTAACCGGCGTTCCGATGCCTGCTGTTCCCGCGCGCCGCATCCCCGGATGCGGCGCGCGGCGTTTGGGAGCCTGATCCGATGAACCCTTCCGCCTTGCCGTGGACGTCGCGCGTGCTCGCCGCCGCGGGCGCGGTGCTGGCCGCGGCGTCGGTGGCGCTGTCGGCGTACGCCGCGCACGGCGCGGCGGCCGAGGCGCAGCCGCAGCTGCAGCTGGCGGCACTGTTCGGCTTTGGCCATGGATTGGCACTGGCTGCGCTCGCACGCGGACCGGCCCGGCGCCTGCTGGCGCGCGCGTCACTGGTCCTGCTGCTGGTCGGCACGCTGCTCTTCTCCGGCGCCCTGGTCGCGAAGTACGCCTTCGCGGGTTCGTCGGCGCCGGCGCCGTTCGGCGGCAGCCTGCTGATCGTCGGCTGGCTGCTGTACGCCATCGACGCGCTGCGCGGCTGACCCCCGCCGCGGCACGCGCGTGGATTCGCGGCCTGCGACCCCCTGGCCCGTCGCGACCGCCGGTGTCGATTTGCTGGCGCGCGCGATCCTGTCCCGGCCATAGCGTTGGCAAGGCCGCGCCGACGATCGTCGGCCGGGTCGAGGTGGCGATCGGCAGCACGCGGCTGCGCCCCGGTACCCCGGGGCGGATCGCCGATGTCGCCGTTGCGGCGAGCGCCGTGACCCGCCGCCCCCAGGACTGAACCGCGCGCGGGCTTCAGGCGCGCAGCGACATCCGCACCAGGGTGTCGTCGTGCACCACGTAGTGGTGGTAGAGCGCCGCCAGCGCGTGGATCGCGACCAGCCAGTAGCCGGCGAGGGCGATGCCCTCGTGCCAGGATTCCAGCGGCTCCACCAGGCCGGGCTGCGCGGCAATCAGGCGCGGCAGTTCCCAGCCGGGCAGGGAGGGCGCGGCGCCGTCGGCATTCAGCAGCAGGTAGCCGAGCACCGGCATCGCCAGCAGCAGGCCGTAGAGGGCGAAGCTCATCGCCGCGGCGAGCGCACGCTGCCAGGCCGGTGGCTGCGGCCGGATCGGCGGCGCCGGCGAGACCAGCCGCAGCAGGAGGCGGCCCCAGGTCAGGGCAAAGACCGACATTCCCAGGAAGTAGTGCGTGGTCTTCATCGCGGCGCGCGCGTCACTGCCGCGCGGGAAGAGCCCGCGCAGTTCCATCGTCGCGTAGACGCCGACCAGCAACAGCAGGGTGAGCCAGTGCAGTGCAACCAGCGCGGGGCGGTAACGGGTCGGCCGGGAATCGTGCATGGCGGGGGCCTGCTGCGTGGGGGGGCAGTGTTCGCCGCCACGATGCGCCGCGACATTGATCCAGCGCAAGTGGGCGGGAACCGGCTCGCCGCGGTTCAGGCGGCGTTTGCCGGCGGCCCGTCAAAGCGCCAATGCCAGGGTTCGTACACGATGCCGTGCGGGTTGTCGCGCGGGTAGCTCATGTGGAAGCCGTGCGCGCCCGCGTTGGCCGCAAGCCAGGCGAAGGCGGGCGTGGCCTCGAACGTCGCCTCGGCCGGCGGCTCGCCGGGGGCCCCGATGTCCAGTGCCTGGCCACCGTGGTGCTCGCTGAAGCCCGGCGCGGCATTGACGGTGAGGATCTCGTCCACGCGCAGGCCGCGCGCGCGCTTGCGCGCGAAGATGCCCAGCTGGTAGTCGTGGCTGCGATAGCCGGAGATCGCCTCCAGCACCACGCCCCCGGCCCTTGCCGCGGCCTGCAGCCGCTGCCAGGCGCGAGCGGCGTCACGACGCAGCCACAGCGGCCGGCGATAGCGGTCGAAGCCGGCGAGCGCGAGCGCGGCCGGCTCGGCGACGAGCGCCAGCCCGGTGCGCGCGGCATAGTCGTCGGCATCGATGTCGAGCGAATGCAGGCGCTCCTCGATGCGATGCAGGGGCAGGACCGCATCCGCCGCGGCCGGCGCGCGCATCGGCGACGGCAGGTCCTGCAGCGCGTCCAGCGCCGGCCCGATGCCGGCCGCGTGCTGCCAGCGCGGCACCAGCGGCATCAGGCCCTCCGGCAGGTCCGCGGCGAGGTAACGCCCGTCGTGCTTGCGCCGCAGCACGTGCGCCGCGCGGGCGAGGATGCGCGCGTCGAGGTTGCCGCGCGCGCGCAGCAGCCAGGCCGGCCACAGTTCGACCTCGGCGGTGTTGAGCAGGGTGTCCCGGCGACGCTGCATCCGCGCAGCTTAGCGACGCGGCGTTGCCGCGGCCAGTTGGCGCAGGTGGTCGAGCAGGTCGCGCGGTCGTTCGGGGCTGAGCAGGATCAGCTTGCCGTCGCGCTGCGGCAGCACCAGCACGCGGTCGCGGGCGGTCAGCAGGCAGAAGGCGCGGCTGCGGTTGCGCAGCAGGAAATGGCCGGCGCGGAAGTAGGGCAGGTCGTAGCCGTTGAGCTTGAGCCGGGGCGCGTATTCGGTGTGCTCGGCGAGATCGACGATCCGCGCCTGCGCCAGGTCCAGCGCATCGACGTCGACGTTGCGCGTGTAGAACGTCGCCGCGACCTTGAGCGTGCGGCCGTCGACCACGATCCGGCGGCGCCTCAGCAGCAGCGCCAGCGGCACCAGCAGCAGCAACAGGAACAGCGGGCCGAGCAGCCAGCCCGGTGTCGGCATCCGGATCGGTTCGGGGAGCAGCAGGGCGGCGACGACGCACACGGGGAGGCCCACCAGCACCAGCCAGGCGGCGCGGTGCAGCGGCGGCAGGGGGAAGTTGCGGCTACTCATGTCCGTGCCCCTTGATCCAGTTCGCCACGTCGTCGAGAAGGGTGGCGTCGACGTGCCCGGCGGCCTCGTAGTCGGCGGGCGAGCCCGGCCCCTCGCCGGCGATGCCGAGGTGGCTCAGCGCGGGATAGGCCTGCAGCCTCACCCGCGGCGACTGCGCCAGCGCCCGCTGCCAGCCACGCCAGTCGGCGTCGGTGACCTGGATGTCGCGGCCACCGTGCAGCACCAGCAGCGGCTTGCCGAGCGCGTGTGCGTCGGCGACCGGATCGACCGCTTCGATGCTGCGCCAGTAGGTGCTGCTCTGGCCCAGCGGCGCCTCCGCCGCGGGCACGTCCTCGCCGGCGCGCAGCCGGGCGATGCCGGCCTCGAGCCGCGCGATCGCATCGCGTTCGGCAGCGGAGACCGTGCCATCGCGCGCGGCCATGGCCGCGACCTGTTCGACCAGCACGTCCAGCAGGGGCCGCGAGGGCGAGGCGAACAGGATCGCGCCCGCGCTGCCCGGCGCACGCGCGGCGATCCGTGGCGCCAGCATCGCGCCGAGGCTGTGGCCGAACACGAACACGCGCTCGGGATCGATGCCGGGCGTGGCACGCAGCGCGGCCAGCGCGGCGACCGCGTCGTCGGTGGTTTCGGCATCGACGCCGAAGTCGCCGTGGGCGTAATCCTGCGGGCGGGCACGACTGCGCTTGTCGTAGCGCAGCACCGCGATCCCGCGCGCGGCGAGGCCGTGCGCGATGTCGAGGAACGGGCGATTCGGGCCGAGCGTCTGGTCGCGGTCCTGCGGGCCGGAGCCGTGCACCAGCACCACGGCCGGGAACGGGCCCGCGCCCGCCGGGAGCGACAGCGTGCCGGGCAGGGCGCGCTCGCCGTTGCCGACGGCGAAGGGCTGCTCGCGCACGCCTGCGGGCGCGGCGGGTGCGGGCGCCGCCACCGCCGCGGTCGGCTGCAGCTGCAGGCCGGCGATCCGGTCCTGCGCGTCGAGCGCGACGATGGCGTTGAGCGTGCCCTGCGCATGGCGCAGCGGGATCGTGACCACCCGCAACGGACCGCGCGTGGCCAGCGTCGGTTCGCCGCGGCCCTGCGCGGCGCCCAGTTGCGCGGGCAGCGCGGTCCACACGCGGGCCAGGCCGTCCGCATCGATCGCCGCCTGCGCCTGCGGCGTGAGGGTGTCGACGATCGCCTGGTACTCGCCGGCGTCGAGCCGGTCGAGCGTGCGCACGGCGATCGCGATCGCCGGGTCGACGTCGTGGTCGGCGGCCGCGAGCGGCGCCGCCAGCGCCAGCGCGAACGCCAGCGCGAATGCGCGCAGGCGGCGCGGGCCGTCACGACGCATCAGCGCGCCTGCTGGTCGTCTTTGGCAGGGCTGAAGTACAGGCCCGCCACCTGGCCGGCGGCGTCGATCGCCACCAGGGCTTCGATCGCGCCCTGGGCGCGCTGGATGCGATACACCACGAGGGTGTTGCCGTCGCGTTGCGACACCTGCGGCTCGCCGCGCGACTGCACCGGGCCGGCGGCCTCGAGTTGCGCCTGCACGCCGGCGAGTTGCGTGGCGCTCAGCCCGGCCTTCATCTGCGCGTTGAAGTCGGCGGTGGCCGCGGCGTAGTCGCCGGCGTCGAGCCGGTCGAGCAGGGCGCTTGCGGTGGCGACGGCGCTCTTGTCGTCGGCAGCGGCCGGGAACGCGCTGGCGGCACCCAGGCACAGGGCGAGGAGAAGGGAAGTGGTCCTGTTCATGTCATTGCTCCTTTTTGAACACGAGGGTAGGTGAAGAGATGGTCGGCGTCGCGTGCACGAGGTTGACCAGTTCCCATCCGGCCTTGCCGTGCTTGTCGAGCTCCGCCTGCAGGGCGTCGTGCTTGAAGCCGCCCATCAGCCCGGTCTTCAGCTCGACGACGAGATAGGTCCAGCGTTTGTTCATGTGTCCTCCTCCTCTCTTGGTGTGGCGTGCGAGCCCGGCAGCCGCCCGGCCTTGCGCAGCGCGTCGCGCAGCACGTATTCGATCTGCGCGTTGAGGCTGCGCAGCTCGTCGTCCGACCACTTCTGCGCCGCCGCCAGCACGTCGGCGCTGATGCGCAGGGGATAGGCCTTCTTCTCGGCCATCGCCTCAGCGCCCCCGCTCGCCGCGGCGCAGGCGCAGCACCATCGACAGCGCCAGCGCGTTCACCGCGACCACCATCAGGATCGCCACGGTCGCGATGCGGCCCTCGTCGGCAGCCGCCCAGTACAGTCCCGCGGCGCCGAGGAACATGCTCAGCGCGATCAGCGCCCAGTGCAGGGCGACGATCCTCGCCAGCGGACCTGTGACCCGCGCGTACCAGGCGGCGATGCCCAGGGCGGGCATCGCGCCGATGGCGACCAGCAGGGGCGCGAACAGCTCCATCCCCCGCTCAGTACAGCGAGCCGGTGTTGACGATCGGCTGCGTGCCGCGGTCGCCGCACAGCACCACCAGCAGGTTGCTGACCATCGCCGCGCGCCGCTCCTCGTCGAGCTTCAAGGTGCCGCTCTTCTCCAGCTCGGACAGCGCCATCTCGACCATGCCCACGGCACCGGCGACGATCCGCGTGCGTGCCGCGATCACCGCGTTGGCCTGCTGCCGCTGCAGCATCGCGTGGGCGATCTCGGGCGCGTAGGCGAGGTGGCTGATGCGCGCGTCGACCACGTCCACGCCGGCGGCGGTGAGGCGCTCGTCGAGCTGTTCCTTCAGCCGGTCGGAGACTTCCTGCGGATGGCTCCGCAGCGAGATCTGCCCGTCCTCGTGCTGGTCGTAGGGATAGCTGGTGGCCATCGCGCGCAGCGCCGCTTCGGACTGGATGTGCACGAAGCTCTCGTAGTCGTCGACGTTGAACACCGCTTCGGCCGAATCGACCACGCGCCACACGATCACCGAGGCGATCTCGATCGGCGAGCCGTCGAGCTCGTTGACCTTGAGCCGCCCGCTCTCGAAGTTGCGCACGCGCAGGCTGACCTTCTTCTTGCTGAAGAAGGGGTTGTTCCAGCGCAGGCCGGCGTCCTTCACCGTGCCCACGTACTTGCCGAACAGGGTCAGCACGGCGGCCTGGTTCGGTTCGACCATGTACAGGCCGACCAGGCCGAACAGCGCGAGCGCGCCGATGACGAAGGCCGCGAGCAGGGCCGGCACGCCACCGTCGCCGCCCAGGGCCTGGAACAGGCACCAGGCCGCGGCGAGCAGGAGCGCGATCAGCACCAGCAGGGTCGGGATGCCGGGCAGCGAACGGACGTGGTTTTCCTTCATGTCATGTCCTCCGGTGGATTCAGTGGCGCGCCAGCGCGAGGCCGGCGGCGAGCGCGACCGCGGATGCCAGGAACAGGCCGGTGATGAGGCCGACCGCAGGCTGCGGCCAGCGGCGTTGGATGGAGCGGGCGATGTGGAGCATGGCGGTGGTTCCTGGCGTGGCTGCGAAGGCAGCGGTTAATTGATATCAAAATGATATCAACTTGTAAAGGGGTGGCGGCGGGCCGGTCGATACACTGTCGCCTTCCTCCTGTCGGCGCCCCCCATGACCCAGCTCGGTACCCCCCTGTCTCCGTCCGCCACGCGCGTCCTGCTGCTGGGCTCCGGCGAACTGGGCAAGGAAGTCGCCATCGAACTGCAACGGCTGGGGGTCGAGGTGATCGCCGCCGACCGCTACGCCGATGCCCCGGCAATGCAGGTCGCACACCGCAGCCACGTGCTGGACATGCTCGATCCGGTCGCCCTGCGTGCGCTGATCGAACGCGAGCAACCGCACCTGGTGGTGCCCGAGATCGAGGCGATCCATACCGAAACGCTGGTGGCGCTGGAGCGCGACCACGGGCAGCAGGCGGCTCCCGTCCGGGTGATCCCCACCGCGCGCGCCGCGCGCCTGACGATGGACCGCGAGGGCATCCGCCGGCTCGCCGCCGAAACCCTCGGCCTGCCGACCTCGCCCTACCGCTTCGTCGATACCGAGGCCGAGTATCGCGACGCGATCGCCGCGGTCGGCCTGCCCTGCGTGGTCAAGCCGGTGATGTCGTCCTCGGGCAAGGGCCAGAGCACCGTGCGCGGCGAGGCCGACATCGCGCCTGCGTGGGCCTACGCGCAGACCGGCGGCCGCGCCGGCGCGGGACGCTGCATCGTCGAGGGCTTCATCGACTTCGATTACGAGATCACCCTGCTCACGGTGCGCCATGCCGGCGGCACGTCGTTCTGCGACCCCATCGGCCACCTGCAGCGGGACGGCGACTACCGCGAAAGCTGGCAACCGCAGCCGATGTCGGCGCGCGCGCTGGCCCGCGCGCAGGAGATCGCGCGCGCGATCACCGACGACCTCGGCGGCTGGGGGGTGTTCGGCGTGGAACTGTTCGTGAAGGGCGACGAGGTGTGGTTCAGCGAAGTCTCGCCGCGGCCGCACGATACCGGCCTGGTCACGCTGGCCTCGCAGGATCTCAGCGAATTCGCGCTGCACGCGCGCGCGATCCTCGGCCTGCCGATCCCGGTCATCCGCCAGCTGGGCCCCAGCGCGTCCAGCGCGATCCTCGCCGAAGGACACGGGGTGCCCGTGTTCGGCAACATCGAGGCCGCGCTGCAGGCGCCGGACACCGGCCTGCGCCTGTTCGGCAAGCCGCGCGTGGCGGGGCATCGCCGCGTCGGCGTCACGCTGGCGCGCGCCACGGGCATCGACGAAGCGCGCGCGGTCGCGCGCGATGCGACCGCCGCCATTACCATCGACTGGACCTGAGCCGGCGGCGCGGAGCACATCGATGAATGGAAAGGGCGGTTACGCGGTGTTCTTCTTCCCGCAGGCGCTGGAGGTGCTGGGCGGCGCGATCAAGCCCTACCTGCAGGACAGCCTGACCGGGCCGCACGTCGCCTGCGACGAGGTCGACACCGCGGGCGGCTTCGTCGAGATGACCCTGCACGGGCGCACCCCGGAAGGCCGCGACGTGAAGCTCGAGCTGATGGTGCCCTCGAGCATGGTGCTGATGATCGTGTCCACCCAGCAGGACGGCAGTTTCGGCTTCCGTCCGCACCAGCCCGAGGTGCCGGCCACGCCCGCGCTGCCCGCCGCGCCGGCCGAACCCGCCGCGCCCGCCGCGCCCGCCGCGCCGGCGGAACCCGGCGAGCCGGGGGCAGGGGGCGCCCCGCCCTAGGCCCGGCGCACGGGCACGTGCGCAACCCCGAAGGAAGGTCTAGCATCGGTCGTGCAGGGACTGCGCACCGGGTGCGCAGGCGCTTCGGCTTGGGAACAACGGAGATGAACGGATTCTGGGTCTGGCTCCGGGAGTGCTGGGCGTTGCCGATCGGCGCGCCGGCAGAGCACCAGCGGCTGCTGGTCCACCGGCAGGTGCTCAACCTGTTTCGGGTGGTGCCCTGGTACGTCGCCTCGAACCTCTACACCGGCGGCGGCGTGTTCCTGGTGATGTGGCCGTTCGTGCGCCAGCACCGGTGGTGGCCGTGGGCGCTGCTGTTCGTGTGCAGCCACCTGGCGTGGGCCTGGCATGCGTGGTCGCGGC
>JAIUOJ010000142.1 GCA_020161335.1 Pseudomonadota bacterium
TCGGGCAGATCATCGAGCGGGTCACCGGCGAGGCGTATCCCGTCGCGCTCAGGCGCCTGATCCTCGATCCGCTCGGGCTGGACGGCACCGGCATGATGGACTGGCGGTCGCTGTCGCCGGTCGTGGCCACCGGCTACCTGCGCGTCGAGCCGGGCGCGCCGTACATCCATGAGCTGCCCGTCTACCACGAGCACTGGGGCGCGGCGGGCGGCCTGTACGCGACGGCCGCCGATGTCGCGCGCTTCTCGGATGCGCTGTTCGCGGGCCGCATCGTGGGCCCCGGTCGCCTTGCGCGCCTGCTCGCCGTGGAACGCGACGAGTACGCGGAGGGGCTGTGGGTGGCGCCGGTCAAGGTGCGCGGCCTCGCCGATCGCGTGGCGCATCGCCCGGGGCAGGTAATGGGAGCCAACACCCAGCTGCTGCGCTACATCGACGATGGCCTCACCGTCGTCCTGCTGTCGAACACCAACACCACGCCGATGGACGACACCGCGTTCGCGATCGCCAAGGCGTTCCTGGCCGAGCCATCGGGCGCCACGTTCGCCGCGCCTCGTTGAACCCGCCGCAGGGCGGGGGGCGCACCCTCAGCGTCGGCGCGCCAGCCAGCCGTCGAGCTGGTTGGCGAAAGCCTGCCGGTCGCGGGCATGGAAGGCATCGGGGCCGCCGGTCTGCACGCCGGCCCCGCGCAGGTCTTCCATGAAGTTGCGCACCGACAGGCGTTCGGCGATGTTGTCGGCGGTGAAGCGCTCGCCGCGCGGGTTGATCGCCTCGGCGCCGTTGGCCAGCACGCGCGACGCAAGCGGGATGTCCTGGGTGACGACGAGGTCGCCGGGGCCGGCGCGTTCGGCGATCGCATCGTCCGCCGCGTCGAAGCCGCCCTGCACCTGCATCGCGCGGACGAAGCGCGAACCGGGTGTGCGCAACCACTGGTTGGCGACGAGGGTCACGGGCACCTGGGCACGTTCGGCGGCGCGGAACAGGATGTCCTTCACGGGTCCGGGGCAGGCGTCGGCGTCCACCCAGACCTGGCCGATCCGTGGGGTGTCCGCGGTCATTCCTGCGGCGGGGTGTCCGGCTTGGCCGCTTCGCGTTCGGCGCGCTTCTTCTCGGCCTTCTCGTCCTGCTTCTTCTTCTTTGCCAGTTCGCGCTGCCGCTTCTCGAACGAATAGTTGGGCTTGGCCATGGGGCTCACGTGATCGAAGGTCGGCGCAGTGTAGCAATCCGGTCCCAAGGCGGTGGGCAGCGGCGGGGCAGGCCGGTGCATGGCCGGTCGCACGCGCGATCCGCGGGACACCGATCCGCCCGCCGATCCGCCGCGCATGCCCGTGGCCGTGGCGCGTGGCGGTGATCGCATTCAGCCGGCTTGACGGCGCGGCGCCGGCGCGCCCCCGGCCCGGATGCCTGGACGCGGCCCGTGGCTGCCCGGCGTCGCCACATGGGCGGCCGCGTCCCGCGTGCGCCGCGTGCATCCCGCGCCGCGGCTGGGTCGAACCCGCCGCTGCGGGTGGTCGTCCTGGGGGACATGCCCAAGCCGACGCCGCGCTGTTCGCAGAGATGGATTCCATCGGACATGGCGTGGCGATCGCCCCCCTGCGCCGCAGGACAAGCCAGGCGCGCCGCGGTTTCGGCGGCAATCCGGACGTCGTCGCGGACCATCACCGCTTGTACATCCCGGCACGCGGACGGGTGCGCCAGGCCGCGCTGCGCGAGGGGCCGTCAGCCCGGATCGAACGCGCGGCTCTCGACCTCGCCGGCGCGCTGGTAGTGCGTGACCAGCACGCCGCGTGACGTCGCCGACGACGACGCCAACCGGAACGCGGCCGCGCGTGAGCCGGCGTCGAACAGGCGCTTGCCGCGTCCCAGGACCACCGGGTACACGAGCAGGCGCAGTTCGTCGACGAGATCGCTCGCCAACAGCTGGTGCACCAGTTCGCTGCTGCCCTGGGTGAACAGGTCCGGGCCGTCGTCGTGCTTGAGCGCGCGCACGGCGGCGGGCACGTCTGCCCCCAGCGCATGGCTGCCGACCCAGTCGAGCGTGCCCGGGCGGTGCGTGGCCACGTGCTTGCGCGCAGCGTTGAAGCGCGCGGCGAGCCCGCCGTGCGGCGCCCCGGGCGGCACCTCCGGCCAGTAGGCGGCGAAGATGTCGTAGGTGCGGCGACCGAGCAGCAGCGCGAACGGGCGCGAGAACACTCCGCCCATCACTTCGCCGTCGCCGCCGGCATGGGGCCAGATCCAGCCGCCGTGCGCGAAGCCGCCGCTGGTGTCCTCGTCCGGTCCGCCGGGCGCCTGGATGACGCCGTCGAGGCTGGTCATCGCGGCGACGATGAGCTTGCGCATGGCGTCGTCTCCCGGTTGTCGCGGCGGGCGTTCAGCCGCGGACTGCCGCTTCGATCACGGCGATGTCGATCTTGCGCATGGTCATCATCGCTTCGAAGGCGCGCTTGGCGACCACGGGATCCGGACTGGTCACGGCTTCGCTCAGCACGCGCGGCGTGATCTGCCAGGACAGGCCCCACTTGTCGCGACACCAGCCACAGGCGCTTTCCTCGCCGCCGTTGCCGACGATCGCGTTCCACAGCCGGTCGGTTTCGGCCTGGTCGTCGGTGGCCACCTGGAACGAGAACGCCTCGCTGTGCCTGAACGCCGGGCCGCCATTCAGGCCGAGGCAGGGGATGCCGAGCACGGTGAACTCGACGGTCAGCGGGTCGCCCTGCTTGCCGGACGGGAAGTCGCCCGGTGCGTGGTGCACGGCGGTGACCTGGCTGTCGGGGAAGGTCCGGGCGTAGAACGTCGCCGCTTCGAGGGCGGTGCCGTCGTACCAGAGGCAGATGGTGTTGCGCGGGATCATGTGCGTTCTCCGTGGGTCCTGATGGATCGGGGCGCGGGGCGGGGCTGCGGCGGCCCGGCGATGATCGCAGGGCGGGTGGAAGCCGGCGTGCAGGACGGCCGCGACATCGTCTGCCTGCGGGTACGACGAAGGACGGTGGCCCGGATCGACACGGCAAATTGTTGCGCCGGCGCACGGTTGCTACCCTCGGCGCACCTTCCGGTGCCACGGGCGACCCGATGAAACGACGCGACTTCCTCGCCACCTCCTCGCTGGCGGCCCTCTCGCTGCCCTTGTCCGGGGCGGCATCGGGCATCGCGGACAGTCCGCCGGCGCGATTGCTGCCGGTGCCGCTGCGCAAGGGTGACACGGTGGCCCTGGTCAGCCCGTCGGCGGCGATGGACGACCCGCTCGACCTGCAGATCGCGCAGGAGGTGCTGGAGGCCCTGGGTTTCCGGGTCAAGCCGGGCGCGCACCTCGCCGCGCGCCGCGGCCACCTGGCCGGGACCGACGCCGAGCGTGCGGGCGACCTCAACGCCGCCTTCGCCGATCCCGAGGTCCGCGCCGTGATCTGCGTGCGCGGCGGTTCGGGCGCGGCGCGGCTGCTGCCGCTGCTGGACTACGACGCCATCCGACGCAATCCCAAGGCGCTGCTGGGCTATTCCGACATCACCGCGCTGCACTGCGCGCTGCAGGCGCAGACGGGCCTGGTCAGCTTCCACGGTCCGAACGGATCCGGCAGCTGGAACCGCTTCAACGCCGACCAGTTCCGCCAGCTGTTCCTCGAGCGCCGGCTGATGCTGTACCGGAACGTGGCCGATGCCGGCGACGAACTGGTGCAGCGCCGGAACCGCACGGTCACGCTCACCGGCGGCAAGGCACGCGGCGCGCTGGTCGGCGGCAACCTGACCGTGCTGACGGCGCTTGCCGGTTCGCCCTACCTGCCGGATTTCGAAGGCAGGATCCTGTTCCTCGAGGACGTGTCGGAAGCGCCGTACCGCATCGATCGCATGTTCAGCACGCTCAGGCTGATGGGCGTGCTGGATCGCATTGCCGGCCTGGTCTTCGGCGAATGCACCGACTGCGATCCGGGCAACGGCTATGGCTCGCTGACGCTGTCGCAGATCCTCGACGACTACGTCAGGCCACTGGGCATCCCTGCCTACACCGGCGCCATGATCGGCCACATCCGCCAGCAGTTCATCCTGCCGGTGGGCGGCCTGGTCGAGCTGGACGCCGACGCCGGCACGCTGCGGATGCTGGAGCCGGTGTTCCGTGCGTGAGGTGCGCGGCCCTGCACCCATGCCAACCCGGAGCCGCATGAGGTTGCGCGCGCTGCTGCTGTCCGTCCTGCTGGCCGGCGTGCCGGGCCTTGCCGCGGCCGCGACGCCAGTCGTCACCGCGATCCGGGGCGTCCCGCAGGACCACGCCGCGGCGCCGTTCACGGCCGGCGGACGCGTGGCCCGCGCTCCGGACGGCGTCGGCGTCCTCCACCAGTGGCCCGGCGCGTACTTCGAGACCGCGTTCGAAGGCGAGGGCATCGTGTTCGTGAACGGCCCCGGCGACGTGATCCTGCACGTGCAGGTGGATGGTCGGCGCATCGACACGCTGGACAAGCCGGTCGGCGCCTTCCGCATCGGGGGACTGGCGCCGGGCGCGCACCGCGTGCGCGTCGAAGTGGCGACCGAAAGCCAGTCCGCCGCCAACCGCTTCGAGGGCTTCCGGCTGCCGCCCGGTGCGCACCCCTTGGCGATGCCCGTGCGCGCGCGCCGCATCGAGTTCATCGGCGACTCGCACACCGTGGGCTATGCCAACCTGTCGACTCGGCGCGAGTGCGACGATGCCGAGGTGTGGCGCACCACCGACACCACGCGCGCCTTCGGGCCGCTCGTCGCCGCGCACTACGGGGCCGACGTGCGCGTCAACGCGATCTCCGGACGCGGCGTCGTGCGCAACTACGCCGGCGGCGCCGGCGACACGCTGCCGGTCGCGTATCCCTACGTGCTGTTCGACCATTCGTCGCGCGACGAGGACACGCGCTGGCAGCCGCAGGTCATCGTGATCGCGCTGGGCACCAACGACTTCTCCACGCCGCTCCGGCCGGACGAACGCTGGGCCACGCGCGACGCGCTGCGCGACGACTACGTGCAGGCCCATGTCGCCTTCGTGCGGTCCCTTCGCACGCGCCATCCCGACGCGCGTTTCGTGCTGTGGGCGACGGATGGCGCCGATGGCGAAATCCGCGCGCAGGTACGCCGCGTCGAGGCGTACCTACGCGCGCAAGGCGATGACGGCGTGTCCTTCGTCGCCGTCGACGGTCTCAAGATGGATGCCTGCCACTGGCACCCCTCGGCGGCGGACGATCGCATCATCGCCGACCTGCTGGTCCGGCACATCGATGCCATGCCGGTGTCGCCTTGGCCCGATCCTTGACGACGCGGTACCCGCCGGGCCATCGCCGGTTCACCCCGGCCGCGGCACGATGCCACCTCGACACGCCTGGAGGAGCGACCGCTTGAACACCTGCGGAAGGTTTGCGCACGCGAGGTTCGTGCACGCGCTGCTCGCGGCTTCGACGCTCGCGATGTGCGGCTGCGCGACGCGCCCGCCCACGACCGCGATCCCGGAAGGCGTGATGGTCTCGCTTGACGGCGTCGTGGCCGGAATCGACACCCGGCCGTGGACCTACGACGGCAACGCCGTGGTCCAGGTGGACACCCCGACGCACGGGCGGGTCGCCGTGCAGCTGCCGGCGCGCTGGAACCTGTGCCAGGCGTCCCCGGTCGACGTGCAGGCGCTGGCGGTGGGCATGCGCGTGCAGGTCGTGGGAAGCGGCGCCGGCGCGGGCACGCTGGTGGTGTGCCGGGACGCCGCGCATCGGCTGGTGCCGGCGCCGTAGCCGCCGGCGTGCCCGCCACACGGTGCCGGCACGCGGACGATCAGCGCTGACGGGCGCGCATCCCGGCCTCGTCGTCGAGCCAGTTGCGACCCTTGTTGGTGAGGAAGCACGCGTAGACCACCAGCGACAGGGCGATCATCGCGGTGGCGTAGAGCACGAAGGCGTCGACGTGCCCGGCGCGCAGGCTGGCCTGGTACAGCAGCGGCGCGGTGCCCCCGAACGCGGAGTTGGCCAAGGCATACCCGAGGCCGACGCCCAGCGCACGGATGTGGGTGGGGAACAGTTCCGCCTTCACCACCGCATTGATCGAGGTATAGCCGGTGAGGATGACGAAGCCCAGCGCGAGGATGCCGAACGCGGGCAGCCAGTGCGTCTGCTGCGGCAGCCACAGCACCAGCACCCAGGTGTAGAGCACGCCGCCGATGCCGAAGTACACCAGCAGCGTCTTGCGGCCGACGATGTCCGACAGCCAGCCGCCCAGTGGCTGCAGCAGCATCAGCAACGCCAGCGCCCCGAGGTTGATCAGGGTGCCGGTCATCACGTCGCCGCCGGCGAAGGCGGCCTGGATGATCTTGGGCCCGTTCACCGAGTAGGTATAGAACGCGACGGTGCCCCCGGCGGTGATGAAGAAGCACAGGAGCAGCGGGCGCCACTGGTGCAGGAACAGTTCGCGCAGCGATCCGGCCTGGCGCGCGCCACCGGCACGGGCTTCGGCGATGGCCGTGGTCTCCAGCGACTCGTCCATGCTGCGCCGCAGCCAGAACACCACGATCGCCGCCACTCCGCCCAGGCCGAAGGCCACGCGCCAGCCCCAGTCCGAGATCTGCCGGCTGTCGAGCGTCAGCAGCATCACCAGCAGCGTCGCCTGCGCCAGCACGTGCCCGCCGACGAGGGTGACGTAGTGGAACGAGGACAGGAATCCGCGCCGGCCGCGGATCGCGGCCTCGGACATGTAGGTCGCGCTGGTGCCGTACTCGCCACCCGTCGCGAACCCCTGCACCAGGCGCGCCAGCAGCAGGATGATCGGCGCGCCCATGCCGATGGTGCCGACGGTGGGCGTGATCGCGATGACGAACGAACACGCCGCCATCAGCGACACCGAGACCGTCAGCGCGAGGCGGCGCCCGTAGCGGTCGGCGAAACGCCCGAAGTACCACGCGCCGATCGGGCGCATCAGGAACGTCATCGCGAAGATCGCCCAGACGTAGAGCGTGGCGTTCCTGTCGTCGGGGGTGAAGAACTTCGCTTCGAAGTACGCGGCGAACACCGAGTAGACGTAGACGTCGTACCACTCGACCAGGTTGCCGGCCGAGCCCTTGAGCGTGTTCGAGACCGAGCGGCCCAGACTGGCCGGCCGGCTGGCGTTGGCGTCGGGCCGCGCGCGTGGGTCGGCGCCTGGGTGTTCCGCCATGCTGTGCCTGTCCGGATGCGACGGGGTCGAGTATAGGCATCCGATGGACAGGGCCGGGTCGGCGGCGGACCGCAGGCACGTCGCGGATGCCCCCGGTCATCGGGGTCGCCGCAGCGCGGGTCGCGCCAGCCGGGTGGCGGTGGTAGTCTCTGGTAGCGCTAACATTCGGTCGGGGGCGGCCCGCCGGTCCCCGCCAGGTTCACCGCAGTCCTCTGGAGGGAATGCATGTCGACCACGTCCCCGGCGCCCGGTGCGCCGCGTCACCGCCTCGTACGCCGCTGCCGGGCGATGCTGCTGCTCGCGTGCCTGTCCGCAGTGGGCGCGACCGTGGCGCAACCCTCCGGAGGGCCCTACGGGCCCATTCCCCAGTCCTATCCCGTGCCGCAGGCGGGCACCGTGTACTTCGTGGCCCCCGACGGCGCCGCCGACGCGCCCGGCACCGCGCTGGCGCAACCGACCACGATCGAATCGGCGATCGCGCGCGTGGTCACCGGCGACGCCATCGTCCTGCGCGGCGGCACCTATCGCACCGGCGGCCTGCAGCTCAACCAGGGCATCACGATCCAGCCCTACCTCGACGAGCAGCCGGTCCTGAAGGGCACGCGCGTCGCCACGGAGTGGGAGGAACTGCGCGATGGGGTGTGGCGCACGAGGTGGAACACGCTGTTCCCGGCCCAGCCGCTGCCCTGGTGGCGGCGCGAGCGCGAGGGCATGCGCACGCCGCTGCACCGCTTCAACAACGACATGGTGTTCGTCGACGGCAAGTTGCTGCAGTCGGCTGGCTGGGAAGGCGCGCTGGGCGAGGGCGGGTACTACATCGACTACGAACAGGGCTACGTCTACCTCGGCGCCGATCCGGCCGGCAAGCAGGTGGAGATCACGGCGTTCGACATCGCGCTGCATCGGCCGTCGCGAGCCGTGCACGGCAAGGCGTCCGATGGCAAGGGCCCGACGATCCGTGGCATCACCTTCACCCAGTACGCGTTCCGCGCCATCGACATCGAGGACCGCAAGCCGTCCACCGGCCCCAACGACGAACCGACCGACGATCCGGTCGGCCCGTCGCCGCGCTCCGAGCACG
>JAIUOJ010000143.1 GCA_020161335.1 Pseudomonadota bacterium
CCTGCACGGTGGTGCCGTCGGGCACGCCTGACGGGGTCAGTCGCTGCCAGCCCCGGAAACCGCCACCGTCGTATTCGACGCCGATCGCGTAGCGTCGGGTCACACCAGTTCGCGCAGCAGGCGTGCCGCCTCGCCGCGCGCGGCGGCATCGCCGCCGTCGGCCACTTCCTGCAGCAGCATGCGCGCGGTGTCGACATCGCCGAGGTCGATGTAGGCGCGGGCCAGCTCGATGCGCTCGTGCCCGGCGGGCGCGGGATTGAGCGGCGCCACGGTCTCGGCGCGCGCGGCGCCGCCGCCGGCATGCCAGGTGGGTGACGTCCCGCTGGCCGCCGCCGGAGGCGCGGTCCAGGAGGTCGCCGCGGGGCCCTGGCCGCGTGCGGCCGGCGTCGGTGCATCTTCGAACGCCGCCTCGACGTCCTCGGCTTCTGCGACCGGCGCGGCGGCCGACGGCGTCGACGCCGTCCTCGCACCGGGGCCACCCGGCAGGACGCTGGCCGTGGTGGTGAACACCGGCTTGCGCGCCGCGGCCTTGCGTCGCGACAGCCACCAGCCGACGAGCGCGGCCACCAGCAGCGCCAGTCCGAGCCACAGCCACAGCGGCGTGCCCGCGTCCGTCGGCGGAGCCGCTGCCGCCTGCGCATTGGTCTGCGCGAGGCGCTGCTGGGCCGTGGCCAGCTCGCCGTCCTTGAGCTGGATCAGCTGCTGCTGCTGTTGCTGCAGTTGCTCCAGTTCGGCCACGCGGGCCTTGAGCTCTTGCACTTCGGCGTCGCGCGCCACCAGCGTTTCGCGCGTCTGGATCAGTTCCTGCTGCTGCAGCATGTCGCCCTCGCCCCCGGCGGCGATGCCGGTCCTGGTTCCTGCCCGGTCGCTGCCGCCCTGGGTCGGCGGTACGATCTCCAGCCGCGCGTCGGCGACACGCGGCGACGCACCGGCGGACGGCGCCGGGGACGGCGCCGCGGTCGCGGCCGCGGTGGTGGCCGTCGCAGCCGGCGCCTCGGCAGCATCGACCGCCGCCGGCTGCGGTACCGGCCGGCGCATCTCGCGCCAGCGCGCAACATGTTCGCGCACGACCGCATTGGCTTCGGCGATGCTCGCGGCCGACCACTCCTCGCCCGTCGGCACGCGCAGCACCGCGCCCTGGCGGATCAGGTTGAGGTTGCCGCCGATGAAGGCTTCCGGGTTGGCGCGCAGCAGCGCCAGCATTGTCTGGTTGAGCGACTGGCCGCTGCCGGCGGACAGTTCCGCGGCGATCCTGCCGAGCGTCTGACCCGCCTGGACCGGGCCGTACTCGCCCCCGGCAAGCTGCGGCGACACGGCCACCGGGCGCGGCACGGGTGCCGGCGCTGGCGGCGGCGCACTGGCCACGACGGCTTGTTCCTGCGCCTGCGCCGCGGGCGGCGCTTCCGGCGGTGCGGCAGGCGCCTCCGCCGGCGGCGCGGGTTCGGGCGCGCGCACGATGGTGTTCGACGGCGCGGCGACCGGCGCCTGGATCGGCGGCTGTGCCGGCGCGGCCACCGTCTGCGGCGTGTCGACGAGGGCCGAGTACTCGCGCACCAGCCGGCCCTGGCCCCATTCCACTTCGACCAGGAAGGTCAGCAGCGGCTGCTGCACCGGCGCGTCGCTGGTGATGCGGATCACCGGGCGACCGCGCGGATCGAGCGCGATCGCGAAGTGCAGGCCGGAGACCAGCCCGCTCGGCGGTTCGAGCCCGATGCGGCGGAAGGTGTCGGGCGACGCCAGCCGCGCCTGCAGGCCGTCGAGTTCGGACGGATCGGCGGAGATGATCGGGATTTCCGCCAGCAGCGGCTGTCCCGCCTGCGAGCGCACGTCGATCTGGCCCAGCCCGAGCGCGAACGCCGGCCAGGCCACGACCGCCAGCAGCAGGCCGCAGGCCATCGTCCACCAAGCGTTCGGGCGCGTGCCGCCCCTCGTTCCGGATCGTGACATGGCCGCGACTCTAGCCGCCCGCGCCGCCGCTCCGCAACGTGTCAGCCCCCGGCCGCGACCAGTTCCGCCACCTGCACCGCGTTCAGCGCCGCGCCCTTGCGGATGTTGTCGGACACGATCCACAGGTTCAGTCCGCGCGGATGCGACAGGTCCTCGCGGATGCGGCCGACGAACACCGCGTCGTGCCCGGAGGCATGCGTGACCGGGGTCGGATAGCCGCCCGGCTTGCGCTCGTCGACCACCTTCACGCCCGGCGCCGAGGCCAGCAGCGCGCGTGCCTGCGCCGCCGAGACCTTCTCGCGCGTCTCCACGTTCACCGCTTCCGAGTGCCCGTAGAACACCGGCACGCGCACCGCGGTGGGATTCACCTGGATCGATTCGTCGCCGAGGATCTTGCGCGTCTCCCAGACCAGCTTCATCTCCTCCTTGGTGAAGCCGTTGTCGAGGAAATCGTCGATGTGCGGGATCAGATTGAATGCGATCTGCACCGGGAAACGCCGCGGATCGGCATCCTGGAACGCGAGCAGCGCGCCGGTCTGGCGGGCCAGTTCCTCCAGCGCCGAGCGGCCCGCGCCGGACACCGACTGGTAGGTGGCCACGTTGATGCGCTCGATGCCGTACGCACGGTGGATCGGCGCCAGCGCGACCAGCATCTGCATCGTCGAACAGTTGGGGTTGGCGATGATGCCGCGCGGCCGCAGCTTCGCCGCCTCCGGGTTGACCTCGCTGACCACCAGCGGCACGTCGTCGTCGTAGCGGAAGGCCGAGCTGTTGTCGATGACCACCGCGCCCGCCGCGGCGAACTTCGGCGCGTATTCCTTCGACACGCCGCCACCCGCGGAAAACAGCGCGATGTCGATCCCGGTCGGATCGAAGCCGGCCAGGTCCTCGATCACGTACTCCTCGCCACGGTAGCCGACGGTGCCGCCGGCCGAGCGCTCGGACGCCAGCGGCACGAGCTTGCCGACCGGGAAATTGCGCTCGGCGAGGATCGACAGCATGGTTTCGCCGACCGCGCCGGTGGCGCCGACCACGGCAACGTTGAAGCGTCGGTTGTTGGAGTCGTTCATGGAAGCGGGTATCCGGGGATCAGAAGTTGGAGTGGCCTGACGTGCGCGCGGCGCGCGCCGTCGTCGGGTCATGGGGAAGCCGTGCGCGGACCGCCGCCGGCGACCCTAGCGTTTGCCGGTGCCGGGGCTGGAAACGCCGGTCACCGGCGTCGGCGGACGACCGGCGCGCGGACCACGGCCGAGCGCGGCGACGAGGTTGTCGACGGCCAGCGCGGCCATCGCGCGGCGCGTCGCCAGGCTGGCACTGCCGACATGCGGGGTGAGCACCACGTTGCGCAGCGCCAGCAGCCTCGGATCGACCGCCGGTTCGCCCTCGAACACGTCCAGCGCCGCCGAGGCCAGCCGGCCATGCGCCAGCGCATCGGCCAGCGCCACCTCGTCGACGAGGCCGCCACGGGCGATGTTGGTCAGCGTCGCGGTCGGCTTCATCTTCGCGAGGGCGGTGGAATCGATGACGTGGCGGGTGGCGGGCGAGTACGGCAGCACCAGCACGAGGTGGTCTGCCTCGCGCAGCAGTGTATCGAAGTCGACCCAGTCGGCACGACAGTTGCGTTCGATACCGTCCGCCAGCCGGCTGCGGTTGTGGTACAGCACGCGCATGCCGAAGCCGTGCGCGCCGCGCCGGGCGATGCCCTGCCCGATCCGGCCCATGCCGAGGATGCCCAGCGTGCTGCCGTGGATGTCGCTGCCGAGCAGGGTGTCGAACGACCATTGCGTCCAGCGCCCTTCGCGCAACCAGCGCTCGCCCTCGGTGATGCGCCGCGCGGCCGCCATCAGCAGCGCGAACGCCATGTCGGCGGTGGTGTCGGTCAGCACGTCGGGCGTGTTGGTGGCGACGATGCCGCGGGACTCGAGCGCGCCAATGTCGAGGTTGTTGTAGCCCACGCCGACGTTCGCCACCGCGCGCAGGCGCCCGGCCGCGGCGAGCTCGTCCTCGCCGATGCGCTCGTTGAGCGTGACCAGCGCGCCATCGACCTCGCCCAGCTTCGCCGCCACCTGTGCCGGCGACCAGGCCGTCACGTCGCGCGTGGCATCGACCTCGAAATGTTCCGCCAGCCGCGCGACGATGTCGTCGAACAGCGGTTGGCTGACCCAGACGCGCGGCTTCGACTCAGCCACCGGCGGCGGGCGGGATACGCGGCGACACGACGCCCACGTCGCCGCATTGCGCGCGGTGGCGCAGCGCCTGGTCGATCAGCACCAGCGCCAGCATCGCCTCGCAGATCGGTGTGGCGCGGATGCCCACGCACGGGTCGTGGCGGCCGGTGGTGACGATGTCGACGACCTTGCCGTCCACGTCCACGCCCTCGACCGGCAGGCGCAGGCTGGAGGTGGGCTTGAACGCCACCGAGACCACGACCTGCTGCCCGGTGCTGATGCCGCCGAGGATGCCGCCGGCATGGTTGGAGAGGAAGCCTCGTGGCGTCATCACGTCGCGGTGCTGCGTGCCCTTCTGCGCCACGGACGCGAAGCCATCGCCGATCTCCACACCCTTGACCGCATTGATCGACATCATCGCCGCCGCAAGTTCGCCGTCGAGCTTGCCGTAGATCGGCTCGCCCCAGCCCGGCGGCACGCCCTCGGCCACCACGGTCACGCGCGCGCCGACCGAATCGCCGGACTTGCGCAGCGCGTCCATGTAGGCTTCCAGTTCGGGCACCTGCGCGGCATCGGGCCAGAAGAACGGATTGGCCTCGACCGCGTTCCAGTCATGCGAACGCGGCCCGCTGTTCGAGGGCACGACCTCGCCGATCTGGCTCATGTAGCCGCGCACGGTCACGCCGAAGCGCTCGGCCAGCCATTTCTTCGCGATCACCGCCGCCGCCACGCGCATCGTCGTTTCGCGCGCGGACGAACGCCCGCCGCCGCGCGGATCGCGGATGCCGTATTTCTGCCAGTAGGTGTAATCGGCGTGGCCCGGACGGAACTGCGCGGCGATGGCGGTGTAATCCTTGCTGCGCTGGTCGGTGTTGCGGATCAGCAGCGCGATCGGCGTGCCGGTGGTGACGCCTTCGTACACGCCGCTGAGGATTTCCACCTCGTCCGCTTCATGGCGCGCCGAGGTATGCCGGGTCTTGCCGGTGGCACGACGCGACAGGTCATGGGTGAAGTCTTCCGGCGCGATGGCAATCCCCGGCGGGCACCCGTCGACCACGCAGCCGATCGCCGGCCCGTGCGATTCGCCGAAGGTGGTGACGCGGAAAAGATGGCCAAATGTATTCAACTCGTTGCTTTCCGGTTCCATCATTCCCGCGAAAGCGGGAATCCATTGATCGAGTGCCCCACGATATCCGTTGCCTCTGACCACCCGCCGCCTGGCGGGCATCGAGCGATTCCCGCTTTCGCGGGAATGACACGCCTTCAGAACAGGCTGCCGCCGGCGCTCGACACCGGCGTCGGGACGATACCCTCGCGCGCATTGGCCAGCGCGGTGATGCGCGCGTTGTGCGTGACCAGGTCGTGGCGTTCGACCACGAACACGCCCATCTGCCCGACCTTGAACTCGATCCAGATCAGCGGCAGCTCGGGCAGCAGCTTCGCCAGCGCGCGCTCGGCCTCGCCGACCTCGCAGATCAGCAGGCCGTCCTCGGTCAGGTGCAGCGGCGCGTCGCGCAGGATGCGCAGCACGATGTCCAGCCCGTCGTAGCCGGCACGCAGGCCGAGTTCCGGCTCGTGGGAGTACTCCCTCGGCAGCGCATCGGTCTCGTCGTCGGTCACGTAGGGCGGATTGGTGACGATCAGGTCGTAATGCTCGCCCTGCAGCGCGGAGAACAGGTCGGACTTCACGAAGCGGGCATTGCCGGCCAGCAGTCGCTGCGCGTTCTCGTCGGCCAGGGCCAGCGCGTCGTCGCTGAGGTCGGCGCCGTCGACGTGCCAATCCGGGTTGTAGTGCGCCATCGCCAGCGCGATGCAGCCCGAGCCGGTGCACAGGTCCAGCGCCCGGCGCACCTCGCGGCCGCCCAGCCAGGGCTCGAAGCCGGCTTCGATCAGTTCCGCGATCGGCGAGCGCGGCACCAGCGCGCGCGGGTCGCTCTTGAAACTCAGCCCGGCGAACCAGGCCTCGCCGGTCAGATAGGCGGCCGGCACGCGCTCCTCGATGCGGCGCAGGAACAGCGCCAGCACGTCTTCCTTCTCGGCGAGCGTGACCCGGGCGTTGCCATAGGCGGGGCCAAGGTCGTGCGGCAGGTGCAGCGCGTGCAGGGTGAGCTGGGTGGCCTCGTCGATGGCGTTGTCGTAGCTGTGGCCGAAGGTCAGGCCGGCCGCGTTGAAGCGGCTGGCACCGTAGCGGATCAGGTCGATGATCGTCTGCAATTCGTCGGTCATGGCGGCGCCCATCCCCGGCGGGAGCCGGACCGGCAAGTATAGCGGCGACAGGGGTATCATGGCCGCACTTCAAGTGGATTCTGCGATGTTCAACCGCACCGTCGCCATCGTCCTGCTGGTCGCGCTGTTCGCCGGCCTGGGCCTGCTCGCCTCGCGCAAGTACTTCACCGAACCGGCCACGCCGCAACCGGCCCTGCGTGCGGTCAAGCTGTTCCCGCAGCCGCGGGAACTGCCGCCGTTCGCCCTGCAGCAGTCCGACGGCACGCAGCTGGTCCCGGGCGAACTGCACGGGCACTGGACCCTGGTGTTCATCGGCTTCACCTTCTGCCCCGATGTCTGCCCGACCACGCTGGCGCGGCTGGCGCAGGCGCAGAAGCAATGGGAAGCCCTGCCCGAATCGACCCGCCCGCGCGTGCTGTTCGTCTCGGTCGATCCCGAGCGCGACACGCCCGACCGCATCGGCGAGTACGCGCATGCCTTCCATCGCGACACCCTGGCCGCGACCGCCGACATCCCGTCGCTCGAGACCTTCGCCCGCTCGCTGTCGCTGGTGTTCGCGAAGGTGCCGCCCCCGGATGGCGCGCCGGCCGACCAGTATTCGATCGACCACAGCGCGGCGATGGCGGTGCTCGACCCGCAGGGCCGCATGGCCGGCGTGGTCACCGGCAGCGCGCTGGACGATCCGGCGGCGATCGCCGCCGACTTCATCGCACTGAGCCAGGCGCCGCGCCGGTGAGCCCCGTCACCGCGCTGACCTGGGTGCTGCCGCACCGGCTGCTGTCGTCGCTGGCGCGGCGGCTGGCGTATTCCGATTCGCCGCGCACCAGCCGCTGGCTGATCGACACGGTGACGCGACGCTTCGGCGTGGACCTGTCCGAAGCGGCCAATCCCGATCCGCGCAGCTATCCGACCTTCAATGCCTTCTTCACCCGCGCGCTGCGACCCGGCGCGCGCAAGCCCGATCCCGACCCGCGGGCGCTGCTGATGCCCGCCGACGGCCACGTCAGCCAGTGCGGGCCGATCGCGGACGGACGCATCTTCCAGGCCAAGGGCCAGTCCTACACCGCGGCCGAGCTGCTGGGCAGCGACGCCGCGGCCGCGCCCTACGCCAACGGCCTGTTCGCCACCGTGTACCTGTCGCCGCGCGACTACCACCGCGTGCACATGCCCTGGACCGGCCGCCTGCGCGAGACCGTGCACGTGCCGGGCCGCTTGTTCTCGGTCGGTACGGATGCCGTCGCCAGCGTGCCGCGCCTGTTCGCGCGCAACGAGCGCCTGGTGTGCCACTTCGAGACCGATTTCGGCCCGATGGCGGTGGTGATGGTCGGTGCGCTGCTGGTGTCTGGCGTGGAGACCGTGTGGAGCGGCGAGGTGATCCCGCCCTACGGCGGCCGCATCGCCGCGCAGAACTGGAGCGCGGAGGATGTGGTGCTGGAGCGGTTCGAGGAGATGGCCCGCTTCAACTATGGCTCGACCGTGATCGTGCTGCTGCCGCCGGGCGTGGCGACGCTCGATCCGGCGCTGAAGGCCGAATCGCCGGTGCGGCTGGGACAACGACTCGCGACCCGGGCTTGAACCGGTCGCGCGGCAGGATCGACGCGCGCGGCGGCGCGTTCACCACGACGGCGCATTGCGGTCCTCGCAGCGCGGCCCGCTTCAACTATGGCTCGACCGTGATCGTGCTGCTGCCGCCGGGCGTGGCGACGCTCGATCCGGCGCTGAAGGCCGAATCGCCGGTGCGGCTGGGACAACGACTCGCGACCC
>JAIUOJ010000144.1 GCA_020161335.1 Pseudomonadota bacterium
CCACGTGAGCGCGGTCAACTCGCCACGCCGCAGCCCGGTATTGAGCGCCAGCAGGATCATCGGCGTGAGATGGTCGGGATAGCCATGCAAGGGAATCGCGGGCAACGGCTCCATGCCTCGCGACTTGCACCATACGTTGCGATTCGCCCGCTCTTGCCGACGCCGGGCGTCCCGCGCACTCAGTACGTCGCGCAAACGCTTTTCCTCATCGGCCGACAGGTAGCGAACGCGCGTGAGCTTGTCTTCTTTGCTCGCCTTGACCGCGCGCATGGGATTCGCTTCTAGGTGGCCCCACTCGACCGCCTTCGAGAGCACGCCGCGCAGCGCGGCGAAGTCGCGATTCACGGTCGCGGGCGAGACGCCATCTGCTAGACGGTCCCGGCGCCATCGCTCCAACTGCAGCGGGTTCACGTCGGCAAGCCGGGTATCGAGCACGCTGGCGAAAGCGGATAGCAGGCGATTCCGGGTCGCCTTGCCGCTCTTGCGATTGGCTTCGGCCCAATCCCCGTAGTCGCCCGAGATCAGGTCGCGAAGGGTCTCGACGGCATTGCCCTTGTCGGCTGCATCTCGACTGCGCTTCAAGAGCACAAGTTCAGGGACAGGCTCAGGCCCACCGGCACGGCTGTGCCGCTGCCGGTCTAGGTAGTCGGCGAGCACTTCGGTCGCGACCGCGCGGGCACGTGCTAGCGTCGTGACCGGGTAGTCGCCGATCAAGTAGCGTCGGCCGCGCTTCCATTCGACGTAGAACACGCGCCTACCGGAAGGATGGACCCGGCAGAGCAGCCCACGGGTCTTCGCGTCGCGGAGATCGACCGGGGAACGGCTCGCTTGAGCGGCCTCGATTCTGGTTTGAGTGAGTGCAGGCATTGGTCTGTGGTGCATCCTGTGGTGCACTTTCGACCATATAGCGGTATCTAACGGAACTCAATAGGACTCTAAGTTGTTGTTCTTTAAGGCAAGCACTTGATCGACAAGGGCTGCAAAATGCATTCACACGGCGAGGGTCGCAGGTTCGAACCCTGCACCGCCCACCATTCCCTTTCGACCATGGCTGGCCGCCTTTCGAGTGGCCTTTCTGCCATCGGCGCTTGCCGCCACCTGCCGGAAGCGATCGGTCGGGACACCCCGCCGCCGCATTCGCGGGTTTAGCTCCGTCAGCCCCGTCGACTCGGCCTACGGTTTCTCTTCGCGGCCGCGCGGTCCGGGTTTCGTGCTTCCCCGTGCGCGGCGCAAGCCGTCGAGCTTCTCCTTGAGCTTGAGCTCCATCCCGCGCTCCACCGGGTGGTAGTAGACGCGCTCGCCCATGGCATCGGGAAAGCCGGTCTGGTCCAGCGCGACGCCGCCGTCGCTGTCATGGTCGTACTGGTAGCCTTTCGAGTAGCCCAGTTCCTTCATCAGCTTGGTCGGCGCGTTGCGCAGGTGCATCGGCACCTCCTGCGTGCCGTACTCGACGACGTCGCGCTTCGCGGCCCCAAAGGCCTTGTACGCGGCATTCGACTTGGCGGTGCTGGCGAGGTAGATCACCAGTTGCGCCAGTGCAAGCTCGCCTTCGGGGCTGCCGAGGCGGTCGTAGGTTTCCCACGCGTCGATCGCCATCTGCAGCGCGCGCGGGTCGGCCAGGCCGACGTCCTCCACCGCCATCCGCGTCATCCGCCGCGCGAGGTAGATCGGGTCGCAGCCGCCATCGAGCATCCGGCTCAGCCAGTACAGCGCCGCATCCGGGTTCGAGCTGCGCACTGATTTGTGCAGGGCGGAGATCTGGTCGTAGAACTGCTCGCCGCCCTTGTCGAAGCGGCGGGTGCGGTCGGCCAGGACCTGCTCCAGCACCGCGGGCGTGACCACGCCGCCCTCGCCCGCCAGTTCCGCGGCGATTTCCAGCAGGGTCAGGCCGCGACGCACGTCGCCGTCGGCGGCGACGGCGATCAGGTGCAGTTGCTCGTCGTCGACCTGCAGCCCGCGGCCGCCCAGGCCACGCGCCTCGTCATCGAGCGCACGCTGCAGCGCGGCCTGGATGTCATCCGGCGACACCGCTTCCATCACGTGCACGCGGCAGCGCGACAGCAGCGCGGAATTGAGTTCGAACGAAGGGTTTTCGGTGGTGGCGCCGACGAAGACAATCGTGCCGCGTTCGATGTGCGGCAGGAACGCATCCTGCTGCGCCTTGTTGAAGCGGTGCACCTCGTCGACGAACAGCACCGTGCGCCGTCCCTCGGCGAAGCGGTGCGCGGCCTCGGCCAGCACCTGCCGCACCTCCGGCAGGCCGGCGAGCACGGCCGAGACCGAACGGAACTCGGCATCGGCGTAGTGCGCCAGCAGCAGCGCGAACGTGGTCTTGCCGCAGCCGGGCGGCCCCCACAGCACCATCGAATGCACGTGGCCCGACTCCACCGACTGGCGCAGCGCCGACTCCGGCGCCAGCAGCCGGCGCTGGCCGACCATCTCGTCCAATGTGCATGGCCGCATGCGCTCGGCCAGCGGACGCAACGCCGTGCGATCGGCGGCCAGCAGGTCGTCGCGGTCGTCGGAAAGGGGGTTGGCCTTGCTGCGTGCCACGTGCGGATCACATGCCCGGAAGAGTGCGGCGCCACGATACCAAGTCGCGGTCGCAGGCGCTGCGACGAGACGCCCTCCTTCTCGCCTGTTCCACGGGGGAAAGCGACACAGGCGGAGGCAGAGGCAAGCCGCAGGTGCGCAAGAAGATCCCATCCGGGGCTTCGCGCCACCTTCTCCCGTTCAGCGGGAGACGGGATCAGCGAGACCAGGGCCTCGGGCGACTACCGCGCCGCGGCGCCGAGCTCGTAGTCCACGCGCTGCCACGTGTCGGCGATATGGTCGTACAGCGCCTCGATGCGCACCGGCGTGCTGCCGTTGATGCCGAAATCGGCGATGCCGGCGGCGCTGATGCGCAGCAGGCGCTTGCCGCCCTCGACCGTGCTGATCTGGTCCAGCTGCAGGCGCGACGCGCGGTTGCCGAACTGCTTGTCCAGTTCGGCCGCGACGCGATCCTCGAGCTGGGTGATCAGCCGTGAATCATTGGGCACCTCGCGTTCCCCCGCGCCGACGCCGCCGATGGTCAGCTGCGGATAGCCCGCGCTGCGGAAGGTGGTGTCGTAGGTGGTGCTGTAGCGGAAGCCGATCCAGTCGGCGTCGTCGCCCACGCGCATGCGGCCTTGTCCGCTCACGGTGCGATCGCGCACGCTGGCGATGCGCACGTCGAACGAATCGATGTTCACCGAGATCGACGGCGTGCTCATCTGTTCGACCAGCGCGGCCACCACGACCGCGGCCACGGCGTTGTCGAGCGCTTCGTCGCCGCTCGACGCCTGGCGGCCGGGGGCCAACGCGACCGGTCGTGCCGACGGCTTTGCCGGCACCTCGGTCGTCGCAGGCGACGATGGTGGCGGCTGGGGCGGCGACTGCGCCTGCACCGACCCGATCGCCAGCCCCACCGCGGCCAGCACCCTCCACGCCGCGCCGGCGCTGCCTCCTGCCGGGCGCGTCACGCGCCTTGCCTGCTGCATCCACATGCCCCCTGTTCCCCTCGCCGCGCGTCGCGCGGTCAGCCCTCGCCGACCACGTCGACGCCCGCAGGCGGACTGTAGCGGAAGGTGTCGCGCGCGAACGCGGGATTGCGCTTCCAGCCGCTGAAGCGGATCTCCGTGCGCTGGCCGAGCGCGTCCACGATCTCCATACGCGCCAGCCCGCCGTTGCCGTCCAGGCCCAGCCGGGCGGACTGGAACGCGGCCTCGTCGCCGCCCTGCTTCGGGCGCAGCGCCAGCCACTGCAGGCCATCGGCCTGGCCGGCGTCCTCGACGCGGTAGTCGCGGTCCAGCCGCGCCGGATCGATCAGCGCCGCCAGCGGGCTGTCCTGCTCGGCGGTGCCCTGCGGACGACGCGTCACCTGCTCCAGGTCCGGGTCGAAGACCCACACCGTCTTGCCGTCGGCCACGATCAGCTGGGGATAGGGCCGCGTGTATTCCCAGCGGAACAGCCGCGGCGCCGACAGGGCCACGCGCCCGCTGGACGACTCGCGCACGCGCCCGTTGTCGTCGAACACCGTCTGCGTGAACTGGCCATCGAGGCCCTTAAGCCCCTTGGTGAACGCATCGAGCTGCTCGCGCGCGCCTGCATTCGCGAAGCCCGCAACCAGGGCGAGGCCGAGCACCAGCCAGCGTGAATTCCGGAACATGGAGAACATCCTCATCAACCGATCCATGGTGGCCAGTCTGCAAATGCGAACCTGAACGGGCACCGTGATCTCCGTCCGAGGGTCCGCTTGCGTCAACGGATTTTCAGCCTTGAACCGGAAGGCCGCACCCACCGTCGGCAGGCAATCGACAATGCCGTGGCCCCGTCCTGGCGTCGAACCGGCTCCCCGGGATGCATCGGCGCAACGCCGAAAGGGCCAGGCCCGCCCGCCGACCGACATCCGCCGGAGCCCCGTCATGTCCACGCTCGACACGTATCGCAAGCAGGCCAAGCAGCTCATGCGCTGGCACCGCGAATCCAACCCTTCCGTCGGCGGCAAGGTCCGCCTGCTTGACCGCTTCCGACACCCGGACGACGCGCGGATCCTGACCATGCCGCTGGCGCTGACGCTGGCGCAGGAGATCGTCGCGGTCGAAGCAGGCTTCGCAACCCGGGCCGCACTCAGGCACGCCGGCGCCCGCGCGCCCGCGGCGAGGGCGTGGGAGCCCCGGGAGGCCCGCATCCACGGCGTGGCGCCGATCCTGTTCGTTCGCGACGTCGCGCATGCTGCGGCCTTCTACCGCGACCGACTGGGATTCGGGATCGACTTCCTGCCCGGGCAGCCGCCCTTCTACGGCTCGTTTTCGCGCGGAAGCGCCTGCCTGCACCTGCGCTTCGTCGACGCTCCGAACTTCGCCACGCTCGCCGGCACCGGATACAGCCTGATCCTGGCCTCGTTCGAGGTCACCGGCGTCAAGCCGCTGTTCGCCGAGCTGACCGGGCGCAGGGCGGATAGCGATCGCCGCGCGTGCTGCTCGCCGAAGACTCGACTACACCACTCCTCGATCACTTCGGCGGTGGCGGTGCCAGCACGCTGCGGTCGCCGTTGTGCTCGGGCGCCGACACCACGCCGGCCGCTTCCATCGCCTCGACCAGGCGCGCGGCGCGGTTGTAGCCGATCTTGAGCCGGCGCTGCACGCCGGAGATCGAAGCCCGCCGGGTCTCGGTCACGATCTTCACCGCCTCGTCGTACAGCGGATCGGATTCCGGGTCGCCGCTGGCCGCCGCTTCGGGCAAGCCGGTCGCGCCGACCGCGCTGCCGTCGTACATCGTCTGCGACTCTTCCAGCACGCCTTCGATGTAGTCCGGGCCGCCGCCGCTCTGCTTGAGGTGTTCGACCACGCGGTGCACTTCCTCGTCGGAGACGAAGGCGCCGTGCACGCGCTCCGGCAGCGCCGTGCCCGGCGGCAGGTAGAGCATGTCGCCGTGGCCGAGCAATGTTTCGGCGCCACTCTGGTCGAGGATGGTGCGCGAGTCGATCTTGCTCGACACCTGGAACGCGATGCGCGTGGGGATGTTGGCCTTGATCAGGCCGGTGATGACATCCACCGACGGACGCTGCGTGGCGAGGATGAGGTGGATGCCGGCCGCGCGCGCCTTCTGCGCCAGGCGCGCGATCAGTTCCTCGACCTTCTTGCCGACGATCATCATCATGTCGGCGAATTCGTCGATGAAGATGACGATGAACGGCAGCGTCTCCAGCGGCTGCGCAACCTCGCTCGATTCCGGGTTCGGGCGGAACAGCGGGTCGAGCAGCGGCTGCCCGGCGTCCTGCGCGTCCTTCATCTTCTTGTTGAAGCCGGCGAGGTTGCGCACGCCGACCGCACTCATCAGCTTGTAGCGGCGCTCCATTTCCGCCACGCACCAGCGCAGGCCGTTGGCGGCCTCCTTCATGTCGGTGACCACCGGCGCCAGCAGGTGCGGGATGCCCTGGTAGACGCTGAGCTCCAGCATCTTCGGGTCGATCATCAGCATCCGCAGGTCCTTGGCCGAGGCCTTGAACAGCAGGCTGAGCACCATCGCGTTGACCGCCACCGACTTGCCCGAGCCGGTGGTCCCGGCCACCAGCAGGTGCGGCATGCGCGCGAGGTCGGCGACCACCGACTGGCCGCTGATGCCCTTGCCCAGCGCCAGCGTCAGCGGGCTGCCGGACTTGTCGTACTCCTTCGAGCGCAGCAGCTCGCTGAGGTAGATCATCTCGCGCGAGGTGTTGGGGATCTCGATGCCGATCACCGACTTGCCGGGGATCACGTCGACCACGCGCACCGCCTTCACCGACAGGCCGCGGGCGATGTCCTTGTCGAGCGAACTGATCTGGCTGACCTTGATGCCCGGCGCGGGCTCCATCTCGAAGCGCGTGATCACCGGGCCCGGCTGGGCCTCCTTGACCTCGACGTCGATGCGGAAGTCCTTGAGCTTGAACTCGATCTGGCGCGACAGCGTCTCCAGCGTCTCCTCGTCGTAGCCCTTGGGCTGCGGCTTGGGATCGTCGAGCAGCGACAGCGGCGGCAGGCCGGTGCCGTCGCCGACGTGGAACAGCGGGATCTGCTGTTCACGCTTGGCGCGGTCGCTCTTCTCCACCACGGGCGCCGGCGGCGGCTCGATCCTGACCGGCGCTCGCTTGGCGCGCAGCTCGGTTTCGATCTTGCGCGTCTCCACGCGTTCCTCGCGGTGCGCACGCGCTTCCTGCCACTCGGCGGCCTGCTTGGTGCTGCGCCGGAACAGCGGCGGCAGCAGCAGCACCCAGCCGCCGATGCGGTCCATCACCGCCAGCCACGACAGGCCGGTGGCCAGCGTGACCGACACCAGCAGCAGCGCCAGCAGGAACAGGTTGCTGCCCACCGCGCCGAAGCCGTGGTTCAGGGAATTGCCGACCAGTCGCCCGAGGATGCCGCCTCCGCCCTGCGGCAGGCCTTCCACCGACGCCATGCGCAGGTACAGCAGCCCCGTGGCCGAGACGAGGAAGCCGACGATGCCCATCAGCCGCAGCGCGGGACCGAAGTCGACCCGGCCGTCGCCATCGCTGTCCATGCCGAACAGGGCGATCCAGGCCACCGCACCCAGCACCAGCGGCAGCAGATAGGCCACGTAGCCGGTCAGGCCGAGGAGGACGTCCGCGACCCAGGCGCCGATCAGGCCGCCGGCGTTGCCCAGCTCCCCGGTCACGCCGGTGCCCGAGGACGTCGACCAGCCGGGATCGTCCGGTGAATAGGTGAACAGGCAGATCCACAGGTACAGCAGCAGCGGCGCGATCAGGATCAGCGCGATGTCGCGCAGCAGCCGCTGCCGGCGCGGATTCGGCGGGGACGCCGCCACCTCGGCCACGGCGGCGCGCTGGCGTTTGCCACGTTCAGGAATCGCCCGAGCCACCGTAATCCATGACCTTAGGAAGTCGTCTCAATGTATTGATCTTAATTCAAGGACCGGGGTTTTGCAGCGCCGGATGGACCAGCCGCCCGTCCTCGACGTTGATGCCGCGGACCAGCGGCGCGCTGTCCCGCCAGTGGCCGGAGGCCAAGCGGTCCACCCAGGGCAGGATCGCCGCACAGATCGCCTGCGAGCTGGTCTGCGGCACGGCCCCGGGCATATTGGTGACGCAGAAGTGGATCACCCCGTCCTCGACGTAGGTCGGGTCCTGCCAGGTGGTGGGCCGCGAAGTCTCGAAGCAGCCGCCCTGGTCGATGGCGATGTCCACGACCACGCTGCCGTCCTGCATCCGCGCCAGCATCGCCCGGTCCATCACGTGCGGCGCCCGAGCGCCGGTGACCAGCACCGCGCCGACCACCAGGTCGGCATCGGCCGTCTCCGCGGCCACGGCGTCGTCGTAGGGATACAGCGCGGTGACGTTGTGGCCCAGCCGCATCATCTCGTCCATGCGGTCCTGGCGCTTCTCGAACACCACCACGTTGGCGCCGCCGGCCGCGGCCAGCGC
>JAIUOJ010000145.1 GCA_020161335.1 Pseudomonadota bacterium
GCCAACGCGCCGCCCTGCGCGATCGGCGCCGGCCGGCGCCGATCGTGCCCACCATCGCCACGGCGACGCGCCCGCCCCAGGAGCCGAGATGACGTTCACGCAGAAGCTGCGCAACCGCTGGCAGCAGGCCGACACCCTGGTCTGCGTCGGCCTTGACCCGGATCCGGCGAAGTTCCCGGACGCGTTCGTCGACGACGAGGACGCACTGTTCTCGTTCTGCCGCGACATCGCCGACGCCACCGCCGAGTTCGCCTGCGCGTTCAAGCCGCAGATCGCCTACTTCGCCGCCCGCAACGACGGCGAGGCCGCGCTGCAGCGGCTGATCGCGCACATCAACGCCGTGCACCCGGACGTGCCGGTGATCCTCGACGCCAAGCGCGGCGACATCGGCAGCACCGCGGAACAGTACGCGACGGAAGCCTTCGACCGCTTCGGCGCCGACGCGGTCACGCTCAATCCCTACATGGGCCGCGATTCGGCCGCCCCGTTCCTGCAGCGCAGCGACCGCGGCTGCATCTTCCTGTGCCACACCTCCAATCCCGGCGCACGCGACTTCCAGGAACGCCTGGTCGACGGCGCGCCGCTGTACCAGCACATCGCCCACACGATTGCCAACGACTGGAATGCGGACGGCAACTGCGCGCTGGTGGTCGGCGCGACGTTCCCGGAAGAACTGAAGGTGATCCGCGGCCTGGTCGGCGACATGCCGTTGTTGATCCCGGGCGTCGGCGCGCAGGGTGGTGACGTCGAGGCGGTGGTGAAGAACGGCAAGACCGTGGACGGCACCGGACTGATGATCAATTCCTCGCGCGGCATCCTCTATGCCTCGTCTGGCGCGGGTTACGCCGAGGCCGCTGCGGACGCCGCCCGCGACCTGCGCGACGCGATCAACCGTTCGCGCTGATCGCCCGCCACGCGGCCAGCGGAAAGCGCGCCCAGATCGCGCACCACACCGCGAACCGCGTGGCCAGCCCGCGGCGCGGCGCCTCGAACCGGCGGAAGTAGCGCCACAGTCCCCGGTGCTTGTGCCATTCGACGAAGACCGGCCGCGCGCGGCTGGACACGCCGCGCACGTGCACGATGCGCACGTCGTTGGCCACGAAGACTCCCGCACCGGCCGCACGCGCGCGCCGGCACAGGTCGAGGTCCTCGGCATGCAGCCGGTAACCGGCGTCGAAACCGCCGATGCGATCGAACAGCGCGCGCGGCATCAGCATCACCGCCCCGGAGATCGCCTCCACCGGCTGCAGCGCACGCGCATCGTCCACCGGCAGCGACAGGTCGCGCGCCGCCGGCGAGGACAGCATCGCCGCGAAATCGGGATCGCGCCGCCGCGCCGCCGGGTCGCGCACGCCGGCCTCGTCGACCAGGTCCGCGCCGACGATCGCTTCGCCGGGCACCACCTGCGCATGCGCCAGCAGGCGCGCCAGCGCGCCCGGCTCGACCAGGCAGTCGGGATTCACGAAGGCCAGCCAGGGCGCGTCGCTGTCGCGCGCGCCATCGTTGCAGGCCTTGCCGAAACCGGGGTTGTCGGGATGGCCGATGAAGCGCAGGCGCGGATCGAGCGAGGCGTGACGCTGGATGACGTCGAGCGTGCCGTCGCTGGAGCCGTTGTCGACCACGCGCACCTGCGCGACGCCTTCGGACGCGCGCAGCCGCGACAGGCAGGCGTCGATGGTCTCGATGCTCTGGTGGCTGACGACGATCGCGACGAGGCCCGCGGGCATCAGTCGCCCTCCCCTTCCGCGGCGCTGTCATCGGCTTCGCCGACGAACAGGTCGCGCTGTCGCTGCGGGCCGTCGACGTCGGCGTACAGTCGCGACAGGTGTTCGCGCGTTGCATGCAGCGGATCCTGCATCAGGAAATTCGCCAGCCGCGCATGCCAGGTCGGCCAGCGCGCGGCGAGCGCGTCCATGTCGCCATCGGCGGGACCGCCCTCGCCGCCGCGCGCGACGAACGCCGTCTCGCACAGCACATTGCGCCAGCCCAGGCCGGACAGGCGCAGCGACAGGTCGATCAGCGCCGCGTACCACGACCCGTAGCTGGCGGCATCCAGCCCGCCGGCCTTCCTGCGTGCGCTGCCGCGCAGCATCACCGCGTGCGCAACCGCCGCGGGCAGCTCGGGATGCCGCGGCGGCATCATCGCGCAGGCGCGGGCGAGACGGCCGGGTTCGTCCGGCATTGGCGCGATCTCGCCGACCCGCGGCCACGCCGCGGATTCGCCGGCATTGCACCAGGGCGTGGCCGTGGCGATCGAGGCATCGCGGGCAAAGCAGGCCGCGAACTGCGTGGCCCAGCCGGGCATGGGCACCGCGTCCGGCGCGAGCACGATGGCATCGGTATCGCCGCAGGCCGCGAGCATTTCGTCGAGGTGCGCCACTTCGCCGATGCGCCGCTGGCGCCGGGTGTAGTCGGCGCGCAGTGGCGTGCCGGCCAGCCAGCGTTCGATGATGGCCAGGCCGCGCGGACCGGCCTGCGCATCGTCGGCGAGCCAGACGCGGCTGCCGGCGGGCGTGCCGGCGTCGAGCGCGGCGAGGCAGGCATCGAGCGCGTCGTCGTCGACGCCGACCGGCAGCAGCACGATCGGCAGTTCAGCCATGCCGGGAACTGGGCCGCGGCGTGGTCGGGGCGACGCGCGTCATCGGCGCTAGTCCTTGGCCCGGTGCAACGGCTCCATCGCGCGGAAGCGACGGCTGTACTCGTCGGTGAGCTTGCCTGCATCCTCGGTGCTGCGGATGACCGTCGGTGTCAGCAGGATGATCACTTCCGTTCGCTCGGTGCCTGACGATTGCCTGCCAAACAGGCCGCCGAGGATCGGTACGCGGCTGAGCCCAGGGAAGCCACTGGCCCCGCGTCCAACTTGGTCACGGATCAGGCCGGCCAACATGACGGTGTCGCCACTCCGCAGCACCGCTTCGGTCTTCATCTTGCGGGTGTCGATACGCACATTGCCATTCTCGTCAGCCGTCGAAGGGTCGCCCGGCGTGCTGACCTCCTGCACGATCTCGACGAACACCGTGCCATCGGCAGTGACGCGCGGGCGCACGTTGAGGATGGTGCCTGTTTCGAGATACTGCACCGATGTGAAGCTGTTGTCGCTGCCGAGGATGGGATTGACGCTCACCGTGGAAATCGGGATCTTGCTGCCGACGTTGAGCGTCGCCTCGATGTTGTTCCGCACCAGCACTGAGGGAGACTGCAGCACGCGCAGATCGGTGACCTCGTCAAGTGCGCTGATGATGGCCGCCGCATTGCGACCCAGGAACGTCCACGCGAGGCCTTGCCCAACGCCCGGCACGTTGGAGCCGGTCACGTTGCCCGCGATCGCGCTCCACGTGCTGCGCCCCACGGCGCTCGGCAGGCCGGCATCGGTCACCGCACGCTCGAAGAACCAGTTCACGCCATAGCTCAGTTCACCCCGCAGAGCGACTTCCGCCACCTGCGCCTCGATGTGCACCTGCAGCGGCATCACGTCGAGGCGTTCGACCACTTCCTTGATCGATTTCCAGGCCGTGGGCGTGGTGCGCACCAGCAGCGCGTTGGTTTCATCGAGGGCCGACACCCCGACGCGATCGCCGTCGACCTCCAGCGTCACCGCGGAGCTGCCGCTGTTGTTGTCCTGGCTGAGCGACAGCGAACCGCCGCCGAGCCCGCCGCCGCTGCTGCCGGAGCCGCCCATCGACTGGCTGCCGGAATCGAGCTTGTTGCCATTCGAGGAATCACCGAGGCCGGCCCCGCCGCCGAGCGTCATCGCGTTCAGCCCCGGCATGATCGAGGCGCTGCCACCGTTGCCACCGCTGCGGCTGCCGCCGCCGAAGACTTCCGACAGGCGATCGGCGAGGTCGCGCGCCTTGATGTACTTCAGTTCGTACGAATACAGGCGGACGCCGGCGCCGGAACTGTCGATGCGATCCAGCCAGTCCTGGATGTCGTCGAGGTAGTCGGGCTGCGGCGTGATCACCAGCACCGCGTTTGCGCCTTCCAGCGGCATGAAGCGGAACATGCCTGCCACCGGCGACTTGCTCTGCTCGCCGAACACCTTCTCCAGGTCCGCCACCACCTTGGTCGCCTTGCCGGTCTGCAGCGGGAACACGCCGACCGACATGCCCGACAGCCAGTCGACGTCGAAGATCTCGATCGTGCGCAGGTAGTTCTCCAGCTCCACCCGCGAACCGGAGACGGAGATGGTGTTGCGGCCGTTGTCGACGGCCACGATCGCGTTGGGGCGCGCGTAGGGCTTGAGCACCTTTTCCATCTCGGTCGCCGAGATGTACTTCAGCGGCACCACGCGCACCTCGAAGCCGCGCGCGGCGGCGGCGCCACCGGTGCGCGGCGCCACGGCCCCGGACGGCAGCGCCTGGTCGGCGGGCACGATCTGGTACATGCCGCCGCTGTAGACCATGCGCGCATTGTTGTCCGCCAGCGCGCGTTCGAGCAGCAGCAGGGCCTGCGCCGGGCTGACCGTGCGCGGCGTGGCCAGCGTCACCGTGCCCTGCACGCCCGGGGCGATGGTGTAGTTCTGGCCGAGCATGTCGCCAAGGATGGCCTTGACCACGGCCTGCACGGGCTCGCCTTCGAAGTTGAACGTCGCCTCGCCCGTGCTGCCGCCCAGGTTCGGTGGTGGCGACGCAGCAGCGCGCTGGTTCACCACCTGTCCGGTGCCGCGCCGGATCTGCGCGCGCGGTCCCTGGTCGTCTTCCAGCGCTTCGGCCTGCACGCCGCCCGCGGTGCCTGCGGTGCCCGCGGCAGGCGCCGGCGCGTGCTGGCCACGGGACAGCGTGGGCGGCGGCATCGTCGTGCAGGCCGCGAGCAGCACGGTCAGGCAGGTGGCGACGGCGGTCTGGCAGAACGATCTTGGCGTCATCGGGGCAGTCTATTTGTTCTGGGTTTGTGGCTGCGCGTTGGCGCGGCCATCGTTGGCCTGCTCCTGGCGGAGCCGGGCGCGGCGTTCCTCGATCCGGCGGCGGATCGCGTCCACCTGGTCCTGCGCCGCCTGTTGCTGGACCGCCGGATTGGCGCCCGACGCAGGCCCGGTGCCGGCCTCGCCCGGCGCACCGGGCGGCGCCGGCACCGGCGTGGCCGCGGCATTGGCGTCGGCAACCATCGGCATCCCGGCCGACGGCACCCCGCCCATCGTGGCGGCCGGCGGCACGCTCGTGATCGCCATCGGTGTCGGCGGCTGCCCGCCCACGCCATCGAACACGCGCAGCTCCAGGGTGCGCTCGCCCTGCGGGCCGGTGAACACGGCCTTGCGCGCCTCCACCGTCTGCAGCGACCAGGCCGGCGCCGCGTCCGGCGACTCGCCCAGCTTCACCCGCACCGGATTGCCGCCGGCGGAGGGCTGCAGGATCACCAGCTGCACGCCTGGCGTGCGCAGCACGCTGGTCAGCACGTAATCGAAGTCGTTGCCGGCGTCGGCAGGTTCGCCCATCGGATCGATGGTGAACGGCTGGGGACGGCGGTTGTCGGTGAACAGCGGTCGCGCGCTGACTTCGCCGTACTGCGGCAAGGGGCCCAGACGCTCGGCGGCTCGCGCGGCGGCGGTCGGCAGCGCCTGGCGCAGGGCCGGGTCATCGTCCAGCCGGTCGATGCTGCCGCCCATGCCGAACAGGGCCAGGCCCCATGCGCACACCGCCCATCCGGCGAGCGCGGCGTACAGCCAGGTGCGGGCGCCCGCATCTTCAGCGCGCATGGGGTGCTCCCGATGCGGCGCCAGCCGCCGCCGCACCCGGGGTCGGCGCGGCCGGCGCAGGTGCCGCCGGCGCCACGGCGGGCGCCGCCGACGGCTGCAGGTAGCCGTAGAGGTCGAAGTTCGCCTCCACGCCGCCGCCGCTGCCCTGGTTGCCACTGAACTGGTAGCGCTGGACCAGGATATTGAGGTTGTCGACAAACAGTCGCGGCGAGCCGCTTTCCAGAGAATGCAGCACCGCGGCGAGTTCCGCGTTGCCACAGGTCAGGCGCACCTGCACCGCGGCGCGCGGGAAGCGGTCGTTGCGCGTGTCGGTGACCGGCGTGCGATTGGTGATCGCGCAGCTGCGGTTGCCGGGGCTGGCTTCCAGCACCGCCTGCTCCAGCCGCTGCACCAGCGCCGAGGTCGCCAGCTGCACGTTGGCTTCGGGCATGAAGCCGGGCCCGCTGCCCGCGGCGGCGCGCGCGGCTTCGAGCCGGCTGCGCACCTCCGGCGCCTGCTTGAGTTCCATGCGCGCACGCAGGTCGCGCTCGCGCAGCGATTCGATGCGCTCGTTCACGGCGAGCATCGGCACCGTCCACCACGCATGCACCAGCAGCAGGTAGGCGAGCGCCAGCACGCCGGCGAGGATCGCCAGCGCCAGCCACCGGTCGCGGCTACTGACGTCCGGCTGCACCGGGCACCTCCGTCGCGGGCGTGGTGGCGGATGGCGTGTTGGCCGCCGCTGGTGCGCTGGCCAGCTTCGCGGTCAGGGTGAAGCGGTCGCTGCGCGTGCGCGGGTCCGGCTGCAGCGCCCCGGCCAGCGCCGGCTCGCTCCACAGCGGCGAGCCCTGCAGGCGCCCGACCAGCGCCGAGGCTTCGCTGCTCAGGCCGATCAGCAGGACGCGGTCGCCCTCGATCGACAGTTTCTCCAGCGTGGTCCCGTCGGGCAGGCGGCGCGCGAGTTCATCCATCACCTCGACCATCGTCGGCCGCCCCGCACGCTGCGCCTGCAGGAAGGCGCCGCCTTCGATCAGGTCCACCAGCTGCCGGCGTTCCAGCGAAGCGCCGCGCGCCTGCAGCACGGCCTGGTCGACCTGCTGCTGGAACACGTCGGCGGCGGCCTCGCGGTTGGCCAGCATCTGCCACAGGCCGAGGAACAGCGCGAGCGCGGCGACCAGCAGCAGCACGAGGTGGCGGCCGCGCCAGGGATCATCGCGGCGGCGATGCTGCGCGCCGGTCATCAGGTTGATGCCCAGCGGCATGCCCTCGGCGTCGGCGACATCGATCCCCGCCAGCGTCGGCGCCAGTGCGCCGATGTCCTCCAGCGCGCGCTCCAGCGTGGCCTTCGGCGCGACCACCAGCTCGACGTCGAGCTGGCCATCGCCGCGACGCGCCAGCACGCGCGCGTCGTAGCTCACTTCGGCGGCGGTGAACGGGGTCTGCCGGTCGATCTCGAAGCCCAGCACCTCGCGCAGGCGCTCGGCGGCGGCGCCCGGCAGGGTCAGGCGGCGACGCAGCACGGCCTGCGCCGGCAGCAGCAGCCAGCGGGGCACCTGCGCCATGCGCTGTGACAGCAGGGCCGACCAGGGATCGGCGGCGCCCGGATCCGGCACCGGCAGGTCGGCGAGCGGGCGCAGGCGGTCGCCGCGCCACAGCGCCAGTTCGATGGCGTCGCCACGGCGGCGCAGCAGCAGGCGCTGCGGGGACAGGCCGAACAGGTCGCGCACGCGCTCGGGCAACCAGGCGGCCAGCGACCGTGCCCACCAGCCACGGAAGTCCCTCAGTCGCGGCCGCAGCGTGCCTTCCAGCCGGCGCCAGCCGCCGGCGAGCGCACCTTGACCGCTTCCGGATTGTTCGACAGCGGCCATCATCGCGGCATCGCGCCCTCTTCCCATCGATACACGGTATAGGCCGACCCCGGCACGCCACTGGGCCCGAGGCGGATCACGGCGCGCAGGACGGATTCGCGGCCATCCCGGAGCCGTGCATGGCTGTCGATACTATACGTGCCGCTGCCCGCGCCCACGAACGAGGCATCCCCCGGCAGCGGGGGTCGTTCACGATTGGCCAGCACCGGCGCGGCGTCGATGCCCATCGACTGCAGCACCGGCCCGGTGGCGAAGCGCGCGTCGGCGATCGGCAGGCCGCTGTAGATGGTCAGGTGGCCGGCGAGTTCGGCGTACAGCGCCGGGGTCATTCCCAGCACCTGCTCGACCTCGGCCACGGTCTCGAACGGCGCATCCTTGGCGCCATAGGGCCGG
>JAIUOJ010000146.1 GCA_020161335.1 Pseudomonadota bacterium
GCGCTGGCGGTGTCGGTGCTGCTGTGCGTCTCGCGCCGCGTGCTGTCCGCGTTGCCGATGCGCAGTGGCGCGCTGGCGGCGGTGGCGATCGCGGTGCTCGTCGCGGGCATCGCCGCCGCGATCGTGCACGCGCTGTTTGCCGGAGTGGGCGATGCGTCCGGACTGGCCGGGTTCTGGCGCTTCGTCGGCGGCAGCGCGGCGGTCGCGGCATTGCTGACGACGCTGGCGCTGCGCTACTTCTACGTCATCGATCGCTGGCAGGCGCAGGTGGGTGCCCACGCGCGCGCCGAGGCGGATGCGCTGCAGGCACGGATCCGCCCGCACTTCCTGTTCAACAGCATGAACATGATCGCGAGTCTGGTGCGCCGCGATCCGCTGGTTGCCGAACGTGCCGTGCTCGACCTCTCCGACCTGTTCCGTGCCGCGCTCGGCGCGGGCGAAGGTCATTCCTCTCTCGCCGAGGAGATCGACCTGGGCGAACGCTACCTCGCGATCGAGCAACTGCGCCTGGGCGACCGCCTGCGCGTCGAGTGGCGAAAGTCCGGCGAGCTGCCGCTGTCGTTGCCCATGCCGAGGCTGGTGCTGCAACCGTTGCTGGAGAACGCCGTGCTGCATGGCATCTCGCGCCTGCAACAGGGCGGCACCATCGAAATCTCGGTCGTCGCCGGGGATGGCGGGCTGGTGCTGCGCGTGCGCAATCCCTCGCTCCAGCCCGGGCAGGACGGCGTGCATGGTGCCGGCCATGCGCAGCGCAGCATTGGTCATCGGCTGGCCTACATGTTCGGCCCGCGCGCGCGGATGGTGTCGGCCTGGCGCGAGGGCTACTATGACTGCGAGATCGTGCTGCCTCTGGATCGGTCCCGGTCATGAAGATCGTCATCGCCGACGACGAACCGCTGGCCCGCGAGCGCCTGCGCGCGCTGCTGGCCGAGCAGCCCGATGCCGTCGTGGTGGCCGAGGCTGGCGACGGCCACGAGGCGCTGCATGCCTGCGCGGCGCACGACCCGGACGTGGTGTTGCTTGATATCGCGATGCCCGGCATCGACGGGCTTGAGGTCGCGCGCCACCTGCAGGCCTTCGAGCCGCGGCCGGCGGTGGTGTTCTGCACCGCCTACGACGCCCACGCGCTATCGGCCTTCGATGCCGCCGCGGTTGACTACCTGGTCAAGCCGGTGCGGCCCGAGCGGCTGGCCTCGGCGCTGCAGCGCGCCCGTGTGCTGACGGCCGGGCGCCAGCGCAGCGACGGCATCGAGGAGGGCGGCAAGCGCCGCACCCACCTGTGCGCGCGCCTGCGCGGCAGCCTGCGCCTGATCCCGGTCGACGACGTGCATTACCTGCAGGCGGAGGAGAAGTACGTCGTCGTCCACCACGCGCGCGGCGAGGATCTGATCGAGGAGTCGCTGAAGTCGCTCGAGGACGAGTTCGGCGAGCGCTTCGTGCGCATCCATCGCAACTGCCTGGTGGCACGCCACGAGCTGGTCGAGCTCAAGCGCGGCATCGACGGCCACGTGCAGGCGATCCTGCGCCACGGCAACAAGCCGCTGGAAGTCAGCCGCCGCTGCGTCGCCCAGCTGCGCGACACCATCCGCCACCTGTAGCATCGCCGGTCGCGTCGGGGATGCGCGATAATCCGCGCATGGACCGACTGCGCATCGCCACCCGCAAGAGCCCGCTGGCGCTGTGGCAGACCGAACACGTCGCCGCTCGGCTGCGCGCCGCGCATCCCGGCCTCGAGGTGGTGCTGGTGCCGATGAGCACGCGCGGCGACGAGGTGCTGGACCGCTCGCTGGCGGCGATCGGCGGCAAGGGCCTGTTCCTCAAGGAACTGGAACTGGCCATGCAGCGCGGCGAGGCCGACTGCGCGGTGCATTCGCTCAAGGACGTGCCGATGGACCTCGAGCCGGGCTTCGCCCTGCCCGCGATCCTCGTCCGCGCCGATCCTGCCGACGCCTTCGTCAGCGATCGTTTCGACGGCATCGACGCGCTGCCGCCCGGCGCGCGCGTGGGCACGTCGTCGCTGCGCCGGCAGGCGCAGCTGCGCGCGCGCCGCCCGGACCTCGAACTCCTCGACCTGCGTGGCAACGTCAACACGCGCCTGGCCAAGCTCGACGCCGGCGACTACGACGCCATCGTGCTCGCCTGCGCCGGCCTGCAGCGGCTCGGGTTCGACGCCCGCATCCGCGCCCGGCTCGATCCGCCGGACTGGCTGCCGGCGCCGGCGCAGGGCGCGATCGCGATCGAGTCGCGCGACGACGATGCCGGCGTGGCGGCGCGGCTGGCCGTGCTCGACGACGCGTCGACGCGTCGCCGCGTCGGTGCCGAGCGGGCGATGAACCGCGCGCTGCACGGCAGCTGCCACGTGCCGGTGGCCGCGTTCGCGCGTGACGCGGGAGATGGCCGGCTGCACCTGCAGGGCCTGGTCGGCAGTGCCGACGAGGGCCGCCTGGTGCGTGCCGAGGCCAGCGGCGATGCGCCGGACGCGCTGGGCATCGAGGTGGCCGGACGCCTGCTCGAGGCGGGCGCCGGCGCGCTGCTGCCGCCGCGCTGAAGGCGCGCCGCGGGCCGGTGGCCGCGGCGCGCGCCTGGGCTCAGCGGAAGTTGTAGACCAGGTTCAGCGTGGTCAGCGTGTCGGTCTTGCGCAGGCTGCCGTCCGCGGGCACGTCGCTGTTGTGCCGCAACTGCAGGCCGGCCTTGAGCGCGAACGCCTCGTTCATGGCCACGGCCACGCCCAGGTCGTTCTGCGCGTAGGTGTTGTCGCTGCCGGCCTCGACGAGCAGCACGTTGCTCAGCTCGGTGTTGGCCGTGAGCTGGTGCGCGAAGTCCAGGCGGCCGCGCACGATGGCGCCGCTGTCGATCTCGCCGGTGGCGGCGTCGCGCGCGCGCCGGTAGCCGGGGCCGATCTCGCCCGACAGCCGGGTGCGCTCGCCGACGAGGAACTTCCGCCCGTAGTTCAGCGACACCGTGGCCTGGTAGTCGTAGGGCGCGAAATCGTCGTTCTCGTAGCGACCGCTGCCCACGATGAAGTTGCGTTCGTCCAGCTTGTAGGCGCTTGAGGCACCGAGCTCGTAGCGGTTGGCATTGAGTTCGTAGCGCTCCTCGGCGATGCCGTCGCCGTCGAAGTCGCCGGTCGACTCGCCCTTCGCGCGCATTGTCGCGACGAACCAGTCGTGCTTCCACCGTGCGCTTTCCTTGCCGAAGGCCAGGCGCGCGTTGAGGTTTTCCGAGCGCGCATTGCCGCGCGACAGGGCGAAGCCCAGTTCGCCGGTGCCGGTCCAACCGTCGGGCGGCGGGGTGGCGTCCTGGGCGCCGGCGACCAGGGGTGCGCAGGCGAGGGTGAGGGCGAGCAAGGGGAAGGGACGTCGGGTCATGCGGGAATCACTCCTGTGATGTGGGTTGGAACACGCGATACAGGGCCCCGGCCGGGTGGCCGCGGCATGGGCAGGCAGGGGAAGGACGGGGGCGGCCGCGGCGGGTCAGAACGCGTAGCGCAGGCGCAGCGAGCCCTCGCGGTCGGTGCGGCCTTCGCCGCCGTTGCCGGCGGTGTCGTGGCGCAGTTCGAAGTCGCCCAGGAGCGACCACTGCGGATCGATCGCCAGATCCACGCCGACGGTCTGGCGGATGAAGGCGTTCTCGCGGCCGCGCTCCACGCGCACCTGCTGGTTGAGCTCGGCGCGATCGCCCAGGCGCTGCGACAGGCGCAGTTGCCCGAGCGCGACCGGCCCCTGCGCGGCGGTGCCGTAGCCGGCATAGGGCTGCAACCGGTAGCCGGTGCCCAACTCGACATCGAGCCGGGTGTGCGGCGCACGCACGGCTTCGAGCCCGTAGCGGGTGTCGACCAGCGCGTTGTTGCCGCGCGAGCTGAACCAGTCCCGGCGCGAGGCCGGCGAGTACAGGCCGATGAAGCGGCGCGTGGCCAGCCGCGGCAGCCGCTGCGCCGCGATCCGCGAGACCGTGCCCGGGGCCGCGCCGGCGGGACCGGCCAGCGCCGCGGGTGCCGCCGCCCACTCGGCATCCGCGCAGGCCAGGCGGAAGCAGGGCTGGCGCATCGAGACCTGGCCGGAGGCAACCGCCACCGCCGCCGGGAGGTCCGGCGCATCGGGCAAGGGCTGCAGGAAGACGGGGAGGCCTACCACGGCCAGCCACCAACCGGCCAACATCAGGGGCTCCGGGGTGAATGCGTGTGCCGGGGGATTATGCCGCGGCGCAGCAAGGCTGAAGCTGAACGATCACGCCCTGGCGGGGTGATCCGGCGCCTGTGCCAGGCGGTGGACCACCGCCAGTCCGCCCAGGCCGGCAGCGGCCACGAGCCACAGCCAACTCGGCATGTCGCCGGTGCGCGGTGCCGCGAACAGGGCCAGCAACGGCGTCCCGGCGAGCAGGACGCAGGCGGCCGCGCGCAGGTGCCGCGACACGCGCCCCGCAGCCGCGTCGCCATGGTCCAAGGCGTCCGGTCCGTGGTCGCGCCCGTGCGAAGGCAGCAGCAGCGCGATCGCCAGCAGGGCGCCGAGGACGAGGAGGGTGGCGAACATGCCGGCGCCATCTCGGCCGACCGCCAGCAGGCCGGCCATCAGGGCGAACATCAGCACCAGCCCCCCGTACATGGCCGACAGGAACCGGATCGACAGCGCCAGCGCCTGCTGTCGTTCGGGCAGGCCGGCGCCGGCCAATCGCCACTGGCCATCGGCGACGATCGCGCCGAGCGCGGCCATCGCCAGCACCACGCCGCACACGCCCAGCACCGGGGCGCGCGTGGGACCCGGCACGATCCACAGCAGGACCGCGCCGATGGCGCAGGCAGCCACCGCCGCCACCCCCGCCAGCCAGGCGCGGCGGGCCTGCCACGGCGAAGGCGCAGCGGAGTGGGCCGAACCGCGTTCGTGCCTGGCCAGGGCCACGCCGATGGCCAGGAGCACGAGGGCGATCGCCAGCGCACTCAGCTGCATCGTGCGCAGCACCGGCATGTGCGGCGTGTGCGCCACCAGCGCGATCGACAGGCCGAGCCATAGCAACAGGCCGAGGCCGGTCGACGCCAGCGTGGCGGACACGGCTGCCACCCAGGTTCCACGCATGCCCCTCGCCTCCCCAGTCATGGCTGTCGAGCCTGCCATGCGCCGCCTCGCGCCGGAAGACGCGGGGCGCGATCCGCCGATGCACGCAGCATGCCGCGCGATGGCCGGTCGAGGACAGCCGGTCCCGCCGGCAGCGGCGTCGTGGCTCAGAACGGGAAGAAGCGCGGGATCAGGAGGATGGCCGCGGTGCAGAAGATCACGTTCAGGGGCAGTCCGATCCGCACGAAATCGGAGAACCGGTAGCCGCCGGCGGTGAAGACCATGGTGTTAGTCTGGTAGCTGATCGGCGTGGCGAAGCTGGTCGACGCGGCGAACGCCACGGCCACCAGCAGCGGCTTGGCATCGATGCCCATCGACTCGGCCGTGGCCAGCGCGATCGGCACCACCAGCACCGCCGAGGCGTTGTTGCTCATGAACTCGGTGGCGATCGAGGTCATCAGGTAGACCGCCGCCAGCGCCGCGAACGGGCCGAAATGGCCGAGCGAGCGGATCAGGAACTCCGCCGCCATCGCGGCGCCGCCGGTCTTCTGCAGGGCGATGCCGAGCGGGATGATGCCGGCCAGCAGCAGGATCACGCGCCAGTCGATCGCGCGGTAGGCCTCGTCGGGGTCGAGCAGGCGGAACACCACCAGCGCGGCGCAGCCGATCAGGGCCGAGACCACGATCGACATCCAGCCCAGCGCCGCCACCGCGATCGCCACCACCATCACCAGCACCGACATCGACGCGCGCCAGGCGTCCACCTGCTTCTGCCGGCGCATGCCGAGCACGATCATGCCCTTGTCCGCGCGCAGGTCGTCGATGGCCCGTTCCGGCGCGTCGATCAGCAGCACGTCGCCGACGGTCAGCTCGACCTGGTCCAGCGGCATGCGGATGTCGAGCCTGCGGCGGTGGATGCCGTGCACGCGGGCGCGGTACATGTGCCCGAAGCGCATGCCCGCGAGCGTGTGCCCGACCAGGTGCGAGCCGGGCGAGACCATCGCCTCCACCTGCAGGCGTTCGGCCCCGGCATCGCCGTCGAGGTCGCGCGCGACGTGGTCGAACGCGAGCTTGCGCGCCTTGCGCACCGCGGCCACCTGCTGCCACTCGCCGCGCAGCAGCAGGCGGTCGCCGGCCCGTACCGCGCCCTCGTCTCCGTGCACGGGCACGCCGTCGCGCAGCACCTCGAGCACGCTGATGTCGTCGATCCCCTCGGGCACGACCTGTTCGCGGCGCAGGCCGATGGCGGGCGAGTCCTCCGGCACCAGCAGTTCGGCGACGTAGCGGCCGACGTGTTCGGTTTCGTCGCTGCCGGGGATGCCGCGGTCGGGCAGCAGCCAGCGACCGACCGTCATCAGGTACACCATCGCGATGCCGACGAAGATGATGCCCAGCGGCGCGAACTCGAACAGGGTGAAGCCCACGCCCGCCGCATCGCGCGCCATCGAATCGACCAGCAGGTTGGTCGAGGTGCCGATCAGGGTGCACACGCCGGCCGCCTGCGACATGTACGACAGCGGGATCAGGAACTTCGAGGGCGCCCAGCGGTTGGCGGTGCTGGCGGCGAGGACCAGGGGAAGGAACACGGCGACGGTCGCGGTGTTGTTGACGAAGGCCGCCACGCACGACACCAGCACCAGCATCAGCAGCATGAACAGCCACTGCCACTTGATCTTCGACAGCACCTCGCCGATCGCCACCAGCGCGCCGTTGCGCTGCAGCGCGGCGCTGAGCACGAACATCGCCGCGACCATGATCGTGGCCTGGTTGCTGAAACCCGACAGCGCCTCGGGCAGGGTCACCACGCCGGTCACCAGCAGCGCCGTCATCACCAGCAGCGCCACCACATCCACCCGCACCTTCTCGGTGACGAACAGATAAATCGCCCCGACCATGATCGCGAGGGTCAGCCACAGATCCATGGCACCTCCCTGGGCGGCAGGGCGGGGCGAGCGCCGGCCCGTGCGGCGGCGCGCCGCCGGGCATCCGCGCCGCGCCGGCCCGCCCCGTCCCGTCCCGCGTTGTGTCCCGTCGAATCCGGCATCACGCCCGCCATGCCTCCCTGCAAGAGGCGTGCATGGTGCAGGGCCCGGCCGATCGCCGCAAATCCGCGTCGGGACGAGCACCGCCGCACGGGCCCGGCCGGCGGGCACCACGTGACGACGCCAAGCGGCGTCCGGAGCGGCATAATCCGGCCATGGACCGATACGAACGCATCCTCTCGCTGCACCGCATCCTCAAGACCTCGCGCTACCCGGTGACGGTGGTCCGGCTGCAGGACGAGCTGGAGTGTTCGCGCGCCACCGTCTACCGCGACCTCGCGTTCCTGCGCGATGCGCTGATGGCGCCGGTGGTTGGCGACGGCGAGGCCGGCTTCCGCTACGACGCCGACGAGGGCGGGCGCTTCGAGCTGCCCGGGCTGTGGCTGAACTCCGACGAGCTGCATGCGCTGCTGGCCGCGCAACAATTGCTCGCGCGCAGCAGCGGCGGGGTGCTGTCTGGCGCGCTGGCGCCGCTGCAGTCGCGCATCGACAAGCTGCTGGCCGAACACGCCGCGGGCAAGCGCTGGCCGGTCGAGCGCGTGCGCGTGATCCCGCACCGCGGCCGGCGCATGGACGAGCACGTGTTCCGCGCCGTGTGCTCGGCGGTGCTGCAGCGCAAGCAGCTGGCGTTCGAGTACCGCGCGCGCTCCACCGACGAGAAGACCCGGCGCACGGTGTCGCCGCAGCGCATCACCCATTACCGCGACAACTGGTACCTCGACGCCTGGGACCACGAGCGCGAGGCGCTGCGCAGCTTCTCGGTCGACCG
>JAIUOJ010000147.1 GCA_020161335.1 Pseudomonadota bacterium
GCCCGCGTCGTACACCGTGTCCGCATGCGCGATCAGCATCACTTTCAACGCGCCCCGGCCGGTGAAGGTGCCGCGCACGAGGTCCGGACCACCGACGGCGGAATCGATGCGGTCCACCTTCGCGCCGAGGGCCTGCAGGCGGCCTTCGAGGTAGGCCATCAACGTGGCCAGCCCGGCATGGTCGGTCGAGCCCGACTCGATCGTCACCAGGTCGCGCAGGGTGTCGATCACCACCGGCTGTTCGGCACGCGCGGCGTCGAGCAGGCGCGCGTCGGCCTGCGCCGCCCATGCCGACGTCGTCGGGAGACACCACACGCCCGCGGCGATCAGCGCCGCGCATACGGTCCTGCATGCGATTGCCATGACAGCTCTCCTGTGATTGCGGGAATCGACGCGTCTGCGGCGCTCAGAACCTGTATTCGAGGCCAAGTCCCGGCCCCTGCATGGTGTTGTCGAAACGGAAACCGCCGGAGGTCTCGTAGTCGGTGGACAGGCGGCGGTAGCCGGCCACCACCGACATCCGCTCGTTGAGGTCGTAACCGGCGAGCAGCATCAGGTCGGTGGACAGGTCCGATTCGCCGGTGCCCACCAGCGCCCAGCCGCCCACGAACAGGCCGTTGGAAAACGCGCGCCGGCCCTTCACGCCCACCTGCAGGTCGGCCCAGCGCTGCGACTGCTCGCCGGCATACTGCTGCGGGATCGGCGGCGGCGTCGGCACGGGCACCGCGTAGGCCACGCGCACCCGCGCCGACCACACGCGCACGCCGGCGACCAGGTCGACCTGCGTGGTCTCGTTCTCGATCCAGCCATGGCGGTAGGCGAACAGGCCCGAGACCATGCGCGTCTTCAGCTGCACCGGCAGCGTGGCGCCGACCATCGGCACCGGAACCGGCACGCTGGACGACAGCTTCGCGTACTGGCCGTCGACCAGCAGGCCGTGGCGGCCCTTGCGCGCCTCGAACATGCCCATCGCGCCCAGGTCGAGTTCCTCCAGGGTGTCGCTGAAACTCTTCGACAGGTGGATGTCCAGCGGCAGCCGCGCATGCGCGAAATGGCCCTCGCTGGACGAACCCCACAGGTAGGGCGCGACGCGGAACGTCCACGCATCGTCGGTGGCCGACTGGGCCTGCACCGCAGGCGCGCCCAGCCCGAACCCGAACAGCATCACGCCGCGCAACAGCCTGGACATGCGATTTCCCCTTTACGGAAGGTCACGTCGACGGGACGACCAGCACCCGCACCCTCCATGCCCGGGCAACGCGCGGACGCGATGCACGGCTCCCAAGCCCACGCGTCCCCGACACATCCTAGCGCCTTTTCGGCTGGCCGCCACACTGGACCATGGTCCAGCGCGCACATGCCCGACCAGCCGAAACGCCGCACCGCCACGTGCCGGCCTCCGCGCCCGCCCGCACACGTCGGCCCGATGCTCCGGAACGATCACGGCATCAGCGGTCAACCGGCGGCTGGACCGAATCCCCTCGCGCGGCGCCGGCAAAGCCTCGGCTGTTCCGAATGCCCGCTGGCCGGAGGGGGTCGTGGCACCCTCACCCCATCGGCAACTTCAGGCCCTGCTCCGCCGCGCACTGCTTCGCGATGTCGTACCCCGCATCCGCATGCCGCATCACGCCGGTGCCCGGATCGTTCCACAGCACGCGCGCGATGCGCCTGTCGGCTTCCTCGGTGCCATCGCACACGATCACCACGCCACTGTGCTGGCTGTAGCCCATGCCGACGCCGCCGCCATGGTGCAGGCTGACCCAGGTCGCGCCGCCGGCCACGTTGAGCATCGCGTTGAGCAGCGGCCAGTCGCTGACGGCATCGCTGCCATCGCGCATCGATTCGGTTTCCCGGTTGGGTGAGGCCACGCTGCCCGAATCCAGGTGATCGCGGCCGATCACCACCGGCGCCTTCAGCTCGCCATTGCGCACCATTTCATTGAACGCGAGGCCGAGCTTGTGGCGCAGCCCCAGCCCCACCCAGCAGATGCGCGCGGGCAAACCCTGGAAGCTGATGCGCTCGCGCGCCATGTCCAGCCAGCGATGCAGGTGCGCGTCGTCGGGGATGAGTGCCTTGACCTTGGCATCGGTCCTGTAGATGTCTTCAGGATCGCCGCTCAGCGCCACCCAGCGGAACGGGCCGACGCCGCGGCAGAACAGCGGGCGCACGTAGGCCGGCACGAAGCCCGGGAAGTCGAACGCATTCGCGCAGCCTTCGTCCAGCGCCATCTGGCGGATGTTGTTGCCGTAGTCGACGGTCGGGATGCCTTGCTTGTGGAACGCCAGCATCGCCTCGACGTGCGTGCGCATGGATTTCTTCGCCGCGTCGCGCACTTTTTCCGGATGCTGCTTCTGTTCGACGAGCCACTGCTCCACCGTCCAGCCGATGGGCAGGTAGCCGTGCACCGGGTCGTGCGCGCTGGTCTGGTCGGTCACGCAATCGGGGCGCACGCCCCGCTCGACCAACTGCGGCAGGATCTCCGCGGCATTGCCGAGCAACGCGATGGATTTGGCCTCGCCGGCTTGCGTGTACTTCCCGATGCGGGCGAGCGCGTCGTCGAGGTCGGTCGCCTGTTCGTCGACGTAGCGCGTCTTCAGCCGGAAATCGATGCTGGTCTGCCGGCATTCGATGTTGAGGCTGCATGCGCCGGCCAGCGATGCGGCCAGCGGCTGTGCGCCGCCCATGCCGCCGAGGCCGGCGGTGAGGATCCACCGCCCCTTGAGTGAACCGCCGTAATGCTGGCGGCCCATCTCGACGAAGGTTTCGTAGGTGCCCTGCACGATGCCCTGCGAGCCGATGTAGATCCACGAGCCGGCCGTCATCTGGCCGTACATCATCAGGCCCTTCTTGTCGAGCTCGTTGAAGTGCTCCCACGTCGCCCAGTGCGGCACCAGGTTCGAGTTGGCGATCAGCACGCGCGGTGCGTCCGGGTGCGTGGGGAACACGCCCACCGGCTTGCCCGACTGCACCAGCAGGGTTTCGTCATCGCCAAGCGTCTTCAGGGTCTCGAGGATCCTGTCGTAGCAGGCCCAGTCGCGCGCGGCGCGTCCGATGCCGCCGTAGACCACCAGCGACGTCGGGTCCTCCGCGACTTCCGCGTCGAGGTTGTTCTGCAGCATCCGGAACGGCGCCTCGGTCAACCAGCTCCTGCAGGCCAGCGTGCTGCCACGCGGGGCGCGGATGACGCGGGACGGGTCGTTGCGGGGATCGGTGGCAGGCATGCGCGGCTCCTTGCGGGCAATGGGCGGATTATCGCACCGCTTCGCCACCCGCCCTCCGGGCCCGGTCGCCGCCTGCTGCCACCAACGAAAACGCCCGGCCGAAGCCGGGCGTTCCGTCGGGCCGGTCGCGATCGACCGGGTGCCGTCAGTTGATCGACGGATCGAGGCGGCGCAGCGCGTCCCTGAGGTCGACCGAACCGGTGCTTTCGATGTCCTGCCGGGTGTAGACGCGGCCGTTGGCGGACACGCAGTCCTTGTCGGCCTTCTTCGACTTGTTGCGGCTGGCCACGATCCGCGACCCGGTTTCCTGGATGCAGAAGCGGTCGTCGGGCTTCTTCGTCGCCGCGCTGCTGTCGGCTTCCTCGGGCTCGTCCTGCGCCATCGTGGTGGCGGGCAGGGCCACCGCGAACGCGGCGCCGGCAAGCAGGGCGGCCAGGAGATGTCGTTTCATGGGGTACCTCGCGTGGAAGCTGGCGAATGCCAATCCGCAACATACGCGCGCGCCGCGCGGATTCAATGCTTCACGCAGTCCCGATTCAGACCGTCGTCAGCCTTGTGGACAGCGTGCCTGCTGCTGCATGAACGCCTCGGCCTCCTGCGCCGTCGCCGGCTGCGGCCTGATGCCATCGTCGAACACCACGCGCCAGGCGCCGTCTCCGTCGCGGCGCCAGACCGACTGGAACGCGCCAAGCCGGTACTCGGGCCCCTGCGTCCCGGTCTTCTCGTACAGCGCCGGACCGCTGGAATACGCCAGCTCGCCGCTGCCGTCGAGCACTACCCTGGTCGGGTACCAGCGCAGCACGACCGCGCTGCCGTCGAGGATGCCCGCCCATGCGGCGAGGACGGCGTCGCGCCCACGCTGCGGTTCGGGTGACTGGGCGCCAAACACCACGTCCTCGTGCAGGTGCTCGCGGAACGCGGCGGCATCGTGCCCGGCCACCGACTGCGCGAATCCCAGTTCGCGCGCCCAGACCTCGCATTCGGCCGCGCTCAGCCTGGGTCCAGGCGCCGCTGGCTGCTGCGCGGCGGCCGGCGAAGGCAGGGCGAACCCGGCGACCAGGCAGGTGGCAAGGATCGTCCGCAGGTACATCGACAGGCCTCCGATACGTGCCACGACTGTCGCACCGGCGGTCCTCGCCGGCATCGCACGGAAGTCATGGCCTCCGTGCCGACCGTGCCGGGCTGCGCGCGGGATCCCTGCCGCCATCGGTGCCGGCGGCCACGCTGCACGCCATGCCGATTGCGTATCATCGGGCGCATGCCGCCTCGATCCCGATCCTCGATCCCGGCCGCGCTGGTCGCGTGCCTGTTCGCGCTCTGCCTCGCCGCGTGCAGTACCACCGGCCCAGCCCGCGACGCCACGCCGCACGCGGTCGTCGTGCTGTCGGTGGACGGCCTGCCCGCCAGCACCGTGGGCGACGGCTCGATGCCGACGCTCGATCGCCTCGCCCGCGACGGCGTGCACGCGCAGTGGCTCACGCCCTCCTTCCCCACGCTGACGTTCCCGAACCACTACACGCTGGCGACCGGGCTGCGCCCGGACCACCACGGGATCGTCGGCAACTACCTGCGTGACGCCGCCTACGGCGACTACCACTCCAAGACCAACGGCACCGAAGGCCGCTGGTACGGCGGCGAGCCGATCTGGGCCACGCTGCAGCGCCAGGGCGGTCGCAGCGCGGTGCTGGCCTGGGTGGGCGGACAGGACCCCGCCGATCCGCGCGTGCCGGCGCGGATGCTGCCATTCGATGGCGATCGCGGCATGGAGGCGCACGTCGACCAGGTGCTGGCCTGGCTGGACCTGCCCGCCGGCGAGCGGCCGCAACTGGTAATGGACTACCTGCAGTTCTACGACGTGGCCGCGCATGCACATGGCGCCACGTCCGGCGAAGCCATGCGCGCGCGCCGTGACATCGACGCGGGGTTGGCGCGCCTGCTCGCGGGCATCCGCGCGCGCGGGCTGGAGTCGTCGGTCGACGTGATCGTGCTGTCCGACCACGGCATGCAGGACGTGCCGCCGGCGCATGTCGACTGGCTCGACCCGCGGGTGCCGCGCGATGCCTATGACGTGGTCGGGACGATGGTGATCGGCATCTTCCCGAAGCCCGGCCGCGAAGCGGAGGTGGCGGGCCTAGTCGGCCGGCATGCGCACCATGCCTGCCACGCGCGCGGGGCGATGCCCCCGCACTGGCAGTTCGGCACGCACCCGCGGGTGCCGCCGATCCTGTGCGTGCCCGACCCGGGCTGGTACCTGTTTGCGCAGGAGCCGCGGCGTCGCCACGCGCGCGTGCGCGGCGAGCACGGCTTCGACAACCTCGACCCGGCGATGCGCGCGATGTTCGTGGCGCGCGGCCCGTCGTTCCGCCAGGGCGTCACGCTGCCGCCGTTCGACAACGTCGACATCTATCCACTGCTCGCCCACCTGCTGGGCATCACGCCGGCGCCGAACGACGGCCGCATCGACGCGCTGTTGCCGGCGCTGCGCGAGTCCGCGGCGCGATGAGCCGCCTTGACACCGCCGCGAGACACCGGCGACGGCCTCCCCGCGTCCACCTGGCCGCGCTGCTCCTCGCGGGCATCGCGGCCTCGATACCGGCCGTCGCCGGCGACGAGCCGCGCGCCCCGCTGGCGGACGCCGACGTGGTGGCCATCGCCAGCCGCGACTGGCCGTCGGGCGCGGCCGGGCGCCTGCGCGTGGTGGTCGTGGCGCAAGGCTTCGAGCACGTTTCGACGCGCGTCGTCGCGCAATGGCTGCTGCCCTCCGACGACGAGCGGGCGGCGTGGACGGTGGCGAGATCGCGCACCCTGGTCGAGCCGGGCATGCTCGCGCTCGGCGTGCCCCGGCTGGAGGCCAGCGGCGACGCGCTGCGCGTCGAACTGGCGGGTGCGCACGTGTATGCCGCGGGCCGGGACGTGGCCTGCACGTTCGAGGTGGAGGCCGACGGACGGGCGCGCGCGCTCGATCCCTGCGGCGACTGAACGCGCCCGTGGCGTGCCGCGCAGCAATGTCCGAAAACGGCGAGTCCGGCCCGGGCGCCGGCGCTAGACTGCCCCCATGCCCCCCGTCACCACCGCCGCGAGCGCACTGCCCGACCCCAGCATCTGCGAACGCGCCCGGCTGAGCCGCGATCCGCGGTTCGACGGATTGTTCTTCACCGCGGTCCGCAGCACCGGCATCTATTGCCGGCCCACCTGCCCGGCGCCGGCGCCCAAGGCGAGCAATGTCCGCTACTACCCGAATGCGCCTTCGGCGGAGGCGGACGGCTACCGGCCCTGCCTGCGCTGCCGGCCGGAGCTGTCGCCCGCCGATGGCGCCTGGCGGCGTGGCGACGACACCGTCGCCCGCGCCCTCAAGCTGATCGACCAGGGCCTGCTGGCGGAGCAGCCACTGTCGGCGCTGGCCGATCGCGTGCATGTCGGCGAACGCCAGCTGCGACGGCTGTTCGTCGACCGCCTTGGCGCATCACCGATCGGCGTGCACGGCACGCGGCGCCTGCTGTTCGCCAAGCAGCTGCTGACCGAAACCGGCCTGCCGGTCACCGAAGTGGCGCTGGCGGCGGGATTCGGCAGCCTGCGCCGCTTCAACGCCACGTTCCTCGAGGCCTACGGCATGGCGCCGCGCGATGTGCGCAAGCGCGAACCGGCCGCCAGCGGGACGCTGTCGCTGCGGCTGAACTACCGTCCACCCTACGATTTCGCGGCGATGCTCGATTTCCTGCGCGGGCGCGCGCTGCCCGGCGTGGAGGTGGTCGATGCCGACAGCTATTTGCGCGTGGTCGGCGACGCTTCGGCGCCGGGCTGGCTGCGCGTGCGCGCGCCGCGCGGCGACGTGCATGCGCTGATGCTGGAGCTGCACGACGTGCCGCCGGCGCGCCTGCTCGGCGTGGTCGAGCGCGTGCGCCGCATGTTCGACCTCGATGCGGATCCGCGCGCGATTTCGGCGGTGCTGTCACGCGACGCGCGCCTGCGCCCACTGCTGCGCAAGCGTCCCGGGTTGCGCCTGCCCAGCGGCTGGGACGGTTTCGAGATCGCGGTGCGCGCCGTGGTCGGGCAGCAGGTCAGCGTGGCCGCCGCGCGCACGATCACGTCGCGGCTGGCGCAGCGCTTCGGCGCGCCGCTGCCGGACGCGTTTTCCGCGCTGGGCCTGCACCACGCGTTCCCGGCGCCGGACGTCATCGCCGATGCCGACCTCGGCGGCGTCGGCCTGACCACCGCGCGGGCCGCGACGATCCGCGGTATCGCCATCGCGCTCGCCGAGGGACGCGTGGATTTCCGCGCCGAGCGCACGCTCGACGACATGGTCGAGCGCTGGACCGCGCTCCCCGGCATCGGGCCGTGGACGGCGCAGTACATCGCGCTGCGCGCGCTCGGACATCCCGACGCCTTCCCCGCCGAGGACCTGGTGCTGCAGAAGCACCTGCCCGGCAACGGCACGCGCCTCACCGCGAAGGCGCTGCTCGCACGCGCCAGCGACTGGCGCCCGTGGCGCGGCTACGCGGTGATCCATCTGTGGCGCGACGCGACGCTCGCCGCGCGCAGCCCCTCCCCGCCTTCCCCCAAGGCACG
>JAIUOJ010000148.1 GCA_020161335.1 Pseudomonadota bacterium
GCGGATGACCCTGCAGGCCGCCGACTTCGACTACGCCGGTGGCCCGAAGCTGCCGGACAAGTACCGGCCCTACCTCGCGGGTTCGCCCTACGCGAAGTGCGGCTGACCGCATCGTCGGCAACCGGACCTCACGCGACCGGCCTGCGTTCCGCATCGAGCGGCACCACTACGTCGGCCCGCACCGCCAGGGTGCGCAGCGCCTGCCGGCTGACGCGTTCGTAGTGCTGGACGAAGCGTTCGACCCCGGCGCGGCTCATGCCCGTGCGCGCGGGCTCGCGTGCCTGCAACGCCTGCTCCTGCTGCCAGCGCCAGGCCGGGATGATGTCGAACCCCGGCGGCTGCAGGAACAGCAGCCGGTCGATGCGCCGCCACAGCGCCGGGTACTCGCGCGCGAGCGCGTCGTTGCAGAACCGGCGCCAGGTGCCGTCCGGGTCTTCGTCGCGTTCCAGCGCGTTCACCGGTTCAGCCAGCGCCGCGGCCGGTTCCGCAGGCGTGCCGACGCACCAGCCTTCGAACACCACGAGATCGACGCCGCGTACCGTGCGCTCCTGGTCCGGCGGCAGGCGCCGGTCGCCGAGCTTGTCGAAGGCAGGCAGGCGCACCGCGTCGCCGGCGCGCAGCGCGTCGAGTGTGGCGCAGGCGAGGGCGGCGTCGTGCGTGCCGGGCGGTCCGCGCGTGGCCAGCAGCGGGTGCACGTCGCGCGCCAGCCGCTGTCGCGCAGGACGATCGAGGTAGGCATCGTCCAGCGACAGCGCCACGGCCCGCACGCCGCGCCCGGCGGCGGCTTCGACCAGTTGCGCGGCCAGGGTCGACTTGCCGGTGCCCTGCAGACCGGACACGCCGAGGATGCGCGCGCCGTGGGCCAGCGCGTCGTCGAGCACGCCGGCGACGAACGGCGCCGCGTAGCCATGCGGCGGGGCAGGATGCGCGGCGGGGGCCATCGCGCCACAATAGCGCAATGAACTGCGCCGACCTGCAAGCCGAAGCCCTGTCCACGTTCGATGCGCTGTTCGCCGAGGCGCTGGCCGCGGGCGAACCCGACCGCACCGCGATGACGCTGGCCACCGCCAGCCGCGACGGCAAGCCCTCCGCGCGCACGGTGCTGCTCAAGGCGCACGACGAGCGCGGCTTCGTGTTCTACACCCACCTCGACGGCCGCAAGGGGCGCGAGCTGCAGGCCAATCCGCAGGCCGCGCTGCTGTTCCACTGGCCGCGCGTGCGCAACGGCGTGCAGGTGCGCGTGGAGGGCTCGGTCGCGATCGTCGACGAGGCCGAGGCCGACGCCTACTTCGCCAGCCGGCCACGGGTGAGCCAGCTCGGCGCCTGGGCCTCCAAGCAGTCGGAGACGCTGGCTTCGCGCGACGCCTTCGAGCGCCGGGTCGACGAACTGGAACAGGAGTTCGCCGGCCGCAACGTGCCGCGCCCGCCGCGCTGGACCGGACTGCGCGTGCGCCCGGATCGCATCGAGTTCTGGTACGGCGCGCAGTTCCGCCTGCACGAGCGCTGGCTGTACGAGTTCGACTGCACCGGGCAATGCCGCAAGCGGATGCTGTATCCGTGAAAGGCCGGGATTCGGGATTCGTGGCTGGGGATCCGGAACGGCGCACGAGCGAACGCTTCTACCCATCCCCGACCACGAATCACCCATCACATCGGCCCCCGGGGCCGAACCGCATCGTCTGCCTCACCGAGGAACCGACCGAGGTGCTGTATGCCCTCGGCGAACAGGACCGCATCGTCGGCATCAGCGGGTTCACCGTGCGCCCGCCGCGGGCACGCAGGGAAAAGCCGAAGGTCAGCGCCTTCACCAGCGCGAAGATCGACGAGATCCTGAAGCTCGAACCGGATTTCGTGGTCGGCTTCTCGGACATCCAGGCCGACATCGCCGCCGAGCTGGTGCGGCGTGGCGTGGAAGTCTGGATCTCCAACCATCGCAGCGTAGACGGCATCCTCGACTACGTGCGGCGGCTCGGCGCGCTGGTGGGCGCGGCCGGGCGCGCGAATGCGTATGCGGACGAACTGCAGCGTGGACTCGACGCCATCGGGCGCGAGGCGGCGGCGCTGCCGCGTCGGCCGAAGGTCTACGTCGAGGAATGGGACGAACCCATCATCACCGGCATCCGCTGGGTCGCCGAACTGGTGCGCATCGCCGGTGGCGACGACGTGTTCCCCGAGCGTTCGCTCGAACCACTGGCGAAGGCGCGCATCCTTGCCAATGGCGATCCGGTGGTCGCGCGCGCGCCGGACATCATCCTCGGCTCGTGGTGCGGCAAGAAGTTCCGGCCCGAGAAGGTGGCCGCGCGCCCGGGCTGGGACGCGGTCCCCGCGGTGCGCGACGGCGAACTGCACGAGATCAAGTCGCCGCTGATCCTGCAGCCCGGGCCGGCGGCGCTGACCGACGGCGTACGGGCGATCGCCGCGATCATCCGCGCGTGGGCGTCGAAGCCGGGTTAGCGGCGCGGTCGACGGCGTCGCGCGCGAGCGGCTGGCGGCCGCCGCGGGTGCGCAGGTCGAGATAGAGGCTGTAGGCGGCGGTGAACGCCGGGAACAGGTTTTGCAGCACGCCCACGGCGTCCTGCTTGGCCGAGCACGCGAAGTAGGCCAGCGTCATCGCGCTGCCGGCCAGGCTCATCACCCAGAAGGCGCGCGGGATGACCGGGCGGCCGGCGCTACGGGAGGCGAGGAACTGCACCAGCCAGCGCGCCGCGAACATCAGCGCGCCGGTCAGGCCGATCAGTTTCCACGGCGTCATGTGCAGGCCGGTCCAGGCCAGCCCGACGATCTCGCGGTTCATCCAGTCCATCGATGGCTCCGGTTTCGACGGCGCCCGCTGCGGCGATGCGGCCGCGGCGGAGCAACCACAGCACGCCCGCGAGGTCGGACACGCCGACCCAGGCGCGGGCGAGGTTGTTGTACTTCGACACGCCGGCCACGCGCGGGCGGTGGCCGACCGGCACGCTCAGCGTCTGCCAGCCGGCGCGCTGCATCAGCGCCGGCAGGTAGCGGTGCATGTGGTCGAACGCGGGCAGGTCGAGGAAAGCCTCGCGTTCGAACAGCTTGATCCCGCAGCCGGTGTCCGGGGTGGCGTCGCGCAGCAGCGAGGCGCGGATGCGGTTGGCCCAGCGCGAAGCCCAACGCTTGCTGCCGCTGTCCTTGCGCTGCGTGCGCCAGCCGGCGAACAGGCGCACGCCGGGCGCCGCGTCGCCGCGCGCGGCGAGCAGGGTGGGGATGTCGGCGGGGTCGTTCTGGCCGTCGCCGTCGAGCGTGGCGATCCACGCGCCACGCGCAGCCTTCACGCCGCTGCGCACGGCCGCGCTCTGGCCGCTGCGCCGGCGGTGCGCGAGCACCCGCAGGCGCGGGTGCGCGCTGCGCGCGGCCAGCAGCACGGGCAGGGTGTCGTCATCGGAGCAGTCGTCGACGCACAGCACCTCGTGCGCCGGCAGATGCGGCACGGCGGCGATCTCCTCAAGCAGGCGCACGATGTTCTCGCGCTCGTTGAACACGGGAATGACGATCGACAGCAACGGCGCCGCCGAGGGGTCGGGCCGGGCGACGGTCGGCATGGGGTTCGACGACAGGCTCACGCGATGCTCGGAGGGGAAAGGGCGACGCCGGTGCGCGCAGCCTGCGCGCGCCCCTGTCGGAGCGCGGTCGGAGGCGTGTCGGAAGCGCGTTAAGCCGTTGCCGCGCGGCCGGCCGCACTCAGTCGGGCGGCGGCTCGACCCCGGCGGTGGCGGCGGGATCGCAATCCGGTCGCATCGCCGTGCCCGGCACCAGCCACCAGGTGCGGCGGTTGGATTGCCCGACGCGCTGCGCGCCGGCGCGCTCCACGCAGGGGCCCAGCGCTTCCTCCAGGACGAACAGCCAGCGCCGTCCCGGGGCCGCGGCCAGCCACGGTCCGGCGGCCCGCCACTGGTCCTGCCAGCTGCGCTTGAAGCCGAAGTCCACGGCCGCGCGATCGGCCTGCAGCAGGTGCTGTTCGCGCCAGGCCAGCAGGCCCAGCTGCGCGTCCGGTCCGATGCGCGCGCCGACGTCGTGCATCAGCGCGCGCGCCGAACTGTCGGCGTCCAGCGCCGGCAGCAGGCCCAGGCCATAGGTGGCCCACAGGGCGGCCGTCGCCAGCACCACCCCGGTGCCAGCGCGGCGCAGGCGGCTCCACGCCACGATCGCCGCGACCACGACGCCGAAGGCCAGCAGCCACAGGCCAAGCAGGTGCAGGGTGGGGCCGTCGATGCCGCGCCGCGCGGCGGTGTCCAGCAGCGCAGCCGGTGGCCCGGCCAGCAGGGCCGCGCCGAACCCCAGCCCGGCCACCGCCAGCAACGCCAGCCAGCCGGCGAGCACGCGCGCCACGCCGCGCCGGCGCAGCAGGCCATGCAGCAACGGGCCGGCCGCGATGCACAGCGCCGGCAGCGCCGGGAAAATGTAGACCTCGCGCTTGCCCGGGCTGAGGCTGAAGAACACCAGCACCAGCACGCTCCACCCCAGCAGCAGCACGAAGCGCGGATCACGCCGGCGCAGCCGCCGCCACCAGGCCGGCAGCAGCCACGGCAACAGCAGCGCGCCGGGCAGCCACAGCGTCGCGACCACCTGCAGGTAGTACCAGGCCGGCTTGAGGTGGTGCCAGGCATTCGCATAGCGCGTGCCGGTCTGCTTGAGCAGCATTTCCCGCGCGTACGCGTGCAGCGCCGGATCGGCACTGGCGTGGACCGCCGCCAGCATCGGCACCAGCCAGACGCCGGCGCCGGCGACGAAACCGGCGACGCCGGCCAGCGCGTGCAGCCACGGCCGCGGCGTGCGCCCGGCCCGTTCCGCACAGCGCCCGCGCACGATCCACCAGGGCAGGCACAGCAGCAGCGGCAGGAACCCCACGCCCTTGGTCACCGTGCCCAGCCCGGCGGCGAACGTGCCCAGCGCCAGCCAGCGCCAGTCGCGCTGCAGCAGGATGTAGCGGCACAGCGCATACAGCGACAGCGTGGTCATCGCCACCAGCACCATGTCGATCTGCGCGCGCTTGGCCTGCAGGCCGAACTGCACGCACACGAACAGGGCCAGCGCGGCATGCCACGCGGCGTCGCGGCCCCACAGTCGACGCGCCAGGTCCCACGCCAGCGCCAGGGCCAGCATCGCCGCGAGCCAGGACGGCAGCAGGAAGGCCAGGCGCCAATCGCGGACCAGCGTGTAGGACGCCGCCTGCAGCCACATGAAGGTCGGCGGCTTCTCCGCGTACAGCTCGCTGCCGCGGCGCGGGAACATCCAGTCGCCCGACGCCACCATGTGCTGCGCCGCGAGCACGAAGCGCGGCTCGTCCGGCGGCGACGGGTCGCGCAGCCCCAGCCCGGCGAACAGTGCGAGCGCGACCAGCAGGGCCGTCAGCAGGAAGGCCGCGGAAGACGGGCGCGGGGACATGGCGTGGCGTGGCGGCGCGGCGGCGGAGCACACATCATCCGCGGCGACGGTCGAAGAACTGTCGGAGCCGCGCGACGTGCCGACCGGATCCCGCGCCGATTGCCCGCCTTCGACAGCATTCCGACGGCGCCCGTGGCAGTCTGGCGCTTCCCTGGCCGCGTCGCGGCCGCCTGGTCCGGAGCGGTCGACGATGCGTTTGCTGGTGGTCGAGGACAACCGCAGCCTCACGGCCAACCTGTTCGAGTACTTCGAGGCGCGCGGCCACGTGCTCGATGCCGCGCCGGACGGGATCACCGGCCTGCACCTCGCGGTCAGCCATCCCTACGACGTGGTGGTCCTCGACTGGATGCTGCCGCGGCTGGATGGCCCGGGGCTGCTGCGCCGGCTGCGCAACGAGCATGGCTCCGGCGTGCCGGTGATCATGCTCACCGCGCGCGACGAACTGCCGGACAAGATCGTCGGCTTCCGCGCCGGGGCCGACGACTACCTCACCAAACCCTTCGCCCTGCCCGAGCTCGAGGTGCGGCTGGAGGCGCTGCTGGCGCGCGCGCGCGGACGCAGCCGGCGCAACGTGCTGGAGGTGCACGACCTGCGCCTGGACCTGGACACCCTGGAGGCCACCCGTGCCGGCCAACGGCTGCACCTGTACCCGGCCTGCCGCAAGCTGCTGGAAGTGCTGATGCAGGCCAGTCCGGCGACGGTCACGCGGGAACGGCTCGAACAGGCGCTGTGGGGCGACGACCCGCCCGACGGCGACATGCTGCGCTCGCACGTGTACGAACTGCGCCGCAGCGTGGACGGGCCGTTCGCGACCAAGCTCGTGCATACCCTGCCGCGCACCGGCTACCGCCTGGGGCTGGTCCACGCGGACCCGCACGATGGCGCATAGGCGCAGCCTGCAGAAGCGGATCCAGTTCTGGCTCGCGGGCTACGCCCTGCTGCTGACCGTCGCGGTGTTCGTGCATGGCTACCTCGTCAACGAGTTCGCCGAGCGCCTGATCTGGGACTCGCTGCTGGAGACCGAGCTCAACCACCACCTGCAGCGCAGCCGGGAGGACCCGTCCTACCGCTGGACCGACACCGAAGGCCTGCAGCTGTACCGCAACGGCGACGGGCGTCCGCCGCCGCCGGCGCTGGCCGCGCTGCCCGACGGCATCCACGACGAAATGATGCTGGGCACGCGCGAGGTGCTGGTGCTGGCACGCCACGTCGACGGCGCGCGCTACACCCTGGTGCTGGACATCACGGACCTGGAGCATCGCGAGGACCTGCTGACGCTGTTCGTGCTCGGTACCGCGGTCGCGCTGGTGCTGGCGCTGGGCCTGCTGGCCTCGCTCGGCCTGCGTCGCGCGCTGCGCCCGCTCACGGACATGGCCGGCGACATCGCCCGGCTCGAGCCCGACCACAGCGACCAGCGCGTCGCCTTGCCCGACGACGCCAGCTCGGAGCTGGCGGTGATCGCCGGCGCACTCAACGACTACCTCGGGCGCCACGAGCGCTTCGTCGAGCGCGAGCGCGTGTTCATCGACACCGCCAGCCACGAACTGCGCACGCCGATGGCGGTCATCGCCGGTGCGCTGGAACTGGCGCTGGCCCAGCCCGGGCTGCCGGCCGCGGCGCAGAACCAGGTGCAGCGCGCGCATCGCACCGTGCGCGACGTGGAGCAGCTGATCTCGCTGTTGCTGGTGCTCGCCAAGGACCCGGGCCGGCTGTCGAAGATCAGCGACCACGTGCCGCTGCACGAGCTGATCCCGGAGATCATCGACGACCACCGCTACCTCACCCGCGGCAAGGACCTCGTGCTCAGCGCCGACCGGCTGGCGCCGTGCACGGTGCACCTGCCGATCGCGGTGGTGCAGGCGGCGATCGGCAACCTGCTGCGCAACGCGATCGAGAACAGCGACCAGGGCGAGATCCGCGTGCAGCTTTCGGCCGACGCCACGATCACCATCCACGATCCCGGCCACGGCATGACCCCCGAGGAGATCAGCCGGATCTACGCGCAGATCGCGCGCCACGGCGAACGCGCCGGCGGCGGCATCGGCATGGACCTGCTGGGGCGCCTGTGCGAGCACCTCGGCTGGGGCCTGCGGATCGAATCGGTGCCCGGCCGCGGCACGGTCAGCACGCTCGCGCTGCGCGGGACGGCGACGCCGCCGGTCAGGGGAACAGGTCGCGGCTGAAGCGCAGCGTCGCCGGCGCCGCGCCCGCGCGGACCACCTGCACCTCGAACGCCAGCGTGTCCGGCGGGCGCACGCGCACCGCGCCGGCGTAGTCGAGGAAGCCCTCGCTGCGCACCTCGCGCAGCAGCACGTCCTGGCGCACGCCGCGCAGGTCGCGCACGGTCGCGGCCACCCC
>JAIUOJ010000149.1 GCA_020161335.1 Pseudomonadota bacterium
GGTCGACGGCGCCACCGGCGGCCGCCCCGCCGAGCCCGCCGGCTCCGCCCTGCCGCCGGGCCACGTGGTGAAGTCGCCGATGGTCGGCACCTACTACGCCTCGCCCTCGCCCGACAAACCCGCGTTCGTCACCGTCGGCCAGTCGGTCAAGGCCGGCGAGACGCTGGGCATCATCGAAGCGATGAAGATGTTCAACCCGATCGAGGCCGACACCTCCGGCACCGTGCTCGCGATCCTCACCGAGAGCGGCCAGCCGGTGGAGTTCGACCAGCCGCTGTTCGTGATCGGCTGATTGAAACCGGGATTCGGGAGTGGAGAATGGGGAATCGCAGAAGCGGGCCCATGAACGCCTGGACGTCTGGCGGGATTCGATGGATCTCGTGGAAATGATCTACAGGCTATCCGCCGCCTTTCCGGATTCGGAACGCTTTGGGCTGACTGCTCAGGCGCGACGCGCCGTGATCAGCGTTCCCGCCAACATCGCCGAGGGCGCGGCAAGACGTTCCACTCCGGAATACGTTCGGTTCCTGTCCATCGCACGCGGCTCACTCTCCGAGGTCAGCACTCACCTGCAGATTGCGCGGCGCCTCGGTTATACAAGCGACCTTTCCGACACGGATCGCCTCATCGACACCGTGTTTGCGCGACTGACCGCCCTCATGAACGCTCTGCAGAAACGAGGTGAGAAATGATCGCCGCTTTTCCCTATTCCCCATTCCCGATTCCCCAATCCCATGCTTGACAAAGTCGTCATCGCCAACCGTGGCGAAATCGCGCTGCGCATCCTGCGCGCGTGCCACGCGCTCGGCATCCGCACGGTCGCGGTGCACTCCACCGTCGACCGCAACCTCAAGCACGTCGCGATGGCCGACGAGTCGGTCTGCATCGGCCCGGCGCCGTCGCCGAAGAGCTACCTCGACATGGCCAGCATCATCGCCGCGGCCGAGGTCACCGACGCGCAGGCGATCCACCCCGGCTACGGCTTCCTCAGCGAGAACGCCGACTTCGCCGAACGCGTCGAACAATCCGGTTTCATCTTCATCGGGCCCAAGGCCGACACCATCCGACTGATGGGCGACAAGGTCGAGGCGATCCGCGCGATGAAGGAGGCCGGCGTGCCCTGCGTGCCCGGCAGCGGCGGCCCGCTCGGCGACGACACGCCGACCAACCTGAAGATCGCGGCCGAGATCGGCTACCCGGTGATCGTGAAAGCCGCCGGCGGCGGCGGCGGGCGCGGCATGCGCGTGGTGCACACCGAGGCCGCGCTGGCCAACGCCATCGCCACCACCAAGCAGGAAGCCAAGGCCGCGTTCGGCAACGACATGGTCTACATGGAGAAGTTCCTGGAGAACCCGCGCCACGTCGAGATCCAGGTGCTCGCCGACGGCCAGGGCAACGCGATCCACCTCGGCGAGCGCGACTGCTCGATGCAGCGCCGCCACCAGAAGGTGGTGGAGGAAGCGCCCGCACCCGGCATCACCCCGGAACAGCGCGCCGAGATCGGCAAAGTCTGCGTGGAAGCCTGCATCCGCATCGGCTACCGCGGCGCCGGCACGTTCGAGTTCCTCTACGAGAACGGCCGCTTCTACTTCATCGAGATGAACACCCGCATCCAGGTGGAGCACCCGGTCACCGAGATGGTGACCGGCATCGACCTGGTGCGCGAACAACTGAAGATCGCCTCGGGCCAGAAGCTGTCGATCAAGCAGAGCGACATCGTGCTCACCGGCCACGCCATCGAATGCCGCATCAATGCCGAGGACCCCGAGACCTTCCTGCCCTCGCCCGGCCTGATCCAGCACTTCCACGTGCCCGGCGGCCCCGGCGTGCGCGTGGACTCGCACATCTACGAAGGCTATGCGGTGCCGCCGAACTACGATTCGATGATCGGCAAGCTCATCGTGCACGGTGCCGACCGCGCGCAGGCGATCGCACGCATGCGCGTGGCGCTCTCGGAGATGGTGGTCGACGGCATCAAGACCAATATCCCGCTGCAGCAGCGGATCATGGCCGACAGCGGCTTCCAGGCCGGCGGCCAGAACATCCACTACCTCGAGAAGCGGCTGGCCGAGCGCAAGGACAAGGCGCTGTCGATCGGCTGAGGCAGGGGGCGCGACGCGAACCCGCGCGCGTGGCCGGCGACACCCTCCCCCGCCCGTCGGGGGAGGGATGGCCGGATCAGAACTTCTGCGAGAAGCGCACGCCGATCGTGCGTGGCTGGTTGGTCAGCGTGTACACCTGCCCGCCGGCATACTCGGGCGGCACCGGATACGCGGGCTCGTCGTCGGGGCGATTGCCGCAGACCCGCTCGCCGCACTGCGTGAACCGCTGCAGCTGGGCGCGCTCGTCGAACAGGTTGTTGACGTAGACCTCCACCGACCAGTCGTCCTTGCCGAAGCCGGCGGAGACATCGGCGACGGTATAGGCGTCGAGGTCGCCGAGGATGTCGCGTTCGACCAGCCGCAGGTCAGACGTGCGCTGCCCGACGTGCACCGCCGCACCCTGCACGTGCGCCTCGAAACCGGCCACGTCGAAGGTGTAGCGCGCGACCAGGTTGCCCTTGAACTTCGGCGTGACCGGCAGGCGCGTGCCGCTGGGCGCTTCCGGGCCATCGGGAAATTCGATGCCTTCGACGATGCTGCCAGGCGGGCAGTCCGTGATCGGTTGGCTATTCGACGGACGGACTGCACCGCAATAGTTCGCCGTCAGCTTGGCATCGTAGAACGCCGCGCCTGCGGTGACCTGCAGGTTGTAGCTGGCGGCCCAGTCCAGCTCGAACTCGGCGCCATTGATGCGCGCCTGGTTGGCGTTCTTGATCTCGGTCAAACCGTTCGCGCCGAGGATGCTGAACTGGAAGTCCTTCCATTCCTGGCGGAACACCGAGCCGTTGAAGCGCAGCCGGTTCTCGAACCACGACGTCTTCCAGCCGAACTCGTAGTTGGTCAGGTAGTCCGACAGGTAGGGCGGCAGGGTGCCGCGGCGATTGATGCCGCCGGGGCGGAAGCCCTCCGACCAGGTGAGGTACAGCATCGCGGTATCACTGGGTTTCCACGTCAGGTTGGCCTTGCCGATGTGGCCGCTTTCCTTGACCCGCTTGTCGAGGTTCATGCATGGCGCGTTCATGAACGGCGTCTCGTCGAAGCACTGCGATTCGCCGGTGGAGCCGCTGAAGCCGCCGCTGTAGCCGAAGAAGCCCTTGAGCGAGTTGTCGGTGCGGAAATAGCGTCCGCCGATGGTGGCGGTCAGCGTGTCGGTGAAGTCGAACGAGAACTCGCCGAACACCGCCTTGTCGCGGTCCTCGCGGATCTGCTTGGTCAGCCAGATGGTGCCCGGCCAACCGGTCACGGAGATGTCGTCGGCGATGCCGTCGATGCGGTAGTCCTGCTGGATGTCGTGGTACTGGTCCTGGAAGAACAGGCCCGCGACCAGGCGCCATCGGTTGCCCGCCGGGGAGGCGAAGCGCAACTCGTGGCTGTCCTTCTTGTAGCGGTCCACGCCCTGGATGTACTGCGAGGGGTTCACCAGCGCGCCGTCGTTGTCGTAGAAGTACGCGCCGTAACCGGCGAGGGTGTCGTACCAGAAGGCGTAGTCGGCGTAGTCGGACTCGACGTCGACGTCGCGCTTGAGGTGCGCATAGGCATAGGTCATGTCGAAGTTGCCGACCTTGCCCTCGACCGTCAGCGCCGCCTGCCACCAGCGATCGTCCGAGCGTTCCGGGTTGAAATGGGTCAGCGCCAGGTCGCCCACCACCGGGTCGTAGGCGAAGAAGCCGTCGGCCACCGCCTTCTGCCCCATCAGGGTCGGGGTGATGCTCCAGTCGTCGTTGAGGTCCACGCGCAGCGCGAGCCTCGCGCCGCTGGTCTCGACTTCATTGTAGTCCTTGCGGGCGAGGTCGAAGTTGTCCTCCGTGCCGTTGCCGTCCGAATCGGCGTCCCACGACGGGTAGGTGCGCGTGCCGGGCACGTTGTCGATGTAGCCGGCCTCCTGCTTGTGCCAGCCGACGAGGCGGATCGCGGCGCGTTCGGCGAGCGGGATGTTGGCGAAGCCCTCGGCGACGTAACCGGTGCCTCCGTGCGAGACCTTGTTCGCCTCGAGCCCGTAGCCGGCCTCGAAGCCGGACGGATCGGGCTTGTTGGTGATGATGCGCAGCGTGCCCGCCTGCGAACTGGCGCCATACAGCGTGCCCTGCGGCCCGGCCAGCGCCTCGACGCGCGCGATGTCGTAGACATGGATGTCGAGCGGGCCCTGGATCGTCGTCACCGGCTGCTCGTCGAGGTACACGCCCACGCTGGGCAGCGAGCCGGAATGGTTGCCGTCGCCACCGCTGGCCACGCCGCGCATGTAGATCTGCGAGAAGCCCGGCCCGAGCGACTGGTACGACACGCTGGGCAGGTACTTGGCGTAGTCCTCGAAGTCGGTGAGGTTGAGCTGTTCCAGCCGCTCGGTGCCGAGGACCTGGATGCTGATCGGCACTTCCTGCAGGTTCTCGGTGCGCTTCTGCGCGGTCACGGTGACCGCGTCGAGGGTGACGGCACTCTGCGCGCGGCCCTCTTCCGGAGGGGCGTCCTGCGCCATCGCCGTCGCGCTGAGCGCGAGGCAGACGGCGGCGGCCAGCGGGATGCGGGCCAGGCGACAGGGCGGGATGCGCCGTCCCGGCGCGCGGCGTGTTCGGCGATGCATGGACTTCCCCTTGCGATGGTGGCTGGTTGGGAAACAGCAGCGGGGCGGGCTTCAGGCGTGTCCCGGCACCTCCCGCGGCACGTCCGGATACGCGTCCAGCACGGGGCCGAGCGCGTCCTCCAGCGGCGACAGCCAGGGGCGGTAGTGCCGCCAGTGGTCGACGCCCTCCCGGTAGATCGGCTGGCGGACCTGCTCCGAACTGGCGGTCCGCACCGCACGCGTGTTTTCGAAGAAGCGCAGGCAACCGTCCTCGAACGGCAGCCCGCAATGGTCGAGCAGGCGCCGCACCTCGGCCTCGGTGTCGTCGACCATGCGCTCGTAGACGACGCGGTGCACGCGGCCGGGCAGCACGGCGTCGAAATGCGCCATCAGCGCCACGTAGTCGCGGTAGTAGCGGCCGAGGTCGTCGAGCGCATAGCTGAAGCCCTGCCCGCGCGCGAAATGCTGCTTGAAGCCGGAGAAGCAGCACGCCAGCGGATGCCGGCGCGCATCGATGATCCGCGCATTCGGCAGGATCAGGTGGATCAGGCCGACGTGGAGGAAGTTGTTCGGCATCTTGTCGATGAAGAACGGCCGGCCGAGCTTGCGCTGGATGCGGGTGCGCGCGAGGTACTGCTCGCCCAGCGCGCGCAGTTCGTCGGCGTCCAGCGTGGCCAGCGCGGCCTGGTAGGGCATGGCGTCGTCGCCGCCGCGCGCGCGCAGCTGCCGGGTGAGCGTGGTGATCTCGGGCAGCTCCATCGTGCCCTCGACCTGCGAGTGGCTCGACAGGATCTGCTCGAGCAGGGTCGAGCCGGCGCGCGGCAGGCCGACGATGAAGATCGGATCGGGATCGGCGCAGCCCTGCCCGGCGCGCTGCGCGAAGAACGCGGCGTCGCAATCCTCGCGGATGCGCTGGACGCGCGCGGTCGTTTCCTCGGCCCGGTAGTGCAGCGTGGCGCGACGCAGCGCGTTGCCGCGCGCGTAGTGCGCGAACGAGGCCGGGTAGTCGGCGCGATCCTCGAGCGCCTTGCCGAGCGCGAACTCGAGGTGCTGGCGATCGTCCCCGCCCAGGTCCGGGCGCGCGAGCGCAGCGCGCATCGCCGCGAGGTCGTCGTCGTCGAAACGGAAGGTCTTGAGGTTGGCCAGGCTCCACCAGACTTCGCCGAAGCCTTCCGGCATCGCCAGCGCGCGGCGGTAGGCCTCGATCGCGCGCGGCTGGTGCCCCGCGGTCTTGAGCGCATGGCCATAGCTCATCCAGATGCGCGGCTGGGCGGGATGTCGCGCCAGCAGGTCGTCGTACAGCGCGAGTGCGGTGGCGTAGTCGCCGGTGCGGCACAGCACCACCGCCTTGAGGTTCTGGTAGCCGGGATTGGCCGGCGCGTGCGCCAGCAGCGCGTCGAGCTCGGCCAGCGCATCCTCCGGGCGATTGAGCCGGTGCAGCACCAGCGCGTGCTGGAAGCGCGCGGCATCGAACCCCGGCGCGAGCTCGAGGCAACGCGCGAGGAGCGGTTCCGCCTCTTCGTTGCGACCCAGGCGCATCGCCAGTTCGGCGAACATGCGGATCGCGGCGACGTCGGTCGGCGCCTGCTTCAGGTGTGCGCGCAGGCGGGCCTCGGCCTCGGGGATGCGGTCCTCGGCCAGCGCCGAGGCCGCGGCGAGCAGGCCGGGATCGCGGGTGGAATGGCGCACGTGGCGGACATAGGCGTCCGCGGCGCCGGCGTCGTCGCCGATCGCGGCCAGCTGGTCGCCCAGCGCGCGCCAGGCCTGCGGCAGGTCCGGCTTCACGGCGAGCGCGCGGCGCAAGGCCGTGATCGCGGCCGCGCCGTCGCCGCGCCGGACGAGTGCCAAACCGAGATCGTGCTGGGCCAGGGCGTAGCGCGGTTCGCGCTGCGCCAGCGGCCCGAGGATCGCGATGGCCTCATCGAGGTCGCCCTGGGCACTGCGCGCCGAGGCCAGCAGGCGCAGCGCGGCCGGATGGCCCTGGAGCACCTCGAGGATCGCGCGCGCCTGCGCCTCGGCCAGCGCGGGGTCGCGCTCCAGCAGGCGCGCGGCGTGCGCAAGCGCCTGCTCGACCGTTCCGGTCGGCTCGGCGTCGCGGGTCGCAGCAGGCTGCGCAGAGGGCATCGGGGTGCCGGCGGGGGCTTCCGGAATCTATAGCCGAAACCGTCCCGTGAACAGTAGGGCCGCCCCGGAATCGGTGCGCCCCGCGGCCTGTCCACCCTCATGGCACCTGTCGCACCCGCCGCCCGGGCGTGCCCGGCAAGGAAGCCTGACGGCGCGTATGTCGACCCGCAACGCAGCGATGACGCCGCGGCGTATGTCCGCGTGGCGGGCCCTGGCTACAGCGCCTTGAGCAGCCGGTAGGTGAACTCCAGCGACTGGTCGAAGGCGTCCACCGAGATGCGCTCGTCCTGGCCGTGCGAGCGGTCGTCGTCCGGGTCCTGCGGCAGGCCATAGAACACGTACACCGGGACCCCCGCCGCGCGCAGGAACACGCTGTCGCTTGCGCCCACGGCCATGTTCGGCGCCACCTCGACCCCGGGCCACAGCGAACGCGCGACGCCGCGGAACGCATCGAACAGCACCGGGTCGATCGCGGTGGGCGGGCTCAGGTTCGGCGGCGCCACGCGTTCCAGCACCACGCCGGGATCGTCGATGGCCGCGCGCAGCCAGGCATCGACCTGCGCCGGATCCTCGTCCGGCAGCAGCCGGCAGTTGATCGTCGCGCGCGCGCTCTGCGGCAACGCGTTCTCGGCGTGGCCGCCCTGCAGCAGGGTCGGCACGCAGGTGGTGCGCAACTGCGCGTTGAAGTGGACCTGCGCCGCCAGCCGCTCCAGCGCCCCCGGGCGGGCGCTGCCGTCGCCGACGGCGCGCGCATCGGCTGCGATCGCGGCCCCCGGATCCGCCATCGCAACCTGGCCGAAGAAACCGCGGGTGGCGCTGTTCGGACGCAGCGGGAACCGGAACCGCTCCACCCGCACCAGCGCATTCGCCAGCCGGTAGATGGCATTGTCCGGGCCGGGCTGCGAACTGTGTCCCCCGGGGTTGCGCGCG
>JAIUOJ010000150.1 GCA_020161335.1 Pseudomonadota bacterium
CCGCATCGGCGCCGCGCGCGTGCTGGAGGCGGATGCGCGCGACATCGACGAGCAGCAGCTCGACGACCACCTCGCCGGCAGCTACGGCATCTTCTCCGGCCCGCCCAAGGGCGTGGCGACGATCGTGTTCGGGGCCAAGGCCGCGCGCTGGGTCGCCGACGAACACTGGCATTCGCAGCAGCAGGGCCGGCACCTGCCCGACGGCCGCTACGAGCTGAAGGTGCCCTACAGCGCGCCGCGCGAGCTGCTCATGGACGTGCTTCACTATGGCGCGGATGCCGAGATCGTCGACCCGCCGGCGCTACGCGAGCAGGCGCGCGCGCTGCTGGCGCTGGCGCTGTCCAACTACGACCGCTGATGCCGGCGGACCTGCTGGCCGGACCGACCGCGGCCGTCGATGGGCGCGAACGCGTGGCGCTGGTGCTCGGCGCCGGCGGCGCGCGCGGCCTGGCCCAGATCGGCGTGATCGAAGTGCTGGAGGAACGCGGTTTCCGCATCGACGCGATCTCCGGTTCGTCCAGCGGCGCGCTGGTCGGCGGCATCCACGCGGCCGGCAAGCTGCGCGAGTTCGACGAGCGCCTCCAGCGCATGTCGCGGCGCGACTTCCTGCGCCTGCTCGACCCCGGCTGGCGCCGGTCCGGCGTGCTGCAGGGCGCGCGCCTGGTCGATGCGATGCGCGAGGTGGTCGGTGATCCGCTGATCGAGGCGCTGCCGGTGGAGTTCACCGCGGTCGCGGTCGACCTGCAGCGGCAGCGCGAGGTGTGGATCCGTCGCGGCCGGCTGTGGGACGCGCTGCGCGCCTCGTTCGCGATCCCCGGGCTGTTCACCCCGCACCGGGTCAACGGCCGTGCGCTGGTCGATGGCGGGCTGCTGGCGCCGCTGCCGATCGCCGCCACGCGGCTGTCGGACGTGCACCGGCTGGTGGCCGTGGACATGCACGGCTGGCCGCAGCGTCCGCCCGGACAGCCGGCCGCGCCGGTCCAGGACGCGCCGCCGCCCGATCGCGACTCGCTCGTCGGCCGCTTCGGTGACTGGCTTGAACGCAAGGCCGCTGGCGACGGCGCGGACGATGCCGGCGACGCGCTGCGCATGGGCCTGCCCGAGATCATGTCGCGTTCGCTGGACACGATGCAGGCGCAGATCGCGCGCGTGCAGCTGGCGCTGGATCCGCCGGAGCTGCTGATCCGCATCCCGCGCGACGTCTGCCAGTTTTACGAATTCTGGCGCGCGGCGGAACTGATCGACGTCGGTCGCGCCGAGGCAAACCGCGCGCTGGACAAGGCCGGGTACTAGGGCCTGTTAACACGCATGGCACATGTCGCACCCGCCGCGCGGGCGTGCGCGGCAAGGAAGAGTGACGGCGCGTCTGTCGATCCGCAACGGAGCGATGACGCCGCGGCGCGCGTCCGCGTGGCGGGCCCTCCGGGTGGCGTTCCGATGGCCGCCATGCGGCGCCGCGCGGCTTGACCTGACGGCCAGTCAGGCGCTGCGCCACGCGACACCCCCTGACGGCCATCGGAACGCCATGCGACGCATGCCATGCGTGTTAACAGACCCTGGGTTCCACGGCCGTGCGGGGCGAGGAGGCCTCCGGGCCGTGTGCGCGTTGGCGGGGTCGCAGTCCCTGAGACCGCGGCGCGCCAGCCTGTCGGCCAGACAGGAGGAACCCGCCATGCCCGTACGTCCCGCTGCTTCGCACGCCACGCCGTCGATGATCGAACAGGTCCTGCTGGCCGCGCTGTTCCTGGCGCTGGTCGCGGTTGCCTCCCTGCCTGGCGCACGCGCCGCCAGCGCCGGCGTCGGCTGGGTCCCGCTGTGGCTGCTGGCGCTGCCGGCCTGCAGCCTCGCGGTGGCGTTCGCCCTGCGTCGTCACCGGCAGGCGGCCGCCGCCGCGTCGCAGGTGCCCGCGGCGTTTCGCCGCCGCCGCGCGAGCGCCGCCGCGACCACGGCCGCCCGGCGCGCGACCCCGCAGCGTTGGCCGCGCATCGCCCGGCGTTCCGCCGCCGGCTGAGTCGTCGTGGTTCGGCGCTGCGCGCCGCGCCGGCGTCGGTGTACGCTTGCCCGGCCCTTGCCGTGCCCGTCGTGGCGTTCCGCCCGACGCCTGCGTGCGCGGCCCGGGCCCGGGGGGATCGAGCGTTCGGGGCGTGCCGCTGGCGGCGCCCGGCCGCGGTTCCGCCGGGAGCAGCCGTCGCCCCTCCCCAACCGGAACGCCCCATGTCCCGATCGTCCCTGCAGTACAAGCGCCTGTTCCTGGCGGCCATCGTCGCCCTGTCCGCCCCGTTCGCCAGCGCGCAGGAGGCGGACGCCGAGGGGGCCGGCCTCAGCTGGAATGCGGCGCTGACCTCCGAGTATTTCTACCGCGGCGTCTCGCAGAGCGACGACCATCCCGCGCTGCAGCTCGACGCCACCTACGGCTTCGCCAACGGCCTCTATGTCGGTGCCTGGGGGTCGACCGTCGACTTCGGCGATTCGACCGATGCCGAGATCGACACCTTTGTCGGCTGGAACGGCGATGTCGCAGACGGCGTCAACCTCGACGTGCAGCTCAACCGCTACAACTACGTCAACCAGCCGTCCGACGTCGACTACGCCTACAACGAACTGATCGGCAAGCTGACCTTCCAGGACCAGTACGGCCTCACCCTGGGCTACACCAACGATTTCCTGGCGCAGGGCGAGAACAGCACCTACCTCGCCGTCGACGGCACCTGGGAGGTCGGCCACGGCGTCAACGTCACCGCCGGCGCCGGCTACACCCGCAACTCGGGCGACTTGCCCAGCTACGCCGACTACAGCGTCGGCGTGAACCGCGATGTCGGACCCGTGAACGTCGCGCTGCAGTACATCGGCACCAATGGCCGCGCCGAGGAACTGTTCGGCGAGGATGCCACCGAGGGCACCTTCGTGCTCACGCTGTCGGTCGGCCAGTAGCCGACGCGCCGGCGAACGGCGCGCGCGAGGATGCGTGCGCCGCGATCACAGCACCCGGGGTGGTTCTCCGCCGACGATCACCACGTCGGCCGGGCGCCGCGCGAACAGGCCGACGCTGACCACGCCCGGGACCTGGTTGAGTTCGCGTTCCAGCCCCACCGGATCGACGATGCGCAGGTGGTGCACGTCGAGCACCACGTTGCCGTTGTCGGTGACCACGCCCTCGCGCCAGACCGGCTGGCCGCCGGTCTTCGCCACGATCTCGCGCGCCACCAGGCTGCGCGCCATCGGGATCACCTCGATCGGCAGCGGGAAACGGCCAAGCACGTCCACCTGCTTGGCCGGGTCGATGATGCACACGAACTTCGCGCTGGCCTCGGCGATGATCTTCTCGCGCGTCAGCGCCGCGCCGCCGCCCTTGATCAGCCGCTTGTGCGGGTCGCATTCGTCGGCGCCGTCCACGTACAGCGCCAGCGGGCCGGTATCGTTCAGTTCCAGCACCTCGATGCCGTGCTGCTTCAGGCGTGCGGTGCTCTGTTCGGAACTCGACACGGCGCCGGCGATGCGGTCGCGGATCCGCCCCAGCGCGTCGATGAAATAGGCGACGGTCGAGCCGGTGCCGACGCCGACGACCATGCCGTCCTCGACGTATTCGATGGCCTGTTCGCCGGCCAGGCGCTTTGCTTCGGACATGGGTGGGTTGCCGATGGGGGATTCGTGATGGGGGTTGGTGGGGTGCAGGAGGCATGCAGCGCGCGGTGTCGTCCCGACCGGGGGAGGGATCCGCTTCCCCTTGCGTCGTGGCGGCTTCGGGGGGCGCTCAAGGCGTCCGGGGCGTCGGTGGCTCGGGCGCTCACTCCAGCGCCAGCAGCCGCTTCCACTGCGCCGCCGTCACCGGCAGCACCGACAGCCGCGAGCCCTTGCGGATCAGCGCGAACTCCTCGCCCAGCGCCTCGGCGTGCGTGCGGATCTCCTCCAGCGGGATCGCGCGCGCCAGCTTGCGCACGAAGCGCACGTCGACCAGGTCCCAGCGCGGCTGATCCTGCGTGGCCTTGGGATCGTGGTACTTCGAGCCCTTCTTGAACTGGGTCGGGTCGGGGTAGGGCGGGCTCGCCACTTCGGCGATGCCGTAGATGCCCGGCACCTCGGTGTTGGAGTGGTAGAACAGCACGCCGTCACCGACCTGCATCTGGCGCATGAAGTTGCGCGCCTGGTAGTTGCGCACGCCGGTCCACGGCTCGGTCACGACGCGCTGCAGGTCGTCGATCGAGAAATCGCCGGGCTCGGATTTCATCAGCCAGTAGCGCTTGCGGGGGCTCATGGATTCACCAGGAAGGTCTCGGTTTCGGTGCAGACCGCGTCCAGCGGCACGTCCCACGGCGCCGTCGGGATCGCCGCGGCCTGCTGGACCGCGAACGCGGCGCCGACCAGTCGCGGCGTTGCGGCCTGCGCGCGGCGGAACGCGAAGCTGCGATCGTACCAGCCGCCCCCCATGCCCAGCCGCTGGCCGCGTGCGTCGAACGCGACCAGGGGCACCACCACGAAGTCGAGCTGGTCCGGGCGCAGCCGCGTCGACGCGTCGACGTCGGGTTCGGGGATGCCGAAGCGGTTCTCGACCAGCGGCTCGCCCGGCCGCCAGGGCGCGAAGCGCAGCGTGTCGTCGTCGTCCAGCACCGGCAGGCAGTAGTGCACGGCGCGCGGCAGGCCGAGCTGCCACGCGTGCAGCGCGATTTCGCCGTCCATCGCCCAGTAGCCGGCGGCATAGCCGGCCCGGGGCGCAAACGGCAGGGCCAGCAGGCGTGCCGCCAGCGCGTTTGCGGCGGCGATGCGTTCGGCGGCCGGCAGCGCGTGCCGGCGCTCGCGGCTGGCGCGCCGCAGCGCGCGGCGGGGGTCGTCGGGGTCGGTGTTCGCGCCGGAGGCCATGCGCACCATTGTGACCGCGATCGCGGCCGCGCGCCTGCAGCGGGATGCGGGCAAGACGACCGCGCCGCGCCCGGTGGGCGCGCGCGTGCGCCAGGAAAAAATACGTCCTCCGCCATGCCGATGCCTGCGAAACGACCTTGAACCCGGGGTTCAAGTGGGAACGTTTGGAACCCTTCGGGCTTCCCGCTGCATGGCGGACTTGCGCTCCCGGATTCCGCGGCGTCCCCGTGGTCGTCATTAAGGGACAAGGCGAATGTTGCGCATGCTGTCGAACACAGCAGAGGACGCGACGCCAGTATAGCCGCGGGCCCATGCCTGCCAAGTCCGTTCGTCGGCACGCGCTGGCTGCGATTCATCACCGCGCGGGAACTTTCGTGGAACGCGCGCGGCAAGCGCCGCGTGGAACGCGTCAGCGCGCGTCGATCAGGCCGTCGAGCTTGCGCTGCAGGTCGTCGAGCAGGCGCGCCATCTCGCGATCGCGCTGTTCGCCTTCGGTGCGCACCTGCTGCAGTTCGTGGGCGAGGTTGAGCGCGGCAAGCACCGCGACGCGATCGACCGCCGCCATGCGGTTGCTGCCGCGCACCTCGCGCATGCGCCCGTCGAGCAGCTTCGCCGCCGCCATCAGGCTTTCGCGTTCGTCGGGCACGACGCCCACGGTGTACTCGCGGTCGAGCACGCGCACGCTGACCGGCTCGCTCGGGATGCTCACGTGTGCTGCTCCAGCGACTTCAGGCGCGCGATCATCGCCTCCACCCGCGAGCGCGCCTGCTCGTTCTTGGCCAGCAGCTGCGAACGTTCGCCCGCGATCTGCTCGTGCTGCTGGCGCAGCGCGCGGTTCTCCTCGGCCAGCCGCTGGGTGCGCTCGACCAGCGCATCGATGCGCGCGGTCAGGGCGCGGAGCTGGGCGGGCACGTCGGGACGGTCCATGACGGCACGATAGGCAGCGGGCGGGGGACGGTCAAGGCGTGGCCAGCGACGGGGCGGGCGCGCCCTGCGCCAGCGGGCGCCAGTTGCGGATGAAGGCCAGGCAGGCGTGGGCGTCCAGCGGCGGCGACAGCCAGAAGCCCTGGACCTCGTCGCACTGCTGGCTGGACAGGAAGCGCGCCTGGGCGTCGGTCTCGACGCCCTCGGCGACCACGTTCAGGCCCAGCGAATGGGCCATGGTGATGACCGTGCTGGTGATCGCGGCGTCTTCCGGGTCGTGGGTCAGGTCGCCGATGAAGGCCTTGTCGATCTTGATCGTGGTGATCGGCAGGCGCTTGAGGTAGGCCAGCGACGAGTAGCCGGTGCCGAAGTCGTCGATCGCCAGCGACACGCCCAGCGCGCGGAACGCCTGCAGCTTGGCCGCGGTGTGTTCGGCGTTGGCCATCAGCACGCTTTCGGTGAGTTCGAGTTCGAGCGCGCTGGGCGGCAGGTCGATGTCGGTCAGCATGCGCGCCACCACGTCCGGGAAATCGCCGCGCAGCAGCTGCAGCACCGAGACGTTGACCGACACGGTGAGGTCGTGCAGCCCGTGCTGGCGCCAGCGCTGCAGGGTGAGGCAGGCTTCGCGCAGCACCCACTCGCCGATCTCGAGGATCAGCCCGCTTTCCTCCGCCATCGGGATGAAGTCGACCGGCGCGATCTCGCCGTGCTCGTCGCTGCGCCAGCGCAGCAGGGCCTCGACGCCGGTGATGCGCGACTGCGACAGCGCCAGGCGCGGCTGGAACACCAGGCGCAGTTCGCCGCGGTCGAGCACCTTGCGCAGCGCGCCGGAGATCGTGGCACGCTGGCGCACGGCGACGTCCATCGCGTCGTCGTAGCGCATGAAGGTGCGGCGTCCGGCGGCCTTGGCCTGGTACATCGCGGTGTCGGCCTGCTTGAGCAGCTCGGTCGGCACGTGTGCGTGGTCGGGGTAGAGGCTGATGCCGATCGAGGGCGAGATCGCGATCTCGCGGCGGTCGTCGAGCAGCAGCGGCGCCTCGAACGCCATGATGATCTCGCGCGCGACGCGATCGGCGTCCTCGGGGGCGTCGAGGTTCTCCAGCACCACGGTGAACTCGTCGCCGCCCAGGCGGGCGACGGTGTGGTGCATGCCCACCGTCTGCTGCAGGCGCGCGGCGGCGGCACGCAGGATGCGGTCGCCGGCGGCGTGGCCGAGCGAATCGTTGACGTCCTTGAATCGGTCGAGGTCGAGGAACAGCACCGCGATCCGGTTGTCCTCGCGGTGCGCGCGCACGATCGCGCGCGACAGGCGCTCCGAAAGCAGCGAGCGATTGGGCAGGTTGGTCAGGGTGTCGAAGTTGGCCAGGTAGCGCAGTTCCTGCTCGGCGCGCTTCTGCTGGGTGATGTCGTTGAGCACGGCGACGTAGAGGATCAGTTCGCCGTTCTTGTCGTAGACGGTGCTGGATTCGATCTGGCAGAGGAACTCCTCGCCGTCCTTGCGCCGCTGCCAGATCTCGCCGTTCCAGCGCCCGCGCTTGCGGATCTGGTCGCGGATGTGCTGGTAGAACGCGGCGTCGTGCTGCAGGCTGTCGAGCAGGCTCGAGTTGCGACCGACGACGTCCGTCTCCTCGTAGCCGGTCATGCGCAGGAACGCGGGGTTCACCGAGACGAAGTCGAAGTTGCGGTCGATCACCGCCACCGCCTCGGTCATGCTGCGCAAGACCTCGCTGGAGATGCGCAGTTCGCGCTCGGCGGCGCGCGTGTCGGTGATGTTGAGCGCGGTGCCGGCGATGCGGCGGATGCGGCCGTCGGCGTCGCGCACCACCGCGCGCCCGCGCGCCCGCACCCAGATCCAGTGGCCGTGGCCGTCGTTGATGCGCAGCTCGGCCAGGAAGTTGCCGGTCTGGCCGGCCACGTACGCTTCCATGC
>JAIUOJ010000151.1 GCA_020161335.1 Pseudomonadota bacterium
GCGCAGCCAGGCGGTCGAGTCCGAACGCTAGGGCCTGTCAACGCCGCCGGTCCGGATACAGCGGCGGCAGCAGCGCGCGGGTCGCGTCCGCCGGCGCGGCAGCGCCCTTCCAGCGCGGCCCCTGGGCAAAGGCGGCCACCAGCGCCGCACGCGCCTGCGCAACGTCGCCGCCCGCCCATCGCGCCTGCTGCAGGCCGGTGATGGCGGCGCGTTGCGCGGCGTCGCCGAGCCTTGCGGCAAGCTCGTCCAGATTCGTCGCCGGGGGCGATGCCAGGCCGCGCAGCGCATGTTCGACCTCGCCAAGGTCACCCGCCTGCAGCACGCGCTGCAGGTCGCGTGGCGATCGCGCAGCGGCAGGCCTGGCCGCCTCGCCGGTCGCGCCGAGCGTCGCGGCACCCGGATCGGACGATCGCGGCCGCCCGTGACGGCGCAACGCCCAGGCCAGCGTGCCAAGCCACAGCACCGCGAAGGCGAGTGCCAGCCAGGGCCACGGCCAGCCACCCGTCGCGGGCGATGCCTGCATCCCGGGCCGTGACGCGACCGGGGCACCCGGAGCCGGTGCCTGCACGCCGCCCGCCGCCGCCGTCCCCGCGGCCACCGTGAACCGCAGGTCCGGCAGCGACGCCGTGCGCGCGCTGCCGGCGGCCACGTCCCACCAGGCCTGTCGCGGACCGCGCACGACCAGCGCACCGGCCTGGCTGGGCAGCAGCGAGAAGCGCCGCGTGACCTTCACGCGCAGGCGCCCGTCGACGAAGGTTTCGTCGACCTGCGGCGGATCGGGGAAGACCTGCACGCCGTCCGTGGCCGGCAACTGCAGCTCCGGCAACTGGCTGGCGGACGCGCCGTCGGCGGTCATCTCCACCACGACGGCAGCGGCCTCGCCCGCGCGCAGCGCCTGCGGTGCATCCACATAGCGCATCGCCAGCGCGTGCAGCGGCAGCCACGGCTGCGGCGCGCCATCCGGCATCGGCCGCACCTGCAGCGTCAGCGCGGGCCCCTCGGCGCTGAGCGCGCGTCGGCCGTCGCCCAGCATGTCGTCGAAGAAGCCGCCCACGCCCTGCCCGGCGAAGCGCGCGCCCGGGATCGTCAGCGTGCCGCTGCGCTCGGGCACGATCTGGAAGCGGCGCTCGACCACGGTGTAGCGGCGGCCGCCGACGTCGCGGCTGTACTGCAGGTCGCTGCCGATGCGCTGGATCGCCGCGCCGGCGGGCTCGGGCTGGTCGAGTTCGCCCGATACCAGCGGCGTGGCGTAGTACAGGCGCAGCACGTAGCCGATCGACTGCTGCACATACACGTCGCGCGCGTCGACTTCGCCTTCGATGAAGACCGGCGCGCCGGCCCGCGCGGGCGCCGCGCTGCGCGGCGCGACGGTCAACGACAGCGGCCGCGTGGCTTCGCCGCCAACGCGCAGGGCCGGGATCGTGGCCACGCCCTCGCGCCGCGGCTGCAGCGCAACCGCGAACAGAACCCGGCTGCGCCGCGCGCCGTTGACCAGCTCGATGCTGCGGCTGCTGCTGCGGTTGCTCACGACGAAATCGGGGACGAGGACGTCGAAATCCGGCGCCTGCGCGGCCGCCTGGTCGGTCTCGATGTTGAGCGTCGCGGTTTCGCCCAGCGCGATGCGATCACGGTCGAGCCAGGCGCGCGTCTGCGCCTGTGCCGGCAACGCGAGCGCGAGGCAGGCCAGCCATGCCAGCACCGTCCATGGCCGGAACCGAAGCCAAGCCGCCTTCATCGTGCGTCCCTCCCGCCCTGCCGGCGTTCGTATTCGAGGCGGAAGCGCGCGCGCAACAGGCCACCCGGATCGTCCGGCACGCGTCGCAGCCAGGCGTCGGTCGCCTGTCGCCGCTCGCGCTCGGCCTCGGTCTCGGCGCGATCGGGCCGCCCTTCCTCGGGCTTTCCATCCGTCGCTTCGCGTTGCGCCGGGTCCTGCAAGGCCTGCTGCATGCGTTCGCGCTGCGCGCGGTCGGCGTCACGCTGCGCGTCGGTGTCGGCCGGCTTGCCATCGGGCGACGGTTGCGGCTCGCGGCCTTCGCTGCGCTCGCCGGCGCGCGAGGTATCGGCATCGCGATCACGCGGCCGCTCGCCGGTGGCGTCCCGCTGCGGCTGCGCCTGCCCCTGGCCCGGCGACTGCTGCGCCTGCGACGACGGCGAGGCATCACCGGCTTCCTTCCCGCTTTGCCGCTGCGGGTCCTGCCCGTCCTTGCGATCCTGCCGGCCCTGGCCGCCGCCCTTGGGCGGCTGGCGTTTCGCGGCTTCGACCGTCGCCCGGTTGGCCACGGCATCGGCCATGCCCGGCTGCAGCCGCAGCGCCTCGTCGTAGGCCTGCAGCGCCTCGTCGTAGCGACCGGCCTTGGCCAGCGCGTTGCCGCGGTTGTACGCGGCATCGGCGCCGGACAGCCCGCGCCAGTCGTCGCCGGCCTGGTCGTACTGCTTCTGGCGGTAGGCCTCGGCGCCCGCGCGCAGGCGCGCGTGCTCCACCTGGTCCGCACGCCGCCACAGCGTGCCCGAAGTGCCGTCGGCGGCCATCGCCGGCGGCAGCGGCAGCATCAGGCACGCCGCGAGCACCGCGAAGGCCGCGCCACGGCGGAACGCGAACACGCCGACCAGCAGCAGCGGCAGCAGCAGCCAGTAGCCCTCGTCGCGCCACAGGCGCGTCGTGGCGCTGCGCGCTTGCGCGGCCGTGTCGAGGCGACCGGGGGACAGCAGGTCGAGGCCGACGAGGTCGGCGTCGGTCGGCGTGAGGTCGCGATAGGCCCCGCCACCGGCGGCGGCCATCCGTCGCAGCGCGCCGGCGTCCAGTTGCGCATGCGCGATGCTGCCGTCGCCGCTGCGATACGCGGCGCCGGCGGCACTGCCAAGGCCCAGCGCCGACACGCGCCAGCCCGCGCCGGCCGCGCGCGCCGCGGCGGCCATCGCGGCCGCATCGGCGCCGTCGGTCAGCAACAGGATGTCGCCCTGCGCGTAGCCCGCCTGCGCCAGCAGTTTCGCCGCGGCGTCGATCGCGCGATCGGGCCGGTGGCCGTCGACGGGCATCACCCCGGGCGACAGCGCGTCGAGGAACAGCGCGACGTTGGCGCCGTCGTCGGTCAGCGGCGCGACGGTGTAGGCATCGTCGGAAAACGCCACCAGCGCGACATCGCCGCCGGTGCGCTCGCGCAGCAGTTGCGCCAGCTTGGCGCGCGCCTGCAGCAGGCGCGACGGCGGCAGGTCGTTGGCCAGCACGGCACTCGACAGGTCCAGCGCGACCACCAGCGGCCGGCCATCGTGCTGCAGCGGCGCGTCGCCCTGGCGCCAGCTCGGCCCGGCGAGCGCCAGCACCGCCAGCGTCCAGCCCAGCAGCCGCAGCGCCAGCCCGGCCAGTCCCTGGCGCGTGGCGCCGGCGTCGACAAGATGCGGCAGCAAGTGCGGGTCGACGTTCGCGCGCCACGCATCGCCACGACGGCGCTGCGCATGCCACCACCACGCCAGCAGCGGCAGGGCCGCCAGCGCCCACAGCCACTGTGGCCTCAGGACATGCAGGCTGGCGAGGGCGTCGATCATGCGCCGACGCCCTGCGCATCGTCGCGGCAACGCGATGCGCGCCACGTCGACCAGCGCGGCAACGGCGCCATCGCCAGCAGCGCGACCAGCATCGCCGCGGCGAGCGGCCAGGGATAGCGTTCGATCCGCGGCCGCAAGGCGGCGCCCGGGCGCTGCACCGGCTCGAGCCGGTCGATCGCGGCATAGATGCCGGCCAGCTCGCTGGTGTCGCGCGCGCGGAACGCCTGTCCGCCGGTGGCGTCGGCGATGCGCTTGAGCGTGGCTTCGTCGATCTCCACCTCGCCGCCCGGCAGGCGGAAGCCGAACAGCGACGCGCCCGCGCCATCGCCACCGAAGGCGATGGTGTAGATGCGCACGTCGTTGTCGCGCGCCAGCTCGGCCGCCTTCAGCGGATCGAGCTGCCCGGCGGTGTTGACCCCGTCGGTCAGCAGCACCAGCACGCGCTGCCCGTCCTGCTGGCTGCGCAGGCGCTTGACCGCGAGCCCGATGGCGTCGCCGATGGCGGTCTCGCGCCCGGCCAGGCCGACCACGCTGTCGAGCAGCTGCTCGCGCACGCTGTCGCGGTCGAGCGTGAGCGGCGCCAGCGCGAACGCGCGCTGGCCGAACACGATCAGGCCGACGCGATCGCCGGCACGACGGTCGAGGAAGTCGGCGATCACCGCCTTGGCCGCGGTGAGCCGGTCGACCACGTCGCGGCCGAGGCGCATGTCCTCCTCGCCCATGCTGCCGGAGAGGTCCACCGCCAGCATCAGGTCGCGCCCGCTCTGCGGCGGCTGCACCACGTCGCCCAGCTGCTGCGGCCGCGCCGCGGCGATGCACAGCAAGGTCCACGCCAGCCAGGCCAGCAGCGGCATGCGGCGCACGTGGCGGGCGCCGCCCTGCTCGGCGATCGACTGCAGGCGTCGCCCCCAGGGCACGCGCAGCGCCATCGCATCGTTGCGCACGGCGGGCAGGGCCCAGCGCGCGAGCCACGGCAATGCGAGGGCCAGCAGCATCCACGGCCAGGCGAAGCCTGCGAACAGCGACGACACCCAGTCCGACGCGGCGGCGATCACCGGTGCGCCTCCATCCAGGCCAGGAAGCGCGCGCGCGCCGCAACGCGCAGGGCTTCGACGGCTGCGTCGTCGACGTGCGCGCGGAACGCGCCATCGCGCAGCAGTTCCCCGGGTCCGCCGAGGAACCGCGGCGGCGCTTCGCCCGCGTCGAGGAAGCGCAGCCAGGCGTCGCCGTCGAGCCGATCGGCCGCCGGATCGCGCAGGCGCGCCGCGCGCCGCAGCAGGTCGGACATCGCGGCCACGCGCGCCGCCGGGGTCGGCGCGGCGGCGACGGCTTCGTCGAAGGTGCGCTCGGCCATGCGCCGTGCATGCACGCGACGCCAGCGGCGCCAGGCCAACCACGCCAGCACCAGCAGCAGCACGCCGGCGACGATCCACCAGCCGGGCGCCGGCGGCCACCACGACGGTGGCGGCGGCTCGTGGATGTCGCGCAGCGGCAGCTCGGCGGCCTGCAGCATCAGGCGCTCCCGGCGTGCCCGAACAGCGGCAGCCAGGACTGGCTGGGCGCTTGGCTCGACAACAGGTCGGCGCGGATGCCGCGCGCGCGCAGGCGCGCCAGCGCCTCGCGTCCGGCCTCGGGAAACGCCTGCTGCCAGCGGCGGCGCGGCGCGGCGGCGGCCAGGTCGAGTTCGACGCGCTGCCCACCGCTGGCGAACGGCAGCGAGGCCCGCGGTGGATCGCGTTCGAGCGGATCGTCGAGCAGCAGCACGACCGCCTCGTTGTGCATCGACAGCGCCGGCCAGCGCGCATCCGGCACCGCGGCGAGGCTGGCCGGATCCGCCAGCACCAGCAGGCGCGAGCCGGGCCGCAGCAGCCGTCGCGCATGATCGAGCGCAACCGCGAGGCCAAGGTCGTCCGCGGGTGGCGCGGTGTACCAGCGCACCAGCGCGTCGAGCACGTGCAGCGCGCCGCGCGCACCGCCCGCCGGTGCCACCGGCGGCTCCACGGCGCTGCCGCGCAGGGCAGCCACGCGGTCGCCGTCGCGCACCGCCGCCCAGGCCGCGATCGCGCCCGCGCGCGCGGCCTGCACCGACTTGAAGCGCACGCGCGTGCCGAAGTACAGCGCCGGCGCGGTGTCGGCCACGATCAGCGTCAACCGTTCGCGTTCGGCCTGGAACAGCTTGGTGTGCGTGCGTCCGCTGCGGGCGGTGAGCCGCCAGTCGATGTGGCGCGCGTCGTCGCCCTGCGCGTACTCGCGCGATTCGGCGTACTCCATCCCCCGCCCGCGCATCGGCGACAGCGCCTGCCCGCTCACGCCGTGCCGTCCGCGCTTCGGCGGTCGCCGGCCCTGCGCAGCGCCGCGCAGCGCCACCAGTTCGGCCAGCGTGGGTGCGACGCCAGAGGGAAAAGCGTGTCCGGAGCCGGCTTCCGTCATGACGCATCCGCCATCAACGGGCACGAGTCCGAACGGCACGTCCTCCCCTTCCCCCGCTTGCGGGGGAAGGATGGGAGGGGGGCAGCCGACGGCTTGCGTGCTCTCATCGTGTCCTGGTCCTCGGCCGGAGCGCTGCAGGAAGGAACCTTCAGGGCAGCGGCACGTGCGCCAGCAGCTCCGCCACCAGGCGCTCGCCGTCCCAGCCTTCGGCGGTCGCTTCGTAGCTGGGCAGCACGCGATGGCGCAGCACGTCCGGCGCCACGGCGCGCACGTCGTCCGGGGTAACGAAGTCGCGCCCGGCCAGCCAGGCGCGCGCGCGCGCGCAGCGCTCCAGCGCGATCGAGCCGCGCGGGCTGGCGCCCCAGGCGATGCGGCGCGCGAGCGCGGCGTCGTAGCGCCCGGCATCGCGCGAGGCGAGCACCAGTTCGACCAGGTAGCGCTCGACCTGCGGCGCGACGTGCAGGTCGAGCACCGCGGCGCGCGCGGCGAACACGTCGGCCTGCGGCAGCTTCGACACCGTGCGCGGCACCGGTTGCAGGGTGTCGCGGGCGCGCTCGCGGGCCAGGCGCAGGATTTCGGCTTCGGTCGCGGCCTCGGGATAGCCGATGCGCACGTGCATCAGGAACCGGTCGAGCTGGGCCTCGGGCAGCGGGAACGTGCCTTCCTGCTCGATCGGGTTCTGCGTCGCCATCACCAGGAACAGCGGCGGCAGCGCGTAGGTCTGGCGGCCGACGGTCACCTGCCGCTCGCCCATCGCCTCCAGCAGCGCCGACTGCACCTTCGCCGGCGCGCGGTTGACCTCGTCCGCCAACAGCAGCGAATGGAAGATCGGGCCGGGCATGAACTCGAAGCGCCCCTCCTGCGGGCGCCAGATCTCGGTGCCGGTCAGGTCGGCGGGCAACAGGTCGGGCGTGAACTGCACGCGCGAGAAATCGGCCTCCAGCCGCGCCGCCAGGGCACGGATGGCGGTGGTCTTGGCCAGCCCCGGCGCGCCTTCGACCAGCAGGTGGCCATCGGCGAGCAGCGCGGTGAGCAGGCGCTCGACCAGGGCGGCCTGGCCGACGATCTCGCGCGACAGGTCGTCGCGCATCGCGGAGAAGGCGGCATGCAGCCGGGAAGTGTTGTCGCGGTCAGGTTCCATGGGTCGGGGACGCGTGGGCGATCAGGCCGCATTGGACCACGGACCCGCGGCTTGGTTCAGCCGCTGCGGACCTGCCGGTCAGCCGGCCGCCAGATCGCGCCAAACGACGACGGGGCCCGCAGGCCCCGTCGATGCAACCCCGTGGTGGCGGCGATCAGCGCTGGGCGACGCGCAGCACCTTCGGCGTCACGAAGATCAGCAGCTCGGCCTTTTCCTTGCTGCGGCCGCGCTTCTTGAACAGGTTGCCGAGGACCGGCAGGTCGCCCAGGAACGGCACCTTCGACAGCTCGCTGCGGTCGCGGAACTCGTACACGCCACCGATCGACACCGTCTGCCCATCCTCCACCAGCACCGCGGTGGTGATTTCGCGCTTGTTGATCTGCGGCACCGAACCGAGGCCGTCACCGACGTTGATGAAGCTGTCGACTTCGTCCTTCTTCAGCGCCATGTTGAGGAACACGCGGCCATCGTTGGTGATGGTGGGGGTGACCTTCAGCTCCAGCAGCACGTCCTTGAACTCGACGGTGGGGATGGAGTTGCTCTGGCCGCCGGTGACGGTCAGGTAGCCGACTTCCTG
>JAIUOJ010000152.1 GCA_020161335.1 Pseudomonadota bacterium
CGAGGAATACACGACGCTGGTACTGCCGCCACTCGAACCGCTGGCGCGCGACCCGGCCTGGAGCGGCGCGGGCGGGTAGGGGTCAATCCGCGCAGGATGGGCCCGTGCCGTGGATGTGCGCACGTCGATGACGCACCAGCCATCAGGCGCGGTGGCCGGCCCGCGCTCCCGATGCGGCCCCTGTCGAAGCCGGCCGACAGCACCGCTGCGGTTCGACAGCGGGGCACGCGCATGGCCGCTGGAGCACGAGTTCATCGAAACGAGAAAGCGGTCACGCGCGACGGCGTATTACACGCCTCGTTTCATTGATTTCGGTATGCGTTTGAAGTGCTATTGACGCAAGGACACCTGTTGGCGAAACGCAGGCACCTGCGTCTCCATCGGGGTCGGCAACGGATGCACGGGGCAGGCCTGCCCGCGTGATTCCGGAACACGACGTCATGGCAGGGCAGGCCGCCGGCGTTGCGAATGTGCGTTGCCCGACGCGCCTCCATCCGCCACGAGGATCTTCCACGCCCGCATCCACGCCCCGACTCGCCGGCCTGTCCGATGGCATCGCATGGTCCGCGCGTCCCCACCATCGAACCGCTCCCCCCTTCAACGGATCGAACCGAACATGCCCACATGGATTCGTGGTAATTCCGCCGGCACGCGTCAACCCTCGGCAGGCAAGGTGTCCAGCGACACCCTCAAGGGCAGGCGCGCGTTCGCCTCGCTGGTGCCGGCGGCCCTGTACCGCCGCCAGCTCCTGCGCAGGATTTCGCAGAAGCAGGGCCTGGAGGCCGGGCTCCGCCTGACCGTTGCGGCCGGTTACGAGGCGAGTGTGGCCGCGCTGCGCCTGGCGCACGACCACTACGTGCGGCGCGGCATCGAGCAACCCACGGCCTGCGGGTTCCGGTCCAACCCGTTCCATCTGTCGCCCGGCACGACGATGTTCACCGCGCACCTGGACGGAGCACTCGTCGGCACCATCTCGTTGATCGAGGATTCGCCGATCGGGCTGCCGATGGACCTCGTCCATCCGGACGAAGTCACGCGGCGGCGGCAACTGCACCGGCGCCTCGCCGAGGCCGGGACGCTGACTGTCTCGCCAGACGTGCGCGGCGCCGTGGTGTCGTTCCTGCTGTACAACATGATGTTCCGGTGGGCGCGGTTCCATCGCGGCGTCGACGACCTGCTCATCGCGGTGCATCCCCGCGCGCAGGACGTGTACACGAAGGGCCTGCTGTTCGACCGGCTGGGACCGGTCAGGCAGTACGCATCGCTTTCCAACGCCAGCTCCGTGCCGCTGATGCTCGACCTGCCCACCGCCGCGGAGCGCTTCCAACGGGTCTACGCGCGACCGGGCATGCAGTTCTCCATGCGCGGCGTGCGGACCGATCTCTACCGCTTCTTCTTCGCGGACGCGAACGATGAGATCGAGCTCCCGGCGCGCGGGGCATTCCCGTTCTCGCTGTCGCCGACGATGCCGTGGTCGCGCGAGGACATCGCGCGATACCTGGCGGAATGCCAGGCAGGTCCCGAGGCGCTTCGCGGCTTCGCGCCGGACGCGCAGGCACGCGCGTCCGCGAGTGGCGAACCCCGGCGCTCGGCGGCCTGACGTGGGACAGCCGAGGAGGACGGCATCCCGGTCCGTGCGCGACGGGTTCCCGCGATGAGCGCGACCGCAGGCGCGGAGGGCGCCCCGGATCCACTCGACGCCGCGCTGCTGGCTTGGCGATCCATCCTGCCCGAGGCGGGCATCCTGACCGCGCCCGCGCAACTGGCGGCGTACCAGGCCGACACGTCCGACTTCAGCCAGGCGCCGAGCGCCGTGCTCAAGCCCGCCAGCCGTGACCAGGTCCGGCAGGTCCTCGCGATCGCGCGCGAACACGGCCTGCCTGTCCATCCGATCAGCACCGGGCACAACTGGGGCTACGGCAGCGCCAACGCCTACGTGGCGGGCTGCGTCGTGCTCGACCTGTCCGGCATGACGGCGATCCGGCACTTCGAGCCCGAACTTGGCCTGGTGACGCTGGAGCCGGGCGTCACCCAGGCGATGCTGCGGGACTGGCTGGATGCGCGTGGATTCCGCTTCATGGTGCCCACCACGGGCGCCGGTCCGCGCTGCAGCCTGGTCGGCAACGCACTGGAACGCGGCTACGGCCTGACGCCGCATGCCGACCACTTCGCGGCCGTGACGGCGCTGGAGGCCGTGCTGCCGGATGGCACGGTGTATCGGTCGCCGCTCGCCGACGAGGCCGGTGGCAGCGGCTTTCGATGGGGCGTCGGGCCGTACCTCGATGGCCTGTTCTCACAGGGCAGCCTCGGCGTCGTCACCGCGATGACGATCGCACTCGCGGCGCGACCGGCACGCGTCGAGACGTTCTACTTCTGGATCGATCGCGACGCGGACCTCGAACATTGCGTCGCCGTGGTGCGTGACACGCTGCGCGACGCGGGCTCCTCCATCGGCGGAATCAACCTGATCAGTGCCGCGCGCTTCCTGGCCATGGCCGAGCATGAGCGCGAGCATGGCCTTGCCCCGCGCGCGCGGCCACTCGGGCAGGCGGAGGTCGAGGCGCGGGCCAAGGCCGCCGGTGCCGCGGCCTGGATGGGCATCGGGGCCATCTACGGCACCGCCGCCCATGCCGCCGCGACGCGCAAGCTCGTCAGGGCCCGCATCGGCGGCATCGCCAGGCGGCTGGTCTTCGCCACGCGAGGCAAGGCACGGCTGATGGAGCGGGCGATGGCGTGGCTGCCCGGCGAACGCAGCCGCCGGCTGGGCCGCACGCTGCGGCTCATGCGCGAAGGCCTCGAACTGCTCGAAGGCCAGCCGCGCGAGGTGGCACTGCCGCTGGCGTACCTGCGATCGGGCAAGACGCCGGAAGGACAACCGCGCAACCCGGCGCACGACGGCTGCGGGTTGCTGTGGTACGCGCCCATCGTCGCGATGACGGGGACGCGCGCGAGGGAATTCGTGGACATCGCGCGCGCGATCTGCCTCGAGCACGGGTTCGATGCGTCGATCACGCTCAGCAGCCTGTCGGAGCGTTGCTTCGACTGCACGTTGCCGATCCTCTTCGATCGCCACGATCCCGCGGATTGCGCACGTGCCGACGCCTGCTGGCGCGCGCTGTACCACGCGGGCCTCGCCCGGGGCTTCCGCCCCTACCGCGTGCATGCGCGTTACGCGCAGCTGCTGGCGAGCGAGGCAACGCCGTTCTGGACGGCCGTCGACACCATCAAGCGCGCACTGGACCCGGACGATCTCGTCTCCCCGGGCAGATGGCAGGCGCGCGCCGGCCGATGAGCGCCGGCGCGGGGATCACGGCGCGAGCGGCGGCCCGCCAGGCGGGGAGGGCCCGGGGCGGGGTGTCGCCATGCGGGTCACGTCGTCCGCCGCATCCGGCGCGCCGCCCGGCCGATACGGCCACCGGCCCGGCGAGGCGGTCAAGGACGGTCTGGCTTCGATGGAGTTCATGCGCATGACGCTCGACGTGAGGTCCCTCAGGCGCCTGGTCGACGACCTCCGTGCCCCGCGACCTAGGCGCTACCTGCTAGACATGGTGCTCGCCGCATCGGCGAGCTGGGCCACGGTCGCGGTCGTGGCCACCACCCGATCGCTGCCGCTGCGCCTGCTGGCTGGCATCGTCGCCGCCTTCCTGCTCTACCGGGCGGTGTCCTTCATCCACGAGTTCGTCCACCAGCCGCAGCTCGACCGGCTTCGCTGGCTGTGGCACGCCGCGGTCGGGGTGCCCATGCTGCTGCCGCTGCTCATCTACCAGCCGGTCCATCGCGCCCACCACGGTGCGAAGGTCTATGGCACGAAGGCCGATGGCGAGTACGAGGACTTCGGAGGCCGCCTGTTCCCGATGGTCGCGAAAACCATCCTCATCAACCTGGTCACGCCTGTCGCGCTCCTCCTGCGTTTCATGGTGCTCGTGCCGCTGGCCGCGCTGGTGCCCTGGGTCAGGCGCGAGATCCTGCCTTCGGCCGTGCATCTGTCGCTGCGCGTCCCCCACCGCGTCGACGGATCAAGGCCCGTCGGGACGACGCTGGAAACCACCCTGGTCGAATGGGCCTGTTTCGCCTGGGCGAGCGGGCTGGTGTTGCTGGCGGTCGCCGGCCACCCGCGATGGCTGCTCACCTGGGCGGCGCTGCTGGTCGCGGTCGCCATGCTCAACACGGTCCGCTTCCTGTGCGCGACGCATCGCTATCTCGAACAGCCGGCGGGACGGGAGACCGCCGCGCAGATCGACGACTCGGTCAACGTCTCCGGCGGCGTGCTGGCACCGTTGCTGTGCCCGGTGGGCCTTCGCTACCACGCCTTGCACCACCTCGCGCCGTTCCTGCCGTATCACGCGCTGCCGGAGGCGCACCGGCGCATCATGGCGGCGCTGCCGGCCTCGTCCAGCTACCATCGGGCGACGGTGGCCAACATGCGGGAAGGATGGCGTCGGATCCGGGCGGCCACCCGGCAGGCGGGCTCGGTGGGGTGATCGCGTGCGTCGGCCGGCGCCGTTCGGGCCGCGCCGGCATCAAGGGCTCGGCGCCGCGCGGCGCGCACGCGCGCGCCGGCGCTGTTCGGCCACGCCCGCCCAGAAGCCGAAGCCGTGCAGGCAGGCGAGGCACAGCAGGAGCAGCGTGAACGCCAGATCGAGCTGCAGGTAGGTGTTCGACGCGCGGTCGAGCCAGGCCCAGCCGGTGCGACGCATCACCACGTTGCCCTCGCCCAGCAGGCCATGTACGACCTGGCCGATCGCCGGCGATCCCCAGTCGCCGTGCCTCGCCAGGCCCGCGATGCCCACGACCAGGCAGGTCGCGAAGGCCAGGCCGAGCGCGCCTGCCAGCCACGGCAGCACGCCGGCTGCCCGGCGCATGCGTGGCCACAACTGCAGGGCGCCCAGCCCCCAGGCCAGCGCAAGCAGCAGCAGGGCGAACGGCAGGGCCATCGATCCGGGCTCCACGACGGAATTGCGCGCCAGCATGGCAAAACGGAACCGCAGGCCGACTGAACGCGCCGCGCGCGATGCGGCCGCCGTGGGCATCACCGAGGTTCCACTTCCTGCGTAGAATGGCCTCCCAATCGCTGCCACGCCATATGCCGACGATTCAATGCAACAGGCCAGCCTAACGTTTCATGTCAATCGACAGATCGACGTAGCTGAGGCGGCTCGCATCTTCCGGCAACAGGGACTTGTCCAGATCCCGGGAGTATTCGACCCCGAAACCGCGGAAAGACTGCATCGTTGTCTTCGCGAGGATGTGCCTTGGGGACTCGCCTATGAACTTGCGGGAAAGCCGCAGTACATGACCAGCGGGCGGCTTGCCTCCATTGAGCCCCGAGCCCTCGAAGAGATCGAGCGTCAGATCTGCAGCGAGGCCGCAAGCGGATTCCAGTACCGTTACTTCAACTATCCGATCCTGGATGCGTATTTGCAGAAGTGGCCCAACGAGGTTCCGTTGCTGCATGCGTTCATGGATTTCATCAATTCTCAACCATGGCTGGCCATGATCCGGACGATCACCGGCATGCCGCAGCTGGTGAAGTGCGACGCCCAAGCGTCGCTGTACGCGGCCGATTGCTTTCTGCACCGTCACAGCGATGCGCAGAGCCAGGAGGGTTGGAGAATCGCCTACGTCCTCGGGATGACTCGGGACTGGCGGCCCGAGTACGGCGGCACGCTGCAATTCCTTGATGACTATGGCAACACCACGCTAGGCTTGCTGCCGCGCTTCAATACGTTGAACCTGTTTGCCGTTCCGCGCTGGCACATGGTCACGCACGTACCGCCCTATGCGCCGAGGGAGCGCTACTCGATCACCGGCTGGTTCAGGGACCGTTGAGATTGTCCAGGATGGAGCCTTGAGCCAAGTGCCATCGATCCGCATCGCGTTGATCTTCCTGGCGATCGCCGCCAACACCGTGCTGCACGTACCGGTGCTGCTGGTGGCGGCGCTGGTGAAGGCGCTGTTGCCGTCGGCAGGGATGCGCCAGGGATTCAACGCCGTGCTGACCGGGCTCGCCGAGAACTGGATCGCGTTCAACACCTGGCTGATCGACCGCTTCAGCGGTGCGCGCTTCGAGGTGTCCGGGCTGGACGGGCTGCGCGTCGACGGCCACTACCTGGTGCTGGCCAACCACCAGAGCTGGGTGGACATCGTGGTGCTGCAGAAGGTGCTGAACCGGCGCATCCCGTTCATGCGTTTCTTCCTGAAGCGCCAGCTGTTCTGGGTGCCGCTGCTGGGCCTGGCGTGGTGGGCGCTGGATTTCCCGTTCATGGGCCGCCACACGCGCGCGGAGATCGCACGCAATCCGGAACTGGGGCGGCGCGACATGGAGGCCACGCGACAGGCCTGCGAGAAGTTCCGCGACATCCCGGTGTCGATCATGAACTTCGTCGAGGGCACCCGCTTCACGCCCGGCAAGCACGCACGCCAGGCCTCGCCGTACCGCCACCTGCTCAAGCCCAAGTCGGGCGGGGTGGCCTACGTGCTCGAAGCGATGGGCGATGGTCTGCACGGCATCGTCGACGTCACCATCGCGTATCCAGGCGGCATCCCGACCCTGGTCGACCTGATGGCCGGGCGGGTGCCATCGGTGCAGGTCGACGTGCGCCAGCGGCCATTGCCGCTGGAGATCCTCGACGACGCCGGCGACGAGCGCGCGCGGCGTGCCCGGTTCCAGCAATGGATCAACGCGCTGTGGCAGGAGAAGGACATCGCGCTGTCGCGGGTGCTGGACCGCGCGCGCGAAGCCGCGCCGGTGCCGGCAGGCGATCCGGGAGCGCGATCGGGCTGACGTTGCCGATGGCGTGCCGACGCGCGGCCTATCCCGCCAGCCCCTGCAGGTGCATCCACAGGAACACCGGCGCCATCGCCACGAGGACGATCGCCATCGCGGTATCCAGCCACACACGCCGGGTCACGAGGGCGACGACGCAGCATGCGGCCGCGACGAGGGCGAAGCGCGAGCTCGTGAACCAGTCGCCGAGGCCGTCGGCCCGGCGCGCGATGACCAGCAGCGCGAGGAGCGAGAAGACCAGTTGCACGGTCTTGTAACGGTGCCCCTGGAGTGCGTGGTACTCGCGCAGGTCCAGCCACTGGCCGTCCCTGGGCTCCTCGGGCATCACCAGGTCGCAGAAGGCGTAGAGCACGCCGACGAACAGCAGCGGCATGAGGATGTCCAGCCCGCTCCAGACCTCGACGTCATGCATCTTCCAGAACGCCGCCCAGTTGCCCAGCAGCAGCATGAAGGCCATGGCCGTCCAGCAGGCGTGCCGCCAGGAAAAACGGACGTGCCCGGCATGCCGGTAGAGCCCCACGCAGCCGCTGAGCAGCCGGGTGAGCGCGAGCGAGGTGATCACCGAGATCATGCCGAAGACGAATTCGAAACTGGTCATGGCCCTTGGCCTTTGCGGGGAACCGCGGAACGGCAGGGCGCCATGGCACTGGGCACGGGCGGAGCGGCGCGCGTAGCCGCATGCGGTCCGGTCACGGCCGATGCTCGCACCAGTACTGCAGTTCGCTGCTCTTGGTGGGTTCGTAGACGTACTGGAAGCCGGTGAACCCGTAGCCATCGGTGCGCGCATCGAACGGCGGCGCGTAGGTGGCCTGGTGGATCAGGACCGGATCGCCGGTGGTCATGCCGTAGGTATAGGCGCGGATGAAGGCACCGGTGGCCGGCTGCCCGGCGTAGACCAGCT
>JAIUOJ010000153.1 GCA_020161335.1 Pseudomonadota bacterium
AATGCCGGGCCGCTGTGCGGCATCAACACGCTCGACAGCGATGGCGTGCATGGCCAGTTGCACCTGGTGCGCAGCGGCCCGGTGGAGGTGCGGTATGGCAAGGAGTCGCTGCAGGTCGAACGCCCCAGCCTGCTGCTGTTCCCGAGGCCGCTGACGCATCGTTTCGTCACCGATGCCGAGCGCGGCGCGGACATGGTCTGCGCGAACCTCACGTTCGAGGGCGGTGCCGGCAATCCCATCGCGTCGGCGCTGCCGGACGTGGTCTGCATTCCGCTGGACGGGATCTGGGGCGCGGAGCCGGTGTTGTCGCTGTTGTTCGAGGAAGCCTTCGAGCAGCGCTGCGGGCGCGTCGCGCTGGTCGAGCGCCTGTTCGAGGTGGTGATGATCCAGGTCTTGCGCCAGTTGATGGAAAGCGGCGAGGTGCGCGGCGGGATGCTGTCGGGCCTGTCGCATCCGCGCCTGCGCAATGCGCTGGTGGCGATGCACGAGGCACCGGCCCGCGACTGGACGCTCGAGGCGCTGGCGAACACCGCGGGCATGTCGCGCAGCGTGTTCGCGACGACGTTCCGCGACGCGCTGGGTACCACGCCCGGGCAGTACCTGCAGGGCTGGCGCATCGGGCTGGCGCAGCAGGCCCTGCGACGCGGGCGGCCGCTGAAGATCGTCGCCTCGGAGGTCGGCTACGGCAGCGAAGCGGCGCTGTCGCGCGCCTTCAAGGCGCAGACCGGGCAGTCGCCGCGCGCGTGGCGACGCGGCGCCATCGCCGGCGCGGTGGCGGCATGATGCGCGCCCCCGCACCGATCGCTCCCCGCCTGTCGGACGCCGTGCCCGGCGCGTGCGCGCGACCGCGCGTCCCTCGGTCGCGCGTGAGGCAGCACGTGTCGACCGGCCACTTCCGGAGCGGACCGGCATGAACGTCGGCGCCACCCACCGCGTCGACAACCAGCCCCCCGAGTTCGCGTCGCGCGATCCGTGGCACGACGACGTGGCGTTGCGCGAAGCGGTCGCGCGCGAGGGCGCCGGCGCCTTCGCGGCGCGCATCGCCGGCTATGGCGCGCTTGCCGGCGGCGAGCTGCTGGCACGTTCGTTCGACGCGCACCGCGACCGCCCGCGACTGCGCACCCACGACCGCTTCGGCCAGCGCATCGACACCGTGGAATTCCACCCCGCGTACCACGCGATCCTGCAGTCCGCGATCGGCCACGGCGTCGCCGGCCTGTCCTGGGCCGAGCCGGTGCCGGGCGCGCACGTCGCCCGTGCGGCGCTGAGCTACCTGCACTACCAGGTGGAGCCCGGCAGCAGTTGCCCGCTGACGATGACCCACGCGGCGGTGCCGGTGCTGCGCCGCGCGCCGGCGCTGCGCGCCTGGGCCGAGGGCGTGGCGGCGTGCCGCTACGACCCGCGCGACCTGCCGATGGACGACAAGGCGGGCCTCACGCTCGGCATGGGCATGACCGAGAAGCAGGGCGGCAGCGACGTGCGTGCCAACGCGACCACGGCGACGCCGCTCGCCGGTGGCGACGACTACGTGCTGCGTGGCCACAAGTGGTTCTTCTCGGCGCCGATGAGCGATGGCTTCCTCGTGCTCGCCCAGGCGCCGGGCGGCCTGACCTGCCTGCTGATGCCGCGCCGGCTGCCCGACGGCTCCCTCAACGGCTTCCGGCTGATGCGGCTGAAGGACAAGCTGGGCGACTGGAGCAACGCGTCCTCGGAAGTCGAGTTCGACGCCGCGCTCGCGCATCGCATCGGCGAGGAAGGGCGGGGCATCGCCACCATCCTCGAGATGGTGATGCTGACCCGGCTGGACTGCATGCTCGGCTCGGCCGGGCTGATGCGCATGGCCTTGTCGCAGGCGCTGCACCACTGCCGCCACCGGCGGGCCTTCGGCAAGGCGCTGCTGGAGCAGCCGCTGATGCGCAGCGTGCTCGCCGACCTTGCGCTCGAGTCCGAGGCCGCGACCGCGCTCGCCTTCCGCGTGGCGCGCGCGGTGGATGCCGCGTCGCGCGACCCGGCCGAAGCCGCGCTGGCGCGCATCGCCACCGCGATCGGCAAGTTCTGGATCTGCAAGCGCGCGCCGGCCTTCGCCAACGAAGCGCAGGAGTGCCTCGGCGGCGCGGGCTACGTCGAGGAATCGCTGCTGCCGAGGCTGTACCGGCAGGCGCCGCTGAACTCGATCTGGGAAGGCAGCGGCAACATCCAGTGCCTGGACGTGCTGCGCGCCTTGCAGAGAGAGCCGGAGACGGGCGAGGCGCTGCGGGCGGAGCTCGACGCCGCGGCCGGCATCGATGGCGACTTCGATGCCGCGCTCGCGGCGTTGCGGCAGGTGTTGGCCGCCGGGCCGTCGGAAGCGGGTGCGCGCGGCGTGGTCGAGGCGATGGCGCTGCTGCTGCAGGCATCCGTGCTGCTGCGTGCGGGCAGTCCGATCGCGCGCGCGTTCTGCGCCAGCCGCCTGGGGAATGTACGCGGACGCGTGTTCGGCGTGCTGCCCGCCGGCATCGATTCCGATGCGGTGCTTGCACGCAACGGCGCCGGCGAGGTGCAGCCCATCGGGTGAAGACGGCCCTGGTGCCGGACCGAAGCCTCAGTCGATGAACTGCAGCCGCGCCAGTTCGGCATAGAGGCCTTCCTGCGCCAGCAGTTCCTCGTGCGTGCCCTGGGCGATGATGCGGCCCTGGTCCATCACCACGATGCGGTCGGCCTTGAGGATGGTGGCGAGCCGGTGCGCGATCACCAGCGTGGTGCGACCTTCCATGAGGTGCTCCAGCGCGGTCTGCACCGCGCGTTCGCTCTGCGCGTCGAGCGCGGAGGTCGCTTCGTCGAGCAGCAGGATCGGCGCGTCCTTGAGCAGGGCCCGGGCGATCGCGATGCGCTGCTGCTGGCCGCCGGACAGGCGCGCGCCGCGTTCGCCCAGTTGCTCGTCGTATCCGGCCGGGAGGGCGGCGATGAAATCGTGCGCTTCGGCGGAATCGGCGGCGGCTTCGACCTCGGCGTCAGAGGCCTCGAGCCGCCCGTAGCGGATGTTGTCGCGCGCGCTGGCGGCGAAGATCGTCGGCTGCTGCGGCACCAGGGCGATGGCCTCGCGCAGCGCGGCCGGGTCGAGCGTGGCGATGTCGACGCCATCGACGGTCACGCGCCCGGATTGCGGATCGTGGAAGCGCAGCAGCATCGCGAACACGGTGCTCTTGCCTGCGCCAGAGGGCCCGACCAGGGCCACGGTTTCGCCCGGCGCCACGTGCAGGCTGAAGTCGTGCAGGGCCGGCGCGTTGTCGCGGCCGGGATAATGGAAGGACACGTCCTCGAAGCGCAGGTCGCCACGCAGCGGCTGCGGCAGTGCCGCTGGCCGCGCAGGCGCCGCGATGCCGGCGCGCTGCTCGAGCAGTTCGCCGATGCGCCCCATGCCGCCGGCAGCCTTCTGCAGTTCGTTCCACACCTCCGCCAGCGCGCCCACCGAGCCGCCGCCGAACAGTGCATACAGCACGAACTGGCCCAGCGTGCCGGCGCTCATGTCGCCGCGGATCACGTCGTGCGCGCCCGACCACAGCACCAGGATGATCGCGCCGAACACCAGCGAGATCGCCACGGCCGTCACCAGCGACTGCATGCCGATGCGGCGCCGCGCGGTGGCCACGGTCTGCGCCACGGCCTCGGCGAAGCGGCCGCGCTCGTAGGGTTCGCGCGCGTGAGCCTGCACGGTGCGGATTGCGCCGAGCGTCTCGCTGGCGAGGGTGTTGGCGTCGGCGACGCGATCCTGGCTGGCGCGCGAGATCTTCTGCAGGCGGCGGCCGCCGATCACCAGCGGCAGCACGAACAGCGGGATGCCCACCAGCGTCCACGTCGCCAGCTTCGGGCTGGTCACCACCAGCATCACCACGCTGCCGAGCACCATCACCGCGCTGCGCAGGGCCACCGACACGGTCGAGCCGACCACGCTGCGCAGCAGTTCGGTGTCCGCGCTCAGGCGCGACACCAGTTCGCCGCTGCGGGTCTGCTCGAAGAAGGCCTGGTCGAGGCCCACCAGGTGCGCGTACAGCTGCGTGCGCAGGTCGGCGACGACGCGCTCGCCGAGCAGCGAGACGAAGAAGAAGCGCGCGGCGGTGGCGAACGCCAGCGCCAGCGCCACCAGCAGCAGGCCGGCGAAGGTCGCGTCGATGTTGCTGCCGCTGGTGAAGCCGCGGTCGATCACGTGGCGCACGGCGACGGGCAGGCTCAGGGTCGCGGCCGAGGAGGCCACCAGCGCCAGCAGCCAGGCCACGAACAGGCCGCGGTGGCGCATCACGAACGGCCACAGCGTGCGCAGCGAGCCAATCGGGGCCTTGGCCGCCTCCGGCGTGGCCGGGGCGGTGTCGCGGGCGCCGTTGCGCCGGTCTCGGGAGAACGCCATCAGCCTTCGTCTTCGAATCGTGCCCGGTCACGGGTGGCGTCGCGCAGGCGGCTTTTCAAGGCCGGCACGGCCTCGGCGGGCAGCTCCAGCCGCAGCCGTGCGCCGCCGGCATCGAAGTCTTCCCCGTGCTTCTGCGCGGCGAACGCGGCCAGCAGGTGGTGCGCGGTGGCCAGGTCCTCGAACGCCACATGCACGGCGACGCGGGCCATCTCGACCAGCGCCACGCGGTCCGCCAGGCGCAGGCATTCGGCCGCCGCGCCGCCGTAGGCGCGCACCAGGCCGCCGGCGCCGAGCTTGATCCCGCCGAACCAGCGCGTGACCACGACCACGATGTGGTCATAGCCCTGGCCGTCGATCGCGGCGAGGATCGGCCGTCCGGCGGTGCCGGACGGTTCGCCGTCGTCGTGGCTGCGATAGTCGTCGCCGAGCCGCCAGGCCCAGCAGTGGTGCGTGGCGTCGACCGTGGCCGCCTGCGCGAGGAACACCGCCGCATCGTCGGCGCCGGCGATCGGCGCCGCCTGCGCCAGGAAGCGGCTGTGCCGGACCTCGAGGGCGTGGCGCGCGGGGGCGGCCAGCGTGTGCAGGGTCATTCGTCGTCGAGCAGCGCTTGCAGGTCGGCGGGCACGGGGGTGTCCGGATGGCGCCTGGCGAACTCGCGCAGGCTGGCGCGCGCGTCGTCGAGCTTGCCGGCGCTGCGCAGCTCGCGGATGCGCCGCAGCCAGGCATCGCGCACTTCCGGCGAATCGGCCGAGGCCGGCGGCCGGTCGTCGAGGGGCTGGTCATCGAGGGGCTGGTCGATGCGCGAGCCGGTGACCTCGATGCGGTCGAGTGCCGGGCGCGCGTCTTCGGCCGGGTCCGTCGCAGTTGCGCGCACGACGGCCTTGCGCTCGCGCGCGGCAGGCGTCGCGGCCGTGCCGCCACTGATGTTCGGGGACGCCACGCCTGCCGGCGGCGAGGGCGTGAAGGCGCGCGATTCCGTGGCCGCCGGTTTTGGCACTGCTGCCGGCGCGATCACCGGCGCCATCACCGGTGCCGGCGGAGCGGGCGCGGGCGGTGGCGGAGGTGGAGGTGGGGGCGGCGGGGAGGCCAAGGCCGGCATGGCCTCGGCGCGCTGCGGGCGCTCGGCCGCGGCGGCGTTCGCCTTGGCCTGCGTGGCGGCCTGCGCATCGCGCTCGGTCTCGGTACGGGCGGCCTGCTCGCGCAGTTCCTCGTCCATCACCGGCGCGGCATCGGCCGGCGGCACGGTGTAGCGGTCGTGTTCGGCGGCCTGCGCGGCGGGGCTCTCGAGCGCACGCACCGGCTCGGCGGATGCCGCGCCGGCGGGCGCGCCCATGCCGGCGTCGGGACCGGCTTGCGCGTCGGCCGCGGCCGGCGCAGGCGCGCGGCGGGCCTCCAGGATGTGGGCATCCGGCAGCGGGGCGTGTTCCGACAGCGCCGGTAGCGCCACCTGTTCCGGCTGCGGCCGCAGCTGCCAGGCAATGCCCATCGCCACCGCCAGCGACGCGGCGATGCCGACCCCGAAGGGCCAGCGCGCTCGCCGCGGCGCGGACCTGCCGCGCGACGGCGCGGACGAGGGCGCCGTCGCCTCGCGCGCCGCGGCGAGGATCGACGCGTCCAGCGACGCCGACGGCGCCGATGCCGTGCCCAGGCGCGACAGGCGCTGCGCGAGCGCGCGCTCTTCGGGCGTCAGCGGTTCGTGGTCGCGCGCGGTCATGGCCCGGCCACCGGTCCGAGGCGCGCGCGCAGCTTGTCCATCGCGTAGCGCAGGCGCGATTTCACGGTTTCCCGGCCGACCCCGGTCACTTCGCCGATTTCCTCGAGGCTCAATTCCTGTTCCAGGCGCAGCACGATCACTTCGCGCTGCTCCGGCGGCAGTTCGTCCAGCGCGAGCTGCAGCTGCCGGCGCTGCTCGAAGTCCGACAGCTGCCGCTCGGGCGTGTCCGGGTCGGGCACGCGCGTGGTGCGCTCTTCCGCATCCTCGGGCGCCGGCGGCCGGTACTGCAGCGCCCGCCAGTGGTCGGCCAGGCGGTTGTGCGCGATCCGGTACAGCCAGGTCGAGAACAGGGCGTCCGGCGTCCACGACGCGCGCGCGGCGATCACCTTCTGCCAGATGTCCTGGAACAGCTCGTCGGCGAGCGCGCCGTCGCGCAGCTGGCGGACCAGGAAGCGATACAGGCGCAGCCGGTGGCGGCCGTAAAGCGTCTCGAACGCGGCCACGTCACCCGCCGCATAGGCCAGCATCAGCGATTCGTCGCTGGTCTCGGGCGGGCTGGCGGCGGCGAGGTCGTTCACCGGCGACAGGTTACGGCCTCCCCCGGGCAAGGTGAAGCCCGCACGCGGCGCGCGACGGGGCGCGATCCAGCGGTCCGGGTGCGGCGAGGGCAGGGTGGCGGCGATCGACATGCCCTGGTGAACGGGCGAAGGGCGGCGGCGGGGTTGCCCGGTTGCGCGGGCGAATGGCGTTATCCTTCCACGAGGGGATCGACAGACACGTGAACGCCGCCGCCATCGAGCCATCGACGACGCCTGCCGACGCGCCCGCGGGAAACGGCGGGCCGGAGGCGTCCGCCCTGCTGCTGGCGCGGACGCTGCCGCCCGGGTCGACGGTGGTGGTCGGCTGGCGCGATCCGCTGCTCGGCGCGGGACTGTCCAGCCATGGCCCCGCCGTGGCGGCGCTGGTGGCGCAGGTCGAGGGGATGCTCGGGGGGGCCGCCGCGCCCGCGCCGGAAGGCACGGGCTTCCATGGGCTGTGGAGCGACGGCGACGTCCGCTTCGCCCTGGCGGTGCGGCCGGGACGGCAACTGTCGCGCGCGCTGCGCGATGGCTGGCTGGCGCTGGCGCACACGACCCTCGACGCCAGCTTCGCCGCGGCGCGCGCCAGCCTGCGCATCGAAGGCTTGCGCAAGTCCGAGCGCCTGCGCCAGGCGCTGTTCGAGATCGCCGACCTGTCCGGCGCCGCCGCCGACATGCAAGCCATGCTCGCGCGCATCCACGCCATCGTCGGCACGCTGATGCCGGCGGAGAATTTCTACATCGTGCGCTACGACGACGTGCGCGAGGTGGTGCGGTTCCTGTACTTCGTCGACCAGCGCGATCCGTGGGTGGCCGATCCCGACGAGGAAATCCCGGTCGCCAGCCTGCCCAACAGCCTGACGGTGGCGATGCTGCGCCACGGCCAGCCGATGCTCGGCCCGTCCGAGGAGGTGCGCCGCCAGCTCGGCGTGGGGCGCGACGAGGCGCACGGCCCGGACGCCGCCGACTGGCTGGGCGTGCCGATGCGCAGCGAAGGCTACGTC
>JAIUOJ010000154.1 GCA_020161335.1 Pseudomonadota bacterium
CGATGCCATCGTCTGGGCGGCGGGCGGCACGGTCGCCGGCGTCCCGGCCAACCCGAACCCAGCCGACGTGATCAACCTCAGCCTCGGTGGCGCTGGCCCGTGCTCGGCGGCGGAAGCGGCCGCGATCGCACAGGCCAACGCCCTGGGCGCGACGGTCGTGATCGCCGCGGGCAACAGCAACTCCAACGTCTCCGGCTTTTCGCCGGCGAACTGCCCGGGCGCGATCGCCGTGGCCGCGAACGGCGTCACCAGCCGCCGCGCGTACTACTCCAACTACGGCGACGGGATCGACATCTCGGCCCCGGGCGGCGGCGTGTATGCCAACGACGGCAGCAGTGGCACGCAGATCTACGACGGCTTCGTCTGGCAGGCCAGCAACCCCGGCACCACCACGCCGACCCCGGTCGCCAGCGTGGCGCCGGGCTACATCCGCGGCTCCGCGGGCACCTCGCAGGCCTCGCCGCACGTCGCGGGCATCGTGGCCCTGATGCAGGGCGCGCGCCTGGACGCGGGCATGGCGCCGCTGACGCCGGCGGAAGTGCTGACGATCCTGCGTGACACGGCGACGCCGTTCACGGTGGCGCCGTCGGCGTCGCAGCCGATCGGCCCGGGCATCGTCAACGCCGGTGCCGCGGTCGCCAAGGCGATCGAGCCGCCGTGCGAGGTGGACTGCGCGCCGGATGCCACGCCGCTCGTCAATGGCGTCGCGGTGAGCGGCCTGTCCGGCGCGACCGGCAGCGAAGCGCTGTACAGCATCGAAGTGCCCACCGGCACGCGCGGCCCGCTGAACATCACCACCACCGGTGGCAGCGGCGACGTCAGCGTCCTGGTCAGCTTCGACGAGGAGCCGACGGCCGCCGCCGCCGACTTCCGCTCCGAGCGCCCGGGCAACAACGAGACGGTGCGCATCAACGCGCCGCAGGCCGGCGTGTACTACATCAAGCTGGTCGGCACGCGCGCCTTCAGCAACGTGCGGCTCACCGCGCGCTACTGATCGCGGACCCTGCGTCCCTGGAGCCCCGGCCATGCCGGGGCTCTTTTTTTGTGGACGCCGTCGCCTGCCGTCCGCCGGTTCCGTGGCGGTTTATCAGGGCCCAGCCGCGAGCTGCTACAGTCTTGGCCCCGACGGAAACCGCCCGTGAACGCCATTCCCGAACGCGCCGCCAGCGAACCCCAGGCCCAGGGTGCCGAAGACCGGATCGTGGCTGCGCTGCTGGCGAAGCAGCAGCTCAAGGACGTCGATCTCTCCCGCGCGCGCCGGCTGCAGGAGGAGACCGGTGGCAGCCTGCTGCTGCTGCTCTCGCGGCTGGGCCTGGTGTCCGAACGCGACCATGCCGAAGCCTGCGCCGCGACGCTCGGCCTGCGCCTGCTCGGCGGCAAGGACATGCCGGCCGCGCCGCCGGAGCTGCTGCCCGATGCGCAGCCGCTGAGCGTGCGGTTCCTCAAGCAGTTCAGCCTGTGCCCGGTCGGCGAGAGCCGCGGCAAGCTGGCGATCTGGATGGCCGATCCCTGGGACGACTACGCGCTCGACGCGGTGCGCCTGGCCACCGGATGCGACGTGCAGCCGCTCGTCGGCCTGCGTTCCGAAGTGGGCGACCTGATCGAGCGCTGGCATGGGCAGGGACGCAGCGCGATGGGCGCGATCGTCGAGACCGCCGACGGCGAGGGCAGCGGCGACATGGACGACGTGGAGCACCTGCGCGACCTGGCGTCCGAAGCGCCGGTGATCCGCCTGGTGAACCTGATCATCCAGCGCGCGGTGGAGCTGCGCGCCTCCGACATCCACATCGAGCCATTCGAGAACCGGCTCAAGGTGCGCTACCGCATCGATGGCGTGCTCGAAGACGGTGAAAGCCCGCCCTCGAACCTCACCGCGGCGGTGATCAGCCGCGTCAAGATCATGGCCAAGCTCAACATCGCCGAGCGCCGCCTGCCGCAGGACGGCCGCATCATGCTGCGCGTGCAGGGCAAGGAACTCGACCTGCGCGTCAGCACCGTGCCCACCGCGCACGGCGAAAGCGTGGTGATGCGCCTGCTCGACCGCGAGACCGTGGTGTTCGATTTCCACCGGCTCGGTTTCACCGATGAGTTCCTGCCGCAGTTCCAGCGCGTGCTGGAACAGCCGCACGGCATCCTGCTGGTCACCGGCCCCACCGGTTCGGGCAAGACCACCACGCTGTACACCGCGCTCAGCAAGCTCAACACGCCCGACGTCAAGATCATCACCGTCGAGGATCCTGTCGAGTACCAGATCGAGGGCATCAACCAGATCCAGGCGCGCCCGCAGATCGGGCTGGATTTCGCCAACGCCCTGCGCAGCATCGTGCGCCAGGACCCGGACATCATCATGATCGGCGAAATGCGCGACCTGGAAACCGCGCGCATCGCCATCCAGTCCGCGCTCACCGGCCACCTGGTGCTCAGCACGCTGCACACCAACAACGCCGCCGGCGGCATCACGCGCATGCTCGACATGGGCGTCGAGGACTACCTGCTCACGTCCACCGTCAACGGCATCCTCGCGCAGCGCCTGGTGCGCCGGCTGGAGCCGAGCCACGCGGAGAAGTATCCCGCCTCGCCGGAGGAGATCGAGAAGTTCGGCCTGCGCCGTTTTCAGCCGCAGGGCGAGATCTTCCTGTACCGTGCGCGGCCGTCGGCGATCGCGCCGACCGGCTACCTGGGACGGACCACGATCCTCGAGTTCCTGGTGATGAACGACGAGTTGCGGCGCGCGGTGATGCGCCATGCCGGCATGGGCGAACTCGAACAGCTCGCGCGCAGCCACGGCATGCGCACGATGTACGAGGATGGCCTGGCCAAGGCGCTCGCCGGCGTCACCACCCTCGAGGAGGTGCTGCGCGTGACCGAGGAGGCATGACGCGATGAAGCCGGATTCGAACCGCGGCATCACGATGCTCGCCTTGCTGGTCGCGGGCGTGCTGGCGACGCCGATGGCGCTTGCCCAGGGCGGCAAGCGCGAAGTCGCGCGCGTCGACCTGCCGGCCGGGTTTGCGGTCGGCGGCGCGCGCCCGGTGCTGGCGCTGCAGGTGGAGGTCGTCGATGGCCGCGTGAGCGCCGCAGCGCCGGCCGCCGACGGCCAGGGCAACCTGCGCGCCACGCGCAGCGGCAGCGATGCCGAGCCGATGCTGACCGTGCGCAGCGATCTGGCGGTGGCGATCAAGTTCGACCTGTACCTCTCGCAGGACGGCGAGCGCTTCGTCTACACCAGCAGCTGCGCGCTGACGCCGGGCATCTCGTCTTTCGAGATGTGGCAACAGCCGGTGCGCGAGTTCGCGATCGGCAACCCGCGCGTGGTCGATGGCAAGCGGATCAGTTGCGACTGAATCGACGATGCCCCTGTACCGCTACAAGGCGCTGAACGCGCGCGGCGAGACACTCGACGGCCAGATGGAGGCCGCCAGCGACGCCGAGGTGGTGTTGCGGCTGCAGGAGCAGGGCCACCTGCCGGTCGAAGCGCGCCTCGCGAGCGAAGGGGGTGGCGAGCCGGCATGGCGGACGCTGTTCAAGCCCAAACCGTTCGCCGGGCAGCGGTTGGTGCAGTTCACCCAGCAACTGGCGACCCTGCTCGGCGCCGGCCAGCCGCTCGACCGGGCGCTCACCATCCTGCTGGAGCTGCCGGAGGACGCGGCCGCCAAGCGCACGATCACCGAGGTGCGCGATGCCGTGCGCAGCGGCACCGCGCTGTCGACCGCGCTCGAGCGACAGCACGGCACGTTCTCGCGGCTGTACATCAACATGGTGCGTGCGGGCGAGGCCGGCGGCAGCCTCGAGGACACCCTGCAGCGTCTCGCCGATTACCTCGAACGCAGCCGGCTGCTGCGCGCACGCGTGGTCAATGCGCTGATCTACCCGGTGATCCTGCTGGGGATGGTCGGGTTGTCGCTAATGTTCCTGCTCGGCTACGTGGTGCCGCAGTTCGCGGCAATGTACGAAAGCCTCGATGCGCCGCTGCCGCTGTTCACCAAGCTGGTGCTTGCGGTGGGCCTGTTCGTGCGCGACTGGTGGATCGTGTTGTTGGTGGTGCCGGCGCTGGCGGCGTGGTGGTTCGACCGCAAGCTGCGCGATCCTGCGTTCCGTGCCCGGTTCGACGGTTGGCTGCTGCGGCAGAAGCTCGTCGGGCCGCTTGCCGCTCGGCTGGAAACGGCGCGGCTGGCCCGCACGCTCGGCACGCTGCTGAAGAATGGCGTGCCGCTGATGGCGGCGCTGGGCATCGGCAAGACGGTGGTGGGGAACCGCGTGCTCTCGGCCGATGTCGAAGCTGCTGCCGAGGACGTGAAGAATGGCGTGGGCCTGTCGACGGCGCTGGCCAAGGGCAAGCGCTTTCCGCGGCTGGCGCTGCAAATGGTGCAGGTGGGCGAGGAATCGGGCGCGCTCGACGCGATGCTGCTCAAGACCGCCGACACCTTCGAGCAGGAGACAGGGCAGGCATTGGACAGGATGCTGGCGGCGCTGGTCCCGGTGATCACCATGGTGCTGGCCGTGGTCGTCGCGGTGGTGATCCTGGCGGTGTTGATCCCGATCTACGACCTGGCGAATGTGATTGGCTGAGTTGCGCCTGCGGCGCGTGGCGATTGAATCCGGATTGACGAAAGAGAGGTGAGGTGATGAGTATTCGACGGTTGCAGGTGCGGAAGACCGCGCGCGGCGCGTGTGAGAGTGGCGTTCGCGGGCGATTCATTGATGGCAGCCGTGGCGACGGCCTCATTCCGCACGCGGCGGCGGGCGGATCGCGGCGCGGCATCGTTCGTTTCGCAGCGGGGATGTCCTCGCAGCGCGGATTCAGCCTCATCGAGATCATCCTGGTGGTGGTGCTGATCGGCGGCATCGTGGCGTTCGCGGCCACGCGCATCCTCGGCGGCGGCGACCGCGCCAAGTACAACCTGGCCAAGGCGCAGGTGCAGACGCTGGCCGAGAAGGTCGACCAGTTCGAGATGGATACCGGCGCCTTGCCGGCCTCGCTCGACCAGCTGGTGACCCAGCCCGGCGGCGCGGTGGGCTGGCTGGGGCCCTATGCCAAGGACTCCGAACTGAAGGATCCGTGGAACACGCCCTACGAGTACCGTGCCCCGGGCGAAGGTCGGCCGTTCGACATCGTCAGCTACGGCGCCGACCGCAAGCCCGGCGGCGACAGCGTCAACGCCGACATCCGCAACGAATGATGAGCGGCGTGCGCGCTTGACCGGCCCACAGGACGCCCCGTGACTGCTGCTGGCCAGGGCATGGCGCGCCGATACGCGGCCGCTGCGACGAGCCGCGACGAGGCCCCGGGTGGTGCCGCGGCCGGTGCCCGCGCACAGCGCGGGTTCACCCTGCTCGAAATCCTGCTGGTGATGGCGCTGGTCGCGATCATCGGCGTGCTGGTGCTGGGCGTGGTCACCGGTGGCTTCGATCGCACGCAACTGCGCACGTCGGCGAAGGAACTGGCCGCGCAGCTGCGTTTCGCACGCGCGCATGCCATCGCCACGGGCACGCCACAGCGCTTCGAGATCGACCCGCAGGCGCGCACCTGGCGCGGCGCCGATGATCGTGCCGGCGAACTTCCGCGCAAGCTGGACGTGGTGTTCACCGGTGCACGCGAAGTGCAGCCGGCGCAGGGCGTGGGGGCGATCGTTTTCTTCGGCGATGGCGCCTCCACCGGCGGGCGGGTGCAGTTGCGCCTGCGTGATGCCGCGTGGAATGTCGACGTGGCCTGGCTGACCGGAGAAGTGAAGCTGCACCGCGCGGAGGCGTCGCGGTGAGCGCGCGGCATGGCAGGCTGCGGCGGGCGGTGTCGCCGAACGGCGGTGTTCGCGGGCGATTCGGTGTCGATGGCCGTGGCGACGGCCTCATTGCCAGGTCTGCGGGCAGAGGATCGCAGCGCGGCTTTACCCTGCTGGAGATCATCGTCGCCTTCGCCGTGCTCGGGCTGGCGCTGAGCCTGCTGCTGGGCACGCTGTCGGGCGGCGCGCGACAAGTGCGCTGGGCGGCGGACAGCGGTCGCGCGGCGCTGCATGCGCAGTCGTTGCTGGATGCGGCAGGCGTCGGCGAAGTGCTCGCGCCCGGACGCAAGAGCGGCGATTTCGAGGGCGGGCGCTATCGCTGGGTGCTGGAGGTGGCACCCTACGTGGATCGCAACCGGCCGCCGGTGCGGACGGTCGATGCATTCGCGCCGCGCCTGCTGCAGTTGCAGTTGAGCGTGGTCTGGGGTGAAGGCGGCCCGCGCGAACGGCTTCAGCTGCAGTCGTTGCGCCTGGTGCAGCCGGACATGGCGACCGGGGTGGTGCCGTGAGCGATCCGTCGATCCGGCACGATCGTCCCGGGGCGGGAGGTGGCTCGCAGCCGCAAAGCCGGCATGCCGGGCGATTGGCGGGTGTCCGCCGTGGCGACGGCGTCGTCGGCGACGCGCGGATGGGTCGCGCGCGGCTGCAAAGCGGCTTTCACGGGCGATTGATTGACGCCAGCCGTGCCGACAGCGTCATTCATCGAGCGACGGGGCGCCACTCGCAGCCGAGAAGCGGTTGTACCGGGTCATTGATTGGTGTCAGCCGTGCCGACGGCGTCATCAATCGAGCGACGGGGCGCCACTCGCAGCGGGGTTTTACGCTCATCGAGATCCTGCTGGCGACGATGCTGCTCGCCGCCGGCCTTGCGCTCGGCTTCGCCACCCTGCGCGCCGCCACCGCCACGGTCGATCGCGGCGAGGCCATCGCCGAGCGCAGCGAGCGCATGCGTGCCGTGCAGGGCTTCCTGCGCCGGCGGCTGGCCTCGGCGACGCCGATCGCGTTCGCCATCGAAGACGACAGCGGCCGCATGGTCCGTTTCATCGGCGAGCCGGAGCGGATGCGCTTCGTCGCCGACTTGCCCAACTACCTGGGCCGGGGCGGGCCGCACATGCACGACGTCGCCGTGCTCGATGACGGCGGCCGCAGGCTGGCGGTGTCGTTCGCGATGGTACTGGCCGGCCAGACCGTCGAGGATCGCGATGCGCGGCCGCCCGAGTCGCTGGTGCCCGACCTGGTCGAGGCGCGCTTCCGCTATCGCGGCATCGGCGAGGACGGACGCCTCGGCGACTGGTCCGACACGTGGGAACAGGTCGACACGCTGCCGTTGCAGGTGTCGATTGAACTCTCCAGCCGCAACGGCGGCGCATGGCCGGCGATGGTGGTGAGCCTGCCGCAGCGCGGCGGTGGCGGAGTGCCCGTGCCATGACGCGCCGGGTTTCGGCGATGCGCGGCGCCGCGCTGGTGCTGGTGCTGTGGCTGACGGCGCTGCTGGCGGCACTGATCGGTGCCTTCGCGATGACCGCGCAGGTGGAATACCTGCAGGGACGCACGCTCAGCCAGGGCCTGGTCGCGGCGCAGGCGGCGCGGGCCGGGCTGGAGTACGCCGCAACCCGCGTCTCCGATCCCGACCCGATGCAGCAGTGGCTGCCCGATGGCCGGGCATATCGCTGGCGGTTCGGTGATGCCGAGGTGGAGGTGCGCATCGTCGACGAGTTCGGCAAGGTCGACCTGAACGCGGCCGAGGCCGACACCCTGGCCGCGCTGATGCGGGCCGTGGGCGCGCAGCCGGACGTGGCCGCCGGGGTGGCTGCCGCGATCCTCGACTGGCGCGATCCCGACGACCTCACCCAGCCCCAGGGCGGCGCCGAAGACCCGC
>JAIUOJ010000155.1 GCA_020161335.1 Pseudomonadota bacterium
ATGAGCCTGGCCGCCATCGCCGCGCGCGAGGCGGCCGACCGCGAGGCGCTGGCGGCGCTGCGCCGGATCGACCGCGCCGCCCTGTCGCCGGCGGACCAGCTCGACTACGACGCCTTCGAATGGCTGCAGGCGCGCGCCGTCGAGCGCCAGCGGTTCCGCGAGTACCTGCAGCCCATCGGCCACCAGGGCGGGGTGCAGACCGCCGACGGCATCGCCGAGCTGCTGCCGTTCGCCAACGCGCAGGACTACCGCGACTGGATCGCGCGCCTGCAGGCGCTGCCGGCGCTGGTCGCGCAGACCACCGCGCTGATGCAGGCCGGGATCGCGGCGGGCAGTCTGCCGCCGAAGGTGCTGATGCAGCGCGTTCCGGCGCAGATCCGCGCGCAGGTGGTGGCCGACCCGGCCGACAGCCCGTTCTACAAGCCGTTCCGCGCCATGCCGGCCTCGATCCCGGCGGCCGAACAGGACGCGCTGCGTCGCCAGGCGCGCGAGGTGATCGCGGCCCGCGTGGTGCCCGCCTATCGCGAGTTCGGCCGTTTCTTCGAGCAGGACTACCTGCCGAAGGCGCGCGACACCATCGCCGCCAGCGACCTGCCGGACGGGCGCGCCTACTACGACTTCCTCGCCGGCTGGTACACCACCACCGATCTCACCGCGGACCAGATCCACGCCATCGGCCTGCGCGAAGTCGCGCGGATCCGCGCCGAGATGGAGAAGGTGCGGGCGGAGGTCGGCTTCGGCGGCGACCTGCCGGCGTTCTTCGCGCACCTGCGCACCGATCCGAAGTTCTTCTACAGCGACCCGGCCGACCTGCTGGAGGCCTACCAGGCGATGGCCAAGCGGATCGACCCGGAGCTGGTGAAGATCGCCCGCACCCTCCCGCGGTTGCCCTACGGCGTGCGCGCGATCCCCGACAACATCGCGCCCGACACCACCACGGCCTACTACCAGGGCGGCGCCGTCGACGGTTCGCGCCCCGGCTACTACTACGTGAACCTGTACAAGCCCCAGACCCGGCCGAAGTGGGAAATGATGGCGCTGTCGCTGCACGAGGCGGTGCCGGGGCATCACTTCCAGTTCGCGCGCGCGGCCGAGCTGCCGGACCTGCCGATGTTCCGGCGCACCGCGTACTTCGTCGCCTATGGCGAGGGCTGGGGCCTGTACGCCGAGCGGCTGGGCTACGACATGGGCCTGTACGACGATCCCTACGACCGCATGGGCCAGCTTGCCTACGACATGTGGCGGGCGGTGCGGCTGGTGGTGGACACCGGCATGCACGCCAAGGGCTGGAGTCGCCAGCAGGCGATCGACTACTTCATGGACAACGCGCCCAAGACCGAACAGGACGTGGTCAACGAGGTCGACCGCTACATCGCCTGGCCGGGTCAGGCGCTGGCGTACAAGATCGGCCAGCTGAAGATCTCGGAACTGCGGGCACGGGCCGAACAGGCGCTGGGCCCGAAGTTCGACCTGCGCGACTTCAACGACGCGGTCCTGGGCACCGGCTCGGTGCCGCTGGAGACGCTGGAACGCCACATCGACGCCTGGATCGCCGCGCGGAAGGGGTAGGCCGGACGACGTCGGCATCCTGCGGTCCGGCGTCTGGACCAAGCCCGGAAATCAGGCCGGGCCCCTGGGCCCGTCATCCCGGCGCAAGCCGGGACTCAGGCCGCCCCGACTCCCGTCATCCCGGCGAAAGCCGGGACCCGGGGTCGGGTTGTCCGGCCTGCCGCGCCGGGTTTGCAGCCAAGTGCTTGATCCACCATAATGTGCGGCTCCCTGCGGCCCAGGCCGACGGGAGCCCTTGCTCCACCGCGTCCATCCCGGGCGTCGGGGAGCTGTCCGGACCGCAGCGCCCACCCGGCGATGGCGGCCGAATACCCGAAAGGACATTCCATGCGTCACTACGAAATCGTGTTCCTGGTCCATCCGGACCAGAGCGAGCAGGTGCCTGCGATGATCGAGCGCTACAAGTCGATGATCGAAGGCGGCAACGGCAAGATCCACCGCCTCGAGGACTGGGGCCGCCGCCAGCTGGCCTATCCGATCGACAACCTGGTCAAGGCCCACTACGTGCTGCTCAACATCGAAGTCGGGCAGGACGTGCTCACCGAGCTCGTCGAAGGCTTCCGCTTCAACGACGCCGTGCTGCGCCACCTGGTGATGGGTCGCGACGAGGCCGACACCGAGCAGTCCCTGATCATGAAGAACAAGGACGAGAAGGGCGACAAGCCCGAGCGTGGCGAACGCCGCCGCCGTGACGACGAGGAAGGCTCGCCGTCGAACGATAACGACAGCACCGACGGCGACAACGCCGCCGAAGCCGCCTGAGGAGCACGCACATGTCCAAGTTCTTCCGCCGCCGCAAGTTCTGCAAGTTCACCGCCGAGGGTGTCAAGGAGATCGACTACAAGGATCTCAACACCCTGCGCCAGAACCTCACCGAGAACGGCAAGATCGTGCCGAGCCGCATCACCGGCACCAAGTCGCGCTACCAGCGCCAGCTGGCGCTCGCGGTGAAGCGCGCGCGTTTCCTCGCGCTGATCCCGTACACGGACAACCACAACGTCTAAGCGCCTCGCCTGGCACGGCGATACGGCGTTGCCGGCCGCTCGCGCGAACCCTCATTGACCGTCCAGTCAACTCCGGTTCGCGCGCCCGTCCGCGCCTCGTCCCGCCTTCGCAGGCTGAACGCTTTCCGGCGCCACCCACCACATCCGTCCGATTCGGACAGCCACCGTTGCGGTGCGTGCGCATCGCTAACGAATACGGAGCATTGAAATGGAACTGATCCTGCTGCAGCGCGTCACCAACCTCGGCAACCTTGGCGACAAGGTCAACGTCAAGCCGGGCTACGGCCGCAACTTCCTGGTCCCGCAGGGCAAGGCGGTGCCGGCCACCGCCGCCAACCTCGCCGAGTTCGAGGCCAAGCGCGCCGACTACGAAGCCAAGGCCAAGGCCATCGCCGACGAGGCCCAGGGCCGCCTGGCGAAGCTGGAAGGCGCCAGCGTGACCATCTACGCGAACGCTTCGACCGAAGGCAAGCTGTACGGCTCGGTCGGCCCGCGCGACATCGCCGAGGCGCTGACCAAGGTCGTCACCCCGGTCGAGAAGTCCGAAGTGGTGCTGGGCGAAGGCCCGCTGCGCAACATCGGCGAGTTCGACGTGGTGATCCACCTGCACGCCGACGCCGAAACCACCGTCAAGGTGATCGTGGCGCCCGAAGCGGCCTGATCCCCCGGCCGCTGCGAGTTGAAGGGACAGGCGCCGCGAGGCGCCTGTCCTGCTTTTGAGGATCCGATTCCCGGCAGCGTGTCGTGGCCGTAGCCACCGCACGGTCTCGCGCCGTGAGACGTCGGGCGGGTATGACAGGCGCGCGTTATCCACAGCTTGTTCCGTCGCGTACCCACAACCGGCCCGGCTACGATGATTGCTCGACAACAACAACAGGATCGCCGCGACGATCCGGCCGAGGGAGTCACCCCGCTGATGTCCGCACGTCCCGGCTTCCGCCAGGAAGCCCGCAACAGCGATCACAGGATCGACCAGCTCCGCGTCCCGCCGCAGTCGGTGGAGGCCGAGCAGGCCGTGCTCGGCGGCCTGATGCTGGCGCCGGAGGCGTTCGACCGCGTCGCCGACCTGATCAACGAGGGCGACTTCTATCGCCGCGACCACCAGCTGATCTACCGCGCGATCCGGGAGCTGGCCGAGAAGAACCGCCCCTACGATGCGGTCACCCTCGGCGAGTGGTTCGAGTCCCAGGGCCTGGGCGAGCAGGTCGCCGGCGGCGCCTACCTGGTCGAGCTGGCCGGCACCACGCCGTCGGCCGCCAACATCAAGGCCTATGCCGAGATCGTCCGCGACAAGGCGGTGCTGCGCCAGCTGATCGAGGTCGGCACCACGATCGTCAACGACGGCTTCCAGCCCGAGGGGCGCGAGAGCAGCGAACTGCTGGCCAAGGCCGAGCAGGAGGTGTTCGCGATCGCCGAGGCCGGCGCGCGCGGGCGCCAGGACTTCACCGCGATCAACGACGCGATGAAGGAGGCCTTCGACGTCCTGCAGACGCGCTTCGCCAACGGCGGCGGCATCACCGGGCTGCCCACGGGCTACACCGAATTCGACGAGATGACCGCCGGCCTGCAGCCGACCGACCTGATCATCCTCGCCGCGCGCCCGGCGATGGGGAAGACCACGTTCGCACTCAACATCGCCGAGTTCGCCGCGATCAAGACCCGCAAGGCGGTCGCGGTGTTCTCGATGGAAATGTCGGCCAGCCAGCTCGCGCTGCGCCTGATCTCGTCCAATGGCCGGATCAACGCCACCCGCCTGCGCACCGGCCAGCTCGAGGACGAGGACTGGAGCCGCGTGACCAGCGCGATCCGGATGATCAAGGAAACCCGCATCTTCATCGACGATACGCCGGCGCTGTCGCCGGAGGTGCTGCGCGCGAAGGCGCGCCGGCTCAAGCGCGAGCACGACCTCGGCCTGATCGTGATCGACTACCTGCAGCTGATGGCGGTGCCGGGCAACAGCGAGAACCGCGCCACCGAGATCTCGGAGATCTCGCGCTCGCTCAAGGGCCTGGCCAAGGAACTCAACGTGCCGGTGATCGCGCTGTCGCAGCTCAACCGATCGCTGGAGACGCGCACCGACAAGCGCCCGGTGATGGCCGACCTGCGCGAGTCCGGCGCGATCGAGCAGGACGCGGACATCATCGTCTTCATCTACCGCGACGATTACTACAACAAGGAAAACTCCGCCGACAAGGGCCTGGCCGAGATCATCATCGGCAAGCAGCGAAACGGCCCGACCGGTTCCCTGAAACTGAAGTTCTTCGGCGAATACACGCGCTTCGACAACCTCGCGCACGACGCCATCGGCAGCTTCGAGTAGCCGGGCGGGGACGCGCAGCGTGCGTCGCATGCCGCCAGCGCGGGCAACGCCATGACCTCGCTGGCCGGGCGGCCGACGCGGATCGTGGTCGACCTCGACGCGATCACGCACAACCTGCACGCGATCCGCGCCCGCGTCGGCGTGCCGACGATGGCCATCGTCAAGGCCAATGCCTACGGCCACGGCCTGCTGCCGGTGGCGCGGCACCTGCAGGCGCAGGGCGTGGAGCGGCTGGGCGTGGCGTTCGTGGAGGAGGGCATCGCCCTGCGCGAGGCCGGTATCCGCGTGCCGATCCTGGTCCTGGGCGGGATCTTCGGGCCGCAGCTGGGCCAGTTCCTCGCCCACGACCTCGAGATCACGGTGTCCTCGCTGGACAAGCTGCGGCAGGTGGAGGCCGCCGCCGAGGCCGCCGGACGCAAGGCCGCGGTGCACCTCAAGATCGACACCGGCATGGCGCGCATCGGGGTACATGGCGCGAGTGCCGGCCCCTTCATCGAAGCGGCCGTCGCCGCGCGCGCGTGCGCGGTGGTCGGCGTGTACTCGCACCTGGCTTGCGCCGACGATCCGGCGCATCCGATGACGGCGCTGCAGCTGGCGCGCTTCGCCACGGCCTGCGCGCATTTCGAGCGGATCGGCGCGCCGATGCCGCTCCGCCACCTGGCCAACTCCGGCGGCGTGCTGCACTTCCCCGACACCTGGCTGGACCTGGTGCGCCCGGGCCTGCTGCTCTACGGCGTGCTGCCCGATCCGGCCGCGCGCGCCACCGTGGACGTGCGTCCGGCGCTGTCGCTGGTCTCGCGGGTGGTGTACTTCAAGGTGGTGCGTGCCGGCGACACGGTCAGCTATGGCGCCACCTGGACCGCCGGGCGCGACACGCGCGTGGTCACGGTGCCGGTCGGCTACGGCGACGGCTGGCCGCGCGCGCTGTCCTCGCCGACGGCGTCCGCGCCTGGCGCGAGGCGGGGCGGCGAGGTGCTGCTGCGCGGCCGGCGCCATCCTCTGGTCGGGCGCGTGTGCATGGACCAGTTCATGGTCGACATCGGCGCCGACAGCGCCTGGAACGAGGACGAGGTGGTGCTGGTCGGCCGCCAGGGCGACGACGCCATCGGCGTTGCCGAGGTGGCGGAACGCGCCGGCACCATTCCCTACGAGATCCTGGTCGGCCTCAACCTGCGCATCCCGCGCGAATACGTCGGCGGCTGACGCCGGCGGCGCCGCCAGGCGCGATACTTCGCCATGGCCAACGCCCTCGTCTGGTTCCGCAACGACCTCCGCCTCGCCGACCAGCCGGCGCTGCAGGCCGCGCTGGCGGCCGGGCAGGTGCCGGTGTGCGTGTACATCCATGCGCCGGACGAGGAGGGCGGGTGGCGCCCGGGGCCCGCCTCCGACGCGTGGCGGCATCGCTCGCTGCAGGCGCTGGATGCCGACCTGCGCGCCCGTGGCTCGCGCCTCCACCTGTTCGCGGGGCCCAGCCTGGCCGTGCTGCAGGCGCTCGCGACCACCTGCGACGCCGAGGCGGTGTACTGGACGCGCCGCTACGAGCCGGCGGTGGAGCGCCGCGACGCGACCATCAAGCGCGCCCTGCGTGCGCAGGGCCTGTTGGCGCAGAGCTTCAACGGCGCGCTGCTGTTCGAGCCCTGGCAGGTGGAGACGAAGCAGGGCGATCCGTACCGCGTGTTCACCCCGTTCTGGCGCACGGCGATGGCCCAGGGCCGCCGGCACGCGCTGAGCGACCCGCCGGCGATGCTGCCGGCGTTCGACGGCGAGCCCGAAGGGCTGCGGCTGGAGGCGCTGCACCTGGCGCCCTCGCGCGGCTGGGACGCGGGCTTCTGGGAAACCTGGACGCCCGGCGAAGCGGGCGCCCGCGAGGCGCTGGACGTCTTCCTCGACGGTGCGCTGCACGGTTACCGCAGCGGTCGCGACCGGCCGGACCAGGTCGGCACCTCGCGGCTGTCGCCACACCTGCACTTCGGCGAGATCTCGCCGTGGCGCGTGCAGGCCGTGCTCGAAGCCGCCCGCCGTGCCGCGACCGGCGCCGACATCGACGCGCACGTGCGCGAGCTGGGCTGGCGCGAGTTCGCCCACCACCTGCTGCACCACTTCCCGGACAGCACCGACCACGACTTCAACCCGCGTTTCCGCGACTTCGGCTGGGCGCGCCCGGACCGGCGCCAGCTCGACGCCTGGCGCGGCGGCCGCACCGGCGTGCCGATCGTCGACGCCGGACTGCGCGAGCTGTGGCACACCGGCTGGATGCACAACCGGGTGCGCATGATCGTGGCCAGCTACCTGTGCAAGCACATGCGCCAGCACTGGCGCGAAGGCGCGCGCTGGTTCTGGGACACGCTGGTCGACGCCGACCTCGCCAGCAACACCCTGGGCTGGCAGTGGGTGGCCGGCACCGGCGCCGATGCGGCGCCGTACTTCCGCGTGTTCAACCCGGTGACGCAGGCGGCCAAGTTCGACCCCGATGGGCGCTATGTCGCCCGCTGGGTGCCGGAACTGGCCGGCCTGCCGCTGCCGCTGCGGCACGCGCCCTGGACCGATCCGGCCGCCGCCCGGCGCCTTGCGCCCGGCTACCCGCGCCAGCCGGTCGTCGACCTGGCCCGTGGCCGCGACGGCGCGCTGGCCGCCTGGC
>JAIUOJ010000156.1 GCA_020161335.1 Pseudomonadota bacterium
CAGGCCCAGCAGCAGCGGCATGGCGCTGTCGCGCTGCGCCGCCAGCGCGCGCAGCGCCGGCGGCAGGGTGGAAACGATGGCATCGGCGCGCCGGTAATCGTCGTGCTTTGGTTCGGCCACCTGTGCGGCGACCATTGGCGGGGTGACGTCCAGGCGCGCCGACGCATGCGGCAGCGACGCGCCGCCGGGCGCGGCCAGCCCCAGCCGCAGGTCTTCTTCGAGCCCGTTCGGCGGCGCCGCCATCCACTGCGCGCGCAGCCGCTCCAGGCTCTCGGCCTTGAACGATGGTTCCAGCGCCTGGATCCGCTGCAGCAGCGGCGGATGCGTGGCGAACAGCCCGCTCAGCCCGGTGCCGTCGCCGAACAGCATGTGGCTGACCTCCTCGGCCTCGGCCCGTTCGGCCAGCTTCGAGCCGTCATGCAGGCCGCCGATCTTCTTGAGCGCGCCGGCCAGGCCACTGGTCTGGCGCGTGAACTGCACCGCCGACGAATCGGCCAGCACCTCGCGGCTGCGGCTGACGCTGGCCTTGATCATGCGTCCGAAGAACAGGCCGATGTAGCCGACCACCAGAGCAATGATCGCGCCGACCAGGACCGGCATCGCATCCCGGCCGCGCACGCCGCCGCCGTGCTGCAGGATCTTGCGCCCGATCAGGCCCAGCATCAGGATGCCGAACAGCACGCCGATCAGGCGGATGTTCAGGCGCATGTCGCCGTTGAGGATGTGGCTGTACTCGTGCGCGACCACGCCCTGCAGCTCGTCGCGGTTGAGTCGCTCCAACGCACCACGCGTCACCGCGATCACCGCGTCCGAGGGCGAGTAGCCGGCCGCGAACGCATTGATGCCGGCCTCGTGTTCCATCACGTACACCTTCGGCACCGGCACGCCGGAGGCGATCGACATCTCCTCGACCACGTTGCGCAGCCGGCGCAGCTGCAGGTCGGTGGTGTCCTCGGGCACCGGCACGCCGCCCATCTGCTGGGCCACGGTCTCGCCGCCGCCGCGCAGCGACGCGATCCGGTACAGCGAACCGATGCCGATCACGCCCAGCGCCAGCAGGGTCGACATCACCAGCAGGGTCGGCTGGGCGCCGAACACCAGCAGCACGCCGAGGTCGACGGCGATGACGATGCCGGCCACCGCCAGCGCGAACAGCAGCACCAGCCGCGTGGTGTTGCGCCTTGCCTGGGCCTGGCGTTCGAAGAAGTTCATCGGAAGCCGGGAATGGAGAGACGGGAATCGGGAACCGGAAGATCAGGCGCGAAGCGCGCGGGGAACCAGGCGGCAGGCACGGATGCCCGACTTGTCCACGCCCGGCTCCCCACTCCCGATTCCCGGCCGGGTCAGAACTGCACCTTCGGCGCCTCGCGCACCTCGGCCTTGTCGGCCGGGATGTCGAGCAGCGCGGCCTGCGCGAAGTTGAAGAGGCCGGCAAGGATGTTCGACGGGAACACCTCGCGCTTGTTGTTGTAGGCCATCACCGAGTCGTTGTAGGCCTGGCGCGCGAACGCCACCTTGTTCTCGGTGCTGGTCAGTTCTTCCGTGAGCTGCATCATGTTCTGGTTGGCCTTGAGGTCCGGGTAGGCCTCGACCACCGCCAGCAGCCGTCCCAGCGCGCCATTCAACATGCCCTGCGAGGCGGCCAGTTCGTTCATCGCCGCAGGATCGCCCGGGTTCGCCTTGGCCGCGTTCAGCCCGGAGATCGCCGCGCCACGCGCCGCGACCACGGCTTCCAGCGTCTGTCGCTCATGCGAGAGGTAGCCCTTGGCGGTCTCGACCAGGTTCGGGATCAGGTCGAAGCGACGCTGCAACTGCACGTCGATCTGGGCGAAGGCGTTCTTGAACGCGTTGCGGGCCGTGACCAGACCGTTGTAGATGCCGACGCCCCAGCCGCCGACCAGCACCACGATTCCGACCAGGATTACCAGAAGAATCAATCCGCTCACCGTGATACCTCCCCTTGTTCATGCAATTCCGTGGACAGGCGCTATGATCGCCTGCAGCAAGAGCATACGCAGGGGGCAGTCCCGATGAAAGCGAACCTTCCTCGGCGGCGGCAAGTGCGGACCGGCCAGTACCTGTTGATCGGCCTGCTCTCGGTCACCACCCTCGCCAGTACTGCCCAGACTCCGTTTGCCTGGACCCGGGACGGCGCCACCGCGACGGATGTGACGCCCGCTCCGATCGCGCCCGTCGTCCCGACCGACCGCCCCGCCCCGCTTCCGGCCGATCTCAAGCGCCTGCCGCTGGCGTCCGGTTTCGACGTGCGCGTGTTCGAGGCGATGGCGCGCGACCTCGTCGCCAACCAGCGCGTGCCCGGGCTGGCCATGGCGATCGTGCACGACGGCAAGGTGCTCAGCGCGCGTGGTTACGGCATCACCGACGTCTCCCACGCCGAGCCGGTGGACGCGCACACGGTGTTCCGCCTGGCCTCCTTGTCGAAATCCTTCGCCGGCACCGTCACCGGCATGCTGGTGTCCGAGGGCGCGCTGCGCTGGGACAGCCGCGTGGCCGACTACATGCCGGCGCTGCAGTTCTCCGACCCGACCGCCGCACAGCGCCTGACCGTCGCCGACGTGCTCAGCCACCGCGTCGGCCTGCGCCACCACACCTACGACCGCGACATCGAGGGCAACGCCGACTACCACGGGCTCGTGCAGAAGCTGGCGCTGGCGCCGATGGATTGCGCACCCGGCGACTGCTACGGCTACCAGAACGTCGCCTTCAGCCTGGTCGGCGACGTGGTGTTCGCGGCCAGCGGGCAGTTCTACAGCGAGGCCGTGTCGCGCAGGATCTTCAAGCCGCTGGGCATGAACGACGCCAGCCTCGGCCTGGAAGGCATCACCGCCAGCGCGCGCTGGGCCAAGCCGCACGTGCGGGCCGGCGCCGGCTGGAAGTCGATGATGCCCAAGCCGACCTACTATCGCCTCGCCCCCGCCGCCGGCGTCAACGCCAGCGCCAACGACATGGCGCAATGGCTGCTGGCGCAGAGCGGGCACCGCGCCGACGTGCTGCCGGCGCCGCTGCTGGCGACGCTGCAGGCACCGATCGTCGGCACGCCCGGCGAGATGCGTGGCGCCTCCTGGCGGCGCGAGCGCCTCAACGCCGCCGGCTACGGCCTGGGCTGGCGCATCTACGACTACTCCGGGCATCGCCTGGTCTTCCACGGCGGCGCCGTGCAGGGTTACCGCGGGCTGATGGCGATGCTGCCCGAGCGCGACCTCGGCGTGGCCATCCTCTGGAACAGCAACAGTTCGCTGCCTTCCGGGCTGCTGCCGACGATCCTCGACCGCGCGATCGGCCTGCCCACGCACCCGTGGCTGGACGTCGATCCGAACCTGGAAAGCCTGTACGCGTCCGACGACCAGGACGCCGCGGCCACCGGCGGGCCGGTCAGCGGCAACGCCGACGCCAAGCCGCACTAGGGCCTGTCAACACCCATGGCACCTGTCGCACCCGCCGCACGGGCGTGCGCGGCAAGGAAGCGCGACGGCGCGTATGTCGATCCGCAACGGAGCAATGACGCCGCGGCGTGCGTCCCCGCGGCGCACCCTCCGGGTGGCGGCCCGTGAGCCGCCCATAAAAAAACTCCCTCTCCGCCTGGGCACGCGGAGAAGGAGCTTCGGTTACGGCTAATCGGGTTTTCAGATCAGCGGCGCGGGCACGGGTGGCAGCGCTACCGCCTTGGCTTTTTTAGCCTTTTTTTTTGCGGCTTTCTTGGCCGGCTTCTTGGCGGCCTTCTTCTTGGCAGCCTTCTTGGTCGCCTTCTTGGCGGCCTTCTTCGCAGGCTTCTTGGCGGCCTTCTTCTTGGCTACCTTCTTCTTGGCGGCCTTCTTGGCAACCTTCTTCTTGGCGGCCTTCTTGGCGACCTTCTTCTTCGCTACCTTCTTCTTGGCAGCCTTCTTCGCCGGCTTCTTCGCAGCCTTCTTGGCGACCTTCTTCTTGGCTACCTTCTTCTTGGCGACCTTCTTGGCGGCCTTCTTCGCAGGTTTCTTAGCCGCCTTCTTGGCGACCTTCTTCTTTGCAGCTTTCTTCGCGGCCATGGAATGGCTCTCCTCGTCAGTTGACTTGCAGGTACTACTGCCCAGTACTCAAGCAGCGCGCGGGTATCGGACCCACGCACAACCGCCGGCGCGCGGGGCGCGCCGGAACGGATTCGGCAGGGAGGCGACGGCCATCGGCACGCGCTCCCGGAAAGACGAAAACACCGGCGGCATGGGGTGCGGCGGGTGTCCGGATGGGAAGGTTTGCGTTTTCGCAGCGGAGACGATGCCTGCATCCACCTGATAGAAGTCCGGGGCGGAAGCTTTCTTTTTGCTGCGCGTTTTCGCGTTGAGTCGACTCACTCGCTTCTGCAGGGACGTCTGTTGGGGCGAAACCTAATCACGGTTTTTTCAACTGTCAACACCCCGGGCAAAAAAAAATCCGGGAAGCGCGTCGGCGGATCGGCGCCAAGCTCGCCGCCGGGACGACGATCGGAAGCGGCGACGGACGCCGTCGCGCGCCACGCGCGCGCGTCGTTCGAAACGAAAGCGCACAAAACAAGTGCTTTTCTTCAAGCGTGCCGCGAACGAGTGCACGACACGCTCGCCGCGCACGGTCGGCGCAACGCGTCGCAAGCGCCTCGGCGGAAGCCAACCGGGAGATGAAAATCATGTGCGCGCCGACACCCCGTTCCGGCATCGCACAAACCGTTTTGCGCAAGAACTGCGCAAGATTTTCCCGCCCGCGGGACGACGCGGAAGGCATCGGATGCGATCGCGACGACGGTTCCGGGCGCAGTTCGGTCGTTGCGGACGTGACGTTCGCGCAGCCCAGGGCAGGCGTTGCGGAGCAGGTATCGACGCGTGCGGACGGTGGCATCGAACCGTCCGCGCGGAGCGTGCCGGCGGCGACCGCCGCCGGCGCGACGACTCAGTGGTCGTCGTCCTCGAGCAGTTCGGCGTAGTCGTCCGGCGCCAGCAGTTCGTTCATCTGGTCGGGTTCGCTGGCCTCGACCACGAACAGCCAGCCTTCGCCGTAGGCGTCCTCGTTGATCGTCTCGGGCTTGTCGGCGAGCGCCGCGTTGACCGCGGTCACGGTGCCGGACACCGGCGCGTAGACGTCGGACGCGGCCTTCACCGATTCGACCACGGCGCAGGCGTTGCCGGCCTCGACGGTGTCGCCGACGGCGGGAAGCTCGACGTAGACCAGGTCGCCCAGCAGCCCCTGCGCATGGTCGGAGATGCCGATGGTCACCTTGCCGTCGCCTTCAACGCGTGCCCACTCGTGGGACTTCAGGAACTTCAGGTCGCCAGGGATCTCGCTCATCGTGGACTCCGGGTCAAACAGGTCGTGGGGAGGTGGGGCTAGTGTAGCGAAGCGGGCCGCGGATGCGTCAAAGCGCGACGCCGTCGCGGACGAACGGGAACTTGACCACGCGCACCGGCACTTCGCGGCCGCGGATGTCGACGCGAACCCCGCCGGCGAGGTCGCCCGCGGGCACGCGCGCGAACGCGATCGCCTTGCCGAGGGTCGGCGAGAACGTGCCGGACAGGATCTCGCCCTCGCCGTGCGCGGTGAGCACCTTCTGCCCGTGGCGGAGCACGCCCTTCTCGTCCATGACCAGGCCGATCATCTGCCGCGGCACGCCGTCGCGCTGCTGGCGCTCGAGCACCTCGCGGCCGTTGAACGCGCGCCCCTCGTCGAGCGCGACGGTCCAGCCGAGCGCCGCCTCGTAGGGCGTGACCGTTTCGTCCATGTCCTGGCCATAGAGGTTCATGCCGGCCTCCAGGCGCAGCGTGTCGCGCGCGCCGAGGCCGGCCGGCTTGACCCCCGCCTCCAGCAAGGCGTTCCACAGCGAGACGGCATGCGCCTCGGGCACGACGATCTCGTAGCCATCCTCGCCGGTGTAGCCGGTCCGCGCGACGAAGAGGTCGCCGAAGCGGGTGCCGGCGAGTCCGGCGGCGGAGAACTTGCCGAGCTTGCCGACGCGTGCCGCGTCGTCGGCCGCCAGCAGGCCGATCACGCGCTCGCGCGCGGTCGGGCCCTGCACCGCGATCATCGACAGCTCCGGCCGCTCGACCACCTCGACCCCGAACGGCGCGGCCTGCGCGGTGATCCAGGCCAGGTCCTTGTCGCGGGTGGCGGCGTTGACCACCAGCCGGAACCACGCCTCGGACTGGTAGTAGACGATCAGGTCGTCGATCACGCCGCCCTGCGCGTCCAGCATGCAGGTATAGAGCGCCTTGCCCGGCTTGTGCAGCTTCTCCACCGAGTTGGCGAGGAGCTGGCGCAGGAACGGCCGCACCCCGGCGCCACGCAGATCGACCACGGTCATGTGGCTGACGTCGAACATGCCGGCGTCGCGACGTACCTGGTGGTGCTCCTCGATCTGCGAGCCGTAGTGGATCGGCATGTCCCAGCCGCCGAAGTCGACCATCTTCGCCCCGAGCGCGCGATGGGTATCGTTGAGGATGGTCTTGCGGGTCATGGCGGAACTCCCTGCGTGGATCGCGCCATTATCCCCGCTTGGCCGGTCGCGCGGCCATCCGCGCTGACAGGCCCCAGGGCCTGTCAGCCCTCATGGCACAGGCCGCACCCGCCACGCAGGCGTACGCGGCAAGGGAGCGCGACGGCGCGTCTGTCGATCCGCAACGCGGCGATGACGCCGCCACGTGCATCCGCGCGGCGTGCCCTTCGGGTGGCGTGGCGCTGGCCGCCAGGCGGCGCCGCGGCTTGGCCTGGCGGCCAGTCAGGCGCTGCGCCACGCAGCACCCCCCTGGCGGCCATCGGAACGCCATGCGACGCATGCCATGCGTGTAGACAGGCCCTTAGTGCTCCGGCTCGACGCGGAGCGTCATCCCGTCCACCCCGACCACCTTGACCGCGGCGCCGGCCGCCAGGTCCGGCCCGGCGACATCCCAGAACGCGTCGCCGATCTTGACCCGGCCGCGGCCGGACACGATCGCGCGGTCCAGCGGCACCACGCGCCCGACGTGCTGCAGCGCGCGCTGGTTGAGCGTGGGCCGGTCGCTCTGGCGCTCGCGGCCGCGGCCGCGTATCCAGGTGCGGTAGACCTGGATCGACACGAAGCTGAGCACGACGAACGCGGCCACCTGCGCCAGCAGCGGGATGCCCGGCACGAACAGCACGCCCAGGAACACCGCGACCGCGGCGAAGCCCATCCAGAGCATGAAGGCGCCCGGCGCCAGCGCTTCCGCCGCGAACAGCAGCAGCGCCACCGCGCCCCAGGCCACCACGTCCCAGCGCAGGTCCATGGCTCAGCCTCCGCTCGGGAAGCTGGCGCGCGGCGGCGGCGGCGGCGGGGTGCCGCGCGCCGACGACCCCTGCTTGCCCAGCGCTTCCTTCGCCAGTTCGGCGACGCCGGCGATCGAGCCGATGATGCCGCTGGCCTCCATCGGCATCAGCACGAACTTCTGGTTCGGCGCGGTCGCCAGTTCCTTGAATGCCTC
>JAIUOJ010000157.1 GCA_020161335.1 Pseudomonadota bacterium
TGCTCGGGGTTCATTTCGCCCAGGCCCTTGAAGCGCTGGATCTGGCGGCCCTTCTTGGCTTCCTCCAGCAGCCAGGCCTGGGCCTGGGCGAAGCTGGACACCGGCTGCGCGCGGTTGCCGCGCACGATCTGCGCGCCGTCGCGGACCAGGCCGTGCAACAGCGCCGCGGCCTCGCGCAGCGCGCGCAGTTCGCCACCTTCGAACGCCGACAGCGGCAGCGTCTGGATCGCTTCCACGCCCATGTGCCGGCGCCGGATCACCAGCGCCGGCGAGAGCCCGTCCTGCGCCGGCTGCCATTCCAGCGCGTAGCGCGGGCGGCCGAGGCCGGCGTGGTTGAGGCGCTTCTCCAGTGCCTCGAGCTCGTGCCGCTCGTCGGTGTTGGCGCTCAGCGCTTCCGGCTCCAGCGGCGTGAAGTCGATCAGCGCCTCGAGCAGCAGCGGGTCGTAGCGGTGCGCATTGCGCGCGATCGCCTCGCGCGCGCCGGCGTAGGCCAGCAGCAGCGACTCCAGCGCCGCGCCCTCGATCGGCGGTTCGCCGGTGGCCGGCACCAGCGCCGCGCCCTCGACCGCGTTGCCGGCGAGGTAGGCGTCCAGCGCCGCGTCGTCCTTGAGGTACAGCTCGGTCTTGCCCTGCTTGATCTTGTACAGCGGCGGCAGGCCGATGTAGACGTGGCCGCGCTCGATCAGCTCCGGCATCTGCCGGTAGAAGAACGTCAGCAGCAGGGTGCGGATGTGCGAGCCGTCGACGTCGGCGTCGGTCATGATGATGATGCGGTGGTAGCGCAGCTTGTCCGGGTTGTATTCGTCCTTGCCGATGCCGGTACCGAGCGCGGTGATCAGCGTGCCGACTTCCGCCGACGAGAGCATGCGGTCGAAGCGCGCGCGCTCGACGTTGAGGATCTTGCCGCGCAGCGGCAGCACCGCCTGGTTCTTGCGGTTGCGGCCTTGCTTGGCCGAGCCGCCCGCCGAGTCGCCCTCGACGATGAACAGCTCCGACAGCGCCGGATCCTTCTCCTGGCAGTCGGCGAGCTTGCCGGGCAGGCCGGCGATGTCGAGCGCACCCTTGCGGCGGGTGAGGTCGCGCGCCTTGCGGGCGGCCTCGCGGGCGCGCGCGGCATCGACGATCTTGCCGGCGATGGCGCGGGCCTCGTGGGGGTGTTCCTGCAGAAACTCCTCCAAACGTGCCGCGAACGTGCTGTCAACGACCGGCCTGACGTCGGATGAGACCAGTTTTTCCTTGGTCTGCGACGAAAAGCTCGGATCGGGCACCTTCACCGACAGCACCGCGATCATGCCTTCGCGCATGTCGTCGCCCGACAGCGTCACCTTGGCCTGCCTGGCGATGCCGTTCTGCTCGATGTAGTTGGTCAGCGTGCGCGTCAGCGCCGAGCGGAAGCCCTGAAGGTGGGTGCCGCCGTCCTTCTGCGGGATGTTGTTGGTGAAGCAGAACATCGTTTCCTGGTAGGCGTCGGTCCACTGCAGCGCCACGTCGACGGTGATGCCGTTCTGCTCGCCGGTCACCGAGATCACGTTGCTGTGCAGCGGGGTCTTCAGCTGCGCCAGGTGCTCGACGAAGCTGGCGATGCCGCCTTCGTACTGGAAGACGTCCTTGCGGCCTTCGCCGCGCGCGTCGGTGAGCACGATCTTGACGCCGGAGTTGAGGAACGACAGCTCGCGCAGGCGGCGCGCCAGGATGTCGTAGTGGAACTCGGTGTCGGTGAAGATCTCCGCCGCCGGCCAGAAGCGCAGCGTGGTGCCGCGGCGGGTCGAGGCCTCGAGCTGCCTGAGCGGGTACACCGGCTCGCCCAGCGCGTATTCCTGCTGGTGGTGGAAACCGTCGCGCCAGATGTCGAGCATGAGCTTGCTCGACAGCGCGTTGACCACCGACACGCCGACGCCGTGCAGGCCGCCGGACACCTTGTAGCTGTTGTCGTCGAACTTGCCGCCGGCATGCAGCACGGTGAGGATCACCTCGGCTGCCGACACCCCCTCTTCCTTGTGGATGTCGACCGGGATGCCGCGTCCGTTGTCGGACACCGAGACCGAGCCGTCCTCGTGGATCGTCACCACGATGTCGTCGGCGTGGCCGGCAAGGGCCTCGTCGATCGAGTTGTCGACCACCTCGAACACCATGTGGTGCAGGCCGGTGCCGTCGTGCACGTCGCCGATGTACATGCCGGGCCGCTTGCGGACGGCCTCCAGGCCGCGCAGGACGGTGATCTTGCTGGAGTCGTAGGTGCTGCCGCCGGGGGTCCCGGGGGTGGGGGTCTGCTGGTCGGTCATGCGTCTGGCGCGTCCCATGGCACGCATCGCCCCCGCGCCTGCCTCGGCGGCGGTTGACGACACATTATTTATAGGGTTTGAAGCGCGGAATTATAGCATTTCCGCCCCGGCCGCCGGACCCGCCACCCCCGCGCCGGACCGGGCGATCGCGCCGTGTTCCACGTGGAACACGGTCATGCCGGCGACCGGCCAGTGCGGCGGGGGCTCGGTGCCGGTGATGAACACCTGCGCCTGGCGCTCGCGCAGGAACGCCAGCATCCGCGCCTGGTGGTCGCGGTCGAGTTCGGAGGCCAGGTCGTCCAGCAGCACCACCGGCCAGTCGCCGTCGCGCGCCGCGGCGCAGTCTTCGGCCTGGGTCATCAGGCAGCCCAGCGCGGCCAGCTTGGCCTGCCCGCGCGAGAGCGCCTCGCCGGTCGGCTTGCCGGCAAAACCCAGGCGCCAGTCGGCGCGGTGCGGGCCGACCGTCGTGTGCCCGGCAGCCCGGTCGCGGTCACGGGCCACCAGCAGGGCGTCGGCCAGCGGTAGCGCTTCGCTGCGCCAGCCCGGCAGGTAGTCCAGCCGGGCCTCGCCCAAGGCCGGGCCCAACAGCCCCATCACCTTCGGCAGACGCTGCTGCAGGCGGTCCAGGTAGGCCTGGCGCCGGCGCGACAGCGGTTCGCCGGCCTCCGCCAGCTCGTGATCCCAACTGTCGAGCTGGCCGTCGCGGGCGCCCCCCTTGAGCAGGGCATTGCGCTGCTTCAGCGCCCGGGCGTAGCGGCGCCAGAGCGGCAGGAAGTCCTGTTCCACGTGGAACAGGCCCCAGTCGAGCAGGCGCCGGCGCGGCTCAGAGCCGCCGGACACCAGCGCATGGCTCCCGGGCTCGAAGCTGACCACCATCAGCGCCGCACACAGTTCGCCCAGCTGGTCGACCGTCGCCCCGTCCAGCCGGCCTTCCCAGGTGGCACCGCCGTGGCGCAGGCCGGCACGGCGCAGGCGGCCGTCGCCGGTAGCCTCGCGCCACTCCACGAAGACCTGCAGCGCCTCGCTGCCGGTGCGGACCAGGCCATCGCGCACCCGGCCGCGGAAACCGCGGCCGTAGGCCATCAGGTGCAGGCCCTCGAGCACGCTGGTCTTGCCGGCGCCATTGCCGCCGGTGAGCAGGTTCAGGCCGGGCCCGGGCTGCAGCGCCACTTCGCGCAGGCAGCGCAGGTCGCGCAGCTGCAGCCGGGTCACGCGCATGCGCGCGGTCCGAGCAAAACAAAACGCCCGGACCGGGCCGGGCGTTGTTGCAGGCGGTTGCCGGGACCCGCGGTCACAGGCGCAGCGGCATCACCACGTGGCGGCACTTGTCGCTGCCGGCCTCGCGCACCAGGGCAGAGGAGTTGGCGTCACGCAGCATCAGCAGCACGTGTTCGTCGCGCAGGGCGGTGAGGGCGTCGAGCAGGTAGTTGACGTTGAAGCCCACCGCCAGCCCGTCGACCTTGGTGTCCGCCTCGACCTCTTCCTGCGCCTCTTCCTGCTCCGGGTTGTGGGCGTTGATCCGCACCAGGCCGGGCGAGACTTCCAGGCGCACGCCGCGGTACTTCTCGTTGGACAGGATCGCGGCGCGCTGCAGCGATGCGCGCAGCGACTCGCGCTCGATCTTCACCTCGCGGTCGGCACCGATCGGGATCACCGCCTCGTAGTCCGGGAAGCGGCCATCGATCAGCTTGCTGGTGAAGGTGACATCGTCGCGCTTCACCCGGATGTGGTTGCGGCCCATCTCCAGCACGAGGGTGCGGTCGCCGCCCTCGAGCAGCCGCTGCAGCTCCTGCACGCCCTTGCGCGGCACGATGATCTGGCGCTTGGTCTGCACCGCCGTGTCCAGCGCCGTCTCGCACAGGGCCAGCCGGTGGCCGTCGGTGGCCACGCAGCGCAGGCGCTTGTCGGCCAGGTCGAACAGCAGGCCGTTGAGGTAGTAGCGCACGTCCTGCTGCGCCATCGCGAACGCGGTACGCTCGATCAGCTCCTTCAGCGCCGCTTCCGGCACGCTGACCTGCTCGGTCGCCTCGACCTCGTCCACCGAGGGGAAGTCATTGGCCGGCAGGCTCGACAGGGTGAACCGGCTGCGGCCGGCCTGCACCGTGATCTTGTCGCCCGACTGGGAGACGGTGACCTTGCTGCCGTCGGGCAGGGCGCGAACGATGTCGAACAGCTTGCGCGCCGGGATCGTGGTCTCGCCGTCCTGGGCATCGTCGACGCTGCTGCGCGAGACCATCTCGACTTCGAGGTCGGTGCCGGTCAGCGACAGCTGCCCGCCCGAGACCTGGGTGAGCAGGTTGGCCAGGACCGGCAGCGTCTGCCGGCGTTCCACGACGTTGACCACTTGCGCCAGTGGCTTCAGGAGGGCTTCGCGCTGCAGGCTGAAACGCATCGGATCGGATCCCTGTGCAAGCTTCTAGAAGAGGAGGAATATCAAAAGCAGGTGGTGCTGGAGTCGCGAAAACCCGGGGAAAACAGGAATAACAAATTGATTTTAAACATAAAATCTTGAATCAAAGCCTGTGGACAACCCGGTCTGGCCGGGTCGGCGAGCCTGTGGAGGATTCGCCGGCCCTGATCTTGTCCACAGCTTGTGCCGCGACTGTCCACGCCAACCCCAACATCTAGTGTAGCGAAGGTTTGCGGTGCCGCGGTTGGCGGCAGCGCGGCCGTGCCGACGGGGGCGGCGCAGGGTCCGGACCGGGCCGGCGGCGCGTGGCCACGACGGGCGCCGGAGCCGTCGCGTGCCGCGCCTCGCCGGGCCGGGGAGGGTGCCGGCAAGGGCCGCGAGGGTGCCGGCGCGGGGCGGCGGCGAAGCGGGCGGCGTCCTCGCGTCCGCGCCGTCGACCGGCGGCACGCAAGCGGCCTGCCCGGATGCGCACCCGCGCGTCGATCATCGTCTTCAACCGCGTCGCGCCGTGGTCGTCGCACTGCGCGGCGAAGGTGAGGCCATCGCCTCGTTCGCCGGGCTTGCGGATCAGCGTGTCTTTCGTGTCCCGCGCAGGGGTCGGGCGGTCGCTGCCCGGAGACGTCACTCGCTGAGCTTGCGGATCAGCTTGTCCCAATCCTCGCGCAGCTTGCCGTCGGTTTCCATCAGGTGACGGATCTGGCGGCAGGCGTGCAGGACGGTGGTGTGGTCGCGGCCGGCGAAGGCGTCGCCGATCTCGGGCAGGCTGTGTTCGGTGAGTTCCTTGGCCAGCGCCATCGCCACCTGGCGCGGGCGTGCGAGCGAGCGCGTGCGGCGCTTGGACAACAGGTCCTTGATCTGCAGGCCGTAGTAGTCGGCCACCACCTTCAGGATGTTGCCGATGCCGATCGCCTGCTGCTGCGCGCGCAGCAGGTCGCGCAGCGTTTCCTGCGCGAACTCGACCGTGATCACGCGCCCGGTGAAGTTGGCGCGCGCGGCCAGCGTGTTGAGCGCGCCCTCGAGGTCGCGCACGTTGCTGCGCATCTTCTTGGCGAGCAGGAAGGCGACGTCGTCGGGCACCTGGGTGCCGCGCTCGCGCGCCTTGGCCAGCACGATCGCCGCGCGCGTCTCGAAGTCGGGTGGATCGATCGCCACCGACAGGCCCCACGACAGCCGCGACTTCAGCCGTGGTTCGAGGCCTTCCACTTCGCGCGGGTAGCGGTCGCAGGTCATGATGATCTGCTGGCGGCTGTCGAACAGCGCGTTGAAGGTGTGGAAGAACTCCTCCTGCGTGCGGTCCTTGCCGGCGAAGAACTGGATGTCGTCGATCAGCAGCGCGTCGACCTGCTGGAACTGGCGCTTGAACTGGTCCGAGGTCTTTTCCTGCAGCGAGCGGAAGAAGGCGTTGTAGAACTGCTCCGAGCGCAGGTACAGCACGCGCGCGGCCGGGTTGGCCTGGCGCATGGCGTTGCCGGCGGCGAACATCAGGTGGGTCTTGCCCAGGCCGGTGCCGCCGTAGAGCAGCAGCGGGTTGTGGGCGCGGTCGCCGGGCTTGAGCGCGGCCTGCCAGGCGGCGGCGCGGCCGAGCTGGTTGCTGCGCCCCTCGACGAAGTTGTCGAAGGTGTAGTGGCCATCGAGGTTTCCGGCGAACGCCACCACCGGCGCGGCGGCGGCAACGGGCAGGCCCGCGGCGGACGCGCGCGCCTCGGTCGCCGGCGTGGCCGCGCGCGGCAGCGAACCGATCTCCAGCAGCACTTCGCGGCTGCCGGCGAAATGCGCCAGCAGTTCGCGGATCCGCTCCAGGTAGCGCGCCTGCACCTCGTCGCGGACGAACGCGTTGGGCGCGTACAGCACGGTGGTGGCGCCGTCGCGGCTGCGCGCCTGCAGCGGCTTCAGCCAGGTGTGCACGTCCTCGGCCGGCAGTTCGGCTTCGAGGCGTTCGAGACAGCGGGGCCAGGCATCCATGGGGGTCGGCGGGGCGGGACGGGCTCGGCCGCCGGGTGGCGGCGACAGTGAAGGAAACCGGTGCCGCCGGCGCGCACGTGGCGGCCGGTGGAGCGGGGCGGCAAGGGGAGGGCAGACTATCACCCGGGCCGGGGCCGCGCATCCGGCGCCCGCCCGCGCCAAGGGTGGAACGGCTTGACCTGCCCCGCGGCACGCCGCTAGAATCGCCGGTTCTTTCCGTTGTATTGCCAGACCACCCGCCATGGCCACCAAGCGCACCTACCAGCCCAGCAACCTCAAGCGCAAGCGCGACCACGGCTTCCGTGCCCGCATGGCGACGGCCGACGGCCGCAAGGTGCTGGCCCGCCGCCGCGCCAAGGGTCGCAAGCGCCTGTCGGCCTGAGCCGCAGCACGCCCGTCCCCGCCGGCCATGTCCTGGCCGGACGCCCCGCTGCCATGACCGACGCCCGCTTCCCGCGACAGGCGCGGGTTCGCGCAAGCGCCGATTTCGACCGTATCTTCCGCCAGGGCCGTCGCGTGGCCCTGCCGTCGCTCGCCCTGCACTGGCTCAGCGACGGCCAGCCGGCCCGGCTCGGGCTGGCGGTCTCGCGCAAGGTCGATCCGCACGCCGTCGGGCGCAACCGCATCAAGCGCGTGTTGCGCGACGATTTCCGCCATCTGCGCGCCACCCTGGCCGACGGCGCCTATGTGTGCGTCGCGCGCGCGCCGGCCGCCGCCGCCACGCCGACGGCCCTGCGCGAAGCGCTGCGCCAGCTGCTTCGCCGCGCC
>JAIUOJ010000158.1 GCA_020161335.1 Pseudomonadota bacterium
CCGCTGGGTGCTGGTCGGCGTGACCGCCAGCGGCAACAGCCGCGACGTGCTGATCCCCGGCCAGGGCCACGAACAGCCGATGCCGGGGCTGGAATACCACGCCAACGTGCTCAACGCCCTGCTGCTGGATCGCGCGATCCTGCCGCTCACGGTCGCCCAGCAGGCCCTGCTCGGCATGGTGCTGGTGCTGGTGCCGGTGCTGTTCTACCGCTCGCGCCATCCCTGGCGCACGCCGCGCGTCGCCGGCGCAATCGGCGCGCTGCTGGCGCTTGCGGTGAGCGCGGTGCTGCTGACCGTCGCCCGCCACTGGTTCGCGCCCACGCCGACGCTGCTGGTGATCGCGCTGGGCGGCATCGCCTGGCTGCTGCTGCGCCTGCAGCGCTCGCAGCGGCTGGCCAGTTCCGACGGCCTGACCCAGCTCTCGAACCGGCACATGTTCGACGTGACCCTGGAACGCGAGCTGGCCGCGGCGCGGCGCTCCAACCGGCCGCTGTCGCTGCTGCTGGTCGACGTCGACCACTTCAAGCTCTACAACGACACCCGCGGCCACCAGGCCGGCGACAACGTGCTGCGCCAGGTGGCCGAGACGATGCTCGGCTGGGCGCGGCGGCCTCGCGACCTCGCCGCCCGCTACGGCGGCGACGAGCTGGCGCTGGTGCTGCCGGAATGCTCGGCGAACGCCGCCTCGTCGATCGCCCAGTCCATCCTCGACGACATGCGCGCGCTGCGCATCCCGCACCCGGCCTCGGACATCGAACCGTTCGTCACGCTCAGCATCGGCATCGCCACCTACTACCCGATCCTCGAGGCACACGAGGTCGACCTGCTCAAGCGCGCCGATGCCGCGCTGTACCGGGCCAAGCGCGAGGGCCGCAACCGCAGCTACTGCTCGTCGTCCGTGAGCGCGACCGCCGCGGCCTGACGCCACGCGCGCGGCAACGGCGTGCAGATCGCGAACGACTGTGCGACGCTTCCGTCCTCCGTTCCGCCCCGGATGCGCCCATGTCCTTCCGCCCCCATGCTGCGACCCCCGGCCTCACCCTCGCGCGCCTGCTGCTGGCCAGCGTGTTCGTGGTGATGGGTGCGTGGCGATTGTGGGGCGCGGCGCAGGGCGTGCCGACCAGCGGCGCGACGCTCACCTTCAGCGCCGCCGAACTGCTGCTGGGGCTGCTCGTGGCCGCCGGCTGGAAGCTGCGCTGGACCGCGCTGGCCGCGGCGCTGCTGATGGTGGTCGACGCGGTCCTGTCGCACCCGTTCTGGTCGTTCGCCGAACCGGCGCGCAGCGCGCAGCTGCTGCACTTCATGAAGAACGTCTGCATGGTCGGCGGCCTGTGGCTGCTGTCGCTGACCGCGCCGGCGTCGCGGAGGCGCTGAACGCATGGCCGCCGAAGCCGATCCCAGCAACCTGATCCGCGCGGTCGCGCTGCTCGGCGCGGCGGTGGTGGCGGTGCCGCTGTTCCGCAAGCTCGGCCTCGGCTCGGTGCTGGGCTACCTCGCCGCGGGCCTGGTGATCGGCCCGTTCGGGCTGGGCTGGTTCTCCGAACCCGAATCGATCCTGCACTTCGCCGAACTGGGCGTGGTGATGTTCCTGTTCGTGGTCGGCCTGGAGATGCGGCCGTCGCACCTGTGGAGCCTGCGCCGGCAGATCTTCGGCCTGGGCGCGCTGCAGATCGGCGTGTGCACGCTGGCGTTGACCGGCGTCGGCCTCGCGTTCGGGTTCCCCCTGGCGGTGTCGTTCGTCGGCGGCGCCGGCTTCGTCCTCACCTCGACCGCGATCGTGATGCAGCTGCTCGGCGAACGCGGCGACATCGCCCTGCCGCGCGGCCAGCGCATGGTCTCGATCCTGCTGTTCGAGGACCTGCTGATCGTGCCGCTGCTGGCGCTGGTGGCGTTCCTGTCGCCGGCGCCGGTCGACCCGGACGCGCCGTCGCGCCTGGCCAGCATCGGCATCGCCGTGGCCTCGCTCGCGGGGCTGATCGTCGCCGGCCTGTACCTGCTCAACCCGCTGTTCCGCATCCTGGCCGCCGCCAAGGCGCGCGAGGTGATGACCGCCGCCGCGCTGCTGGTGGTGCTCGGCGCGGCGGTGCTGATGGAGATGGGCGGGCTGTCGGCGGCGATGGGGGCGTTCCTCGCCGGCGTGCTGCTGTCGGAGTCCACGTTCCGTCACCAGATCGAGGCCGACATCGAGCCGTTCCGCGGCATCCTGCTCGGCCTGTTCTTCGTCGCCGTGGGCATGTCGCTCGACCTCGCCGTGGTCCGCGAGAACTGGCAGCTGATCGTGCTGGCGGTGCCGGCGATGATGCTGGCCAAGGGTGTGTGCATCTACCTGGTGGCGCGCGTGCTGCGCACCAGCCATGGCGACGCGCTGGACCGCGCCACGCTCATGGCGCAGGGCGGCGAGTTCGCATTCGTGCTGTACTCGGCCGCGGAGGGCGCGCGCCTCATCGACGGCGAGGTCAACGACAACCTCACCGCCATCGTGGTGCTGTCGATGGTGCTGACGCCGCTGGTGGTGCTGGTCGCGCGCCGCTTCATGCCGCGCACGGAAGCCTCGCTCGACGGCGTCGACGTGGTCGAGGGCCAGAGCGGCAGCGTGCTGATCATCGGTTTCGGGCGATTCGGCCAGGTGATGAGCCAGTCGCTGCTGGCGCGCGACGTCGACGTGACCATCATCGACACCGACATCGAGATGATCCAGAGCGCCGCCGACTTCGGCTTCAAGGTGTACTACGGCGACGGCGGCCGCCTCGACGTGCTGCACGCCTCGGGCGCGGGGTCGGCGCGCGCGATCGCGGTGTGCATCGACAACCGGGCGACCGCCGACCTCGTCGTCGAGCTGGCCAAGCAGCACTTCCCGCAGGCGAAGCTGCTGGTGCGCTCGTTCGACCGCCAGCATTCGCTGAAGCTGATCAACGCCGGCGTCGACTACCAGATCCGCGAGACGTTCGAATCGGCGGTGTCGTTCGGCGAGGCCGCGTTGCGCGAGATCGGCGTGCCCGAGGACGAGGCCGCCAACATCGCCGCGCAGGTGCGCCGCCTCGACGCGGAGCGGTTCGAGCTGGAAATCGCCAGCAACGACACCCGCGCCGGCATCCCGCTGCTGCTCAAGAACACGGACTTCGACAACGTGCCCAAGCCGACGCCGTTCACCACGCCCCGGCGCGAGAGCCGTGCGCTCAACGAGGCGGCCGAGGACGCGACTTCGGGCCGGGCCCAACCGGACGCGCCGCCGGGCTGAGGCGGCGGCGGCCGGCGCCGCGGCGCCTCACACCTCGACCACCATCCCCGGTCGCGCCAGCCCCACCTCGATGCCGTCGCGCTGGCCGAGTTCCCCGGCCAGCGCCTCGCGCGCCCGGTCCTCGCCGTGCACCAGCACCAGCGGCGGACGGCCCTCGAACGCGCCATACCACGCCATCAGCCCACGCTGGTCGGTGTGCGCAGACAGGCCGCCGACGGTATGCACCTGCGCCGCGACGCGATGGTCGTGGCCGTGGATGCGCACCCATTTCGCGCCGTCGACCAGGCGCCGGCCAAGCGTGCCCTCCGACTGGTAGCCGACGAACACCACGTGCGTGTTACGACGCTCGATGCCGTGGCGGAAGTGGTGCAGGATGCGGCCGCCGTTGGCCATGCCGCTGCCGGCAATCACGATGGCGCCGTCGACGATGCGGTTGATCGCCATCGACGCCTCGGTCGATTCGGTGATGTGCAGGTTGGGCAGGGTGAACGGGGCCGGCTTCTGCTTCCAGACCTCGCGCGCGTCCTCGTCGAACAGGTCGCGGTGGCGGTCGTAGATCTCGACCACCTTGGCCGCCATCGGGCTGTCGAGGAAGATCCGCCAGCGCGACAGTTGCCATTCGTCCCAGAACTTCGCGAACCAGTACAGCAGCTCCTGCGAACGGCCGACGGCGAACGCGGGGATCAGCACCTTGCCGCGCGCGTTCCAGGCCGCGTCGAGGATCTGCCCGAACTCGTGGATGGTGTCGAGGCGGTCGCGGTGGTTGCGGTCGCCGTAGGTCGATTCCATCAGCACCAGGTCGGCGTCGCGGATCTTCACCGGGTCGCGCAGGATCGGCGTGCCATCGGGGCCGAGGTCGCCGGAGAACACCAGCTTCCGGCCGTCCGCCCACAGCTCGACGATCGACGAACCGAGGATGTGGCCGGCGTCGCGGAAGGCGATCTCCACGCCCGGCAGGATCGTCGTGCGTGCGTCGTAACGCAGCGGCTGCACACGCGCGACGACGTCGCGCACGTCGTCCCTCGTGAACAGCGGCACCGCCTCCGGGTCTCTCGCGCGGCGCTGCCGGTTGGCGCGCTCGGCGTCGTTCTCCTGCAGCGAGGCGGCATCGAGCAGCATCACCGGCAGCAGGTCGGCGCCCGCCTGCTGGATGTAGATCGGGCCCTTGAAGCCCTGCCAGACCAGCCGCGGCACCCGGCCGATGTGGTCGATATGGGCGTGGCTGATGACCAGCGCATCGATGCCCGCCGGATCGAACGGGAACGGGTCGAAGTTGCGCGCCTCTGCCTCGCGCCCGCCCTGGATCATCCCGCAGTCGAGCAGGATCCGCCTGCCGGCGGCCTCCACCAGGTGCATCGACCCGGTGACCTCGCCCGCCGCGCCATGGAAACGGATACGCATGGATCACGTCCTTGCATTGGAGTGCCGGGAGGATCACGCAAGGCACGACAAGCCGCAAACCATGCTGCCAGACATCACGAGGCCCGCCGATGCGGGCCTCGTGGTCTCCCGGAACGCGCAAATATTAGCGGCCAGGCACCCGGCAACAGGTGCGGGAAGACCGCAACGTCGCTGCCGAGGCGGAGTTGTTCTGCGCCGAGCAGGTGCCACCCTTGAAATAGACGAACGGCATCTGCCAGGTCGAAGACTCGCAGTTCGTCGCCGTCTGCATGTACCCCGACGGACATGCAGCAGCGACCGAATTGGCCGTGGCGCCCGCGGCGACCGGAGTCGAGGTAGCGGTCGTGTCGAGGCACTGCAACGGGGTAGCCTCCGGGTTCGTGAAGTATCCGACGACGTCGCCCACCAAGTGGGTTTGCGCAAACGAATAGACCGACATTTCATTCGCCGAGGGCCCTTGGTCGAGCTGCACGATCGCCAGATTGCCGCGGATGTCACCGGCGGTGTAGTTCACTGTCGCGGCCAGCGGTTGGGTGCCCCCGAACGGGAACGCGGTGATGTAACCGGCCGCGGATGGTGTCACCACGGTGAAGTTGATCGCCACCGCGGCGAAGGAACCGGCACCACCGATCCCACAGTTGCTGCCGTCGCCACCCTGGAATGTGTAGTTCGAGACCGCGGTGACATCGAAGCTGCGCGTGGAGTTCGCGGCGATCGCCCCGCCGGCGACGCGGGTATCGAGGATGCGGCACGGCGTCACCGGGACGTAGACCAGGTCATTGGCGGCGTCGCCCAATGCTTTTTCGGCGCTGGCCACCACTTTCGCGGCAGAGGCGTTGGAGGTCCTCGGGCCCGCCAGCAGTGCGTCCACCTGATCGAAGTTGGTGGCCGCTGCCGCCTCACGCAGATTCTCGATCGGAATCTTGGCAAAGGCCTCCCGCATGTCAGCAGTCCAACGCGTGATCTTGACCTGGTAGGCCTCCTGAACGTGGGGCCCCCATTTCATCACGATGGCGTGGACCAACTGGCCGCGTTCCGACCTTGCCGCTTCCTTGCCGGCGGCATGCAATGACACGGGAAGGGTCATGGCCAGCAGCACGGCCATGGCCAAGGATGATGCATTCAGGCTTCTCGTCATGGCACCGATCTCCACAGGGTTGGACGGCAACGAGGAGGCTTCCCCGCCACTCACTCCCCACAGACGGGTTCAGGCGCCCTTCACGGCCATCTGGCCAAACCTTGGCTCCCGTGCCTGCCAGACCAGCCGCGGCACCCGGCCGATGTGGTCGATGTGGGCGTGGCTGATGACCAGCGCATCGATGCCCGCCGGATCGAACGGGAACGGGTCGAAGTTGCGCGCCTCTGCCTCGCGCCCGCCCTGGATCATCCCGCAGTCGAGCAGGATCCGCCTGCCGGCGGCCTCCACCAGGTGCATCGACCCGGTGACCTCGCCCGCTGCTCCCTCGAACCTGACGCGCATGGGTCGCTCCTTCCCGCGGCCCGTCGACAGGGCTGGCCACGCGGCGATTCTGCACGCCCGGCCGCGGCAAACGTGAAGATTTGGTTGGGCCGCCGGCATGACCTCCAGCACCCTGCGCGGCGGGAACGCGGGCGTAGAGTGCGGCCACCTCGCGGCGGGCCTGCCGCGGCCTGTCCCACATGGAGTTCCCGTGCGCGCCACCCCCCGTATCCTCCTGCTCTCCGCCGCCGTGGCCGTCGTGCTGTCGGCCTGCAACCGCGAAGCCGCCCCGCCGGCCGCACCCCCGCCCGCCGCGCCGCCGGCCGCCGACAAGGCGCTGACCCTGGACGAAAGCAAGCTGCCGCCGTTCAACCAGTTCCAGATCGGCGACCTCGACACCAGCAAGAACGCCTGCGCCGACTTCGCCGGCTACGCCAACAGCAAGTTCCTCGCCGCGCACCCGATCCCGGGCGACCGCACCAGCTGGGGCGCGTTCGAGATGCTCGACGAGCGTTCCACCGCCGTGCAGCACCAGCTGGCCGAACAGGCCGCGGCCGATGCCAGCGCCAGCGGCGTCGAGAAACTGGTCGGCGACTTCTGGGCCACCGGCATGGACGAGGCGAAGATCAACGCCCAGGGCATCGAGCCGCTGAAGGCCGACCTCGCCGCCATCGACGCGCTGTCCGACAGCGCCGGCATCATCGCCTGGCTGCAGCAGACCGCGGCCAGGGGCCAGGGCTTCCTGATCGGCGTCGGCTCGATGCCGGACTTCAAGGATTCGTCGATCAACATCGCCGCGACCGGCCAGGGCGGCCTCGGCCTGCCCGACACCACCTACTACACCGATGCCGACAAGAAGGGTATCCGCGAGGAATACGTCAAGCACATCGCCAAGGTGCTGGAGCTGTCCGGCGTGCCGGCGGCCGATGCGGCGAAGCAGGCACAGGACGTCATGGCGTTCGAGACGCGCCTGGCCAAGGTGTCGAAGTCGCGCGCCGAGTTCTCGCGCGACGTGTCGCTGTACTACAACCCGATGTCGGTCGCCGACGCCGACGCGCTGACGCCGGCGTTCTCGTGGACGAAGTTCTTCGAATCGCAGGGCATCGCCCAGCCGAAGCTGTTCTCGGTGTCGGTCCCGGCCTACTTCAAGGAAGTGGACAAGATGCTGGCCGACGTGCCGGTCGACCAGTGGAAGAGCTACCTGCGCTTCCACGTCGT
>JAIUOJ010000159.1 GCA_020161335.1 Pseudomonadota bacterium
GCGGATCGCGATCACGACCACCACCGGTCCGATTCGGGCCGGGGTGCGGACGCGCGTGCAGGACTGATCGACACACGCCGCTCCGCACCCGATCCGGGTGCGGGCCGTCTGGCTTCCACCTCGACCGGACGCGGAGCCCCAACCGGAGCTTCTGCCGCATGTCGTCCGCCCCCCCCTCCGTCCTCGCCGACGCCGTGTCCGCCGCTGCCTCGTCCGTGTTGGCGGCGGCGCGCGCCGCACGCGTGACGCGCACGCACAAGTTCGGTGGCACCAGCGTGGCCGACGCCACGCGCATGCTCGCCCTGCGCCCGCTGGTCGACGACGGCGCCGATGCCAGCGTGGTCGTGGTGTCGGCGATGTCGGGCACCACCAACGCCCTGATCGCGATGGCGGACCTGGCACTGGCCGGCCAGGACTGGCGTGCCGACTGGGACGCGCTGCGCGATCGCCACCTGCTGGCCGCCGACGCGATCGACCCCGATCGCAAGCGCGACCTGCACCACGCGGTCGTGGCCGACTTCGACGCGTTGCGCCATGACCTCGACGCCCTTGCGCTGGGCACCGGCGACGGCGCGGCCCTGCTGGCGCAGGTGCATGGCCTGGGCGAGATCGTCTCGTCGCGGCTGGTGCAGGCTGCGCTCGGCGACGGCTGGGGCCGGCTGGACGCGCGCGACGTGCTGGTCGTGCACCCAGGCGAGATGGGCGTGGGCGTCGACTGGGCCGCCTCGCGCGAACGCCTCGCCGCATGGCGCGCGCGCAACGCGACGACGCGCGTGGTCGCCACCGGCTTCGTCGCGCGCGACCGCGCTGGCGCCAGCACCACGCTCGGGCGCAACGGCAGCGACTATTCCGCGGCGATCCTGGCCAACCTGTTCGACGCCGACGAGCTGACCATCTGGACCGACGTCGACGGCGTGCTGTCGGCCGATCCGCGCCTGGTGCCAGATGCCATGGTGCTGCCGACGATGTCCTACGCCGAGGCCTGCGAGCTGGCCTACTTCGGCGCCAAGGTGCTGCATCCGCAGACGATGGCGCCGGTGCAGTCGCGCGGCATCCCGCTGTGCATCCGCAACACGCTGCGGCCGTCGGCGCCGGGCACCTGGATCCTCGCCGAGAACCCCGAAGGCGATGCCGAACTGTCACCGGTCAAGGGCCTGACCATCGTCCGCGACATGGCGGTGCTGGAACTGGTCGGCAACGGCATGGTCGGCGTGCCCGGCACCGCCGAGAAGCTGTTCGCGGCGCTGCACGGCGCCGGGGTGTCGGTGGTGATGATCTCGCAGGGCTCGTCCGAACATTCGATCTGCTGCGTGGTTCGCGCCAGCCAGGTCGAGGCCGGGCGCGCCGCGGTCGAGCGCGCGTTCGCCGACGCCATCGCCGACACCCAGGCGCAGGCGGTGGACGTCACCCACCACGTCGCCATCCTCGCCGCGGTCGGCGACGGCATGGTCGGCATCCCGGGCGTGGCCGCGCGCCTGTTCGCGGCACTGGCGCAGGCGCGGGTGAACATCCGCGCGATCGCGCAGGGCGCCAGCGAACGCAACATCTCGGTCGCCATCGCCGACGCCGACGCCACCCGCGCCCTGCGCGCGGCGCATTCGGCGTTCTGGCTGTCGCCGCAGACGGTGTCGATCGGCCTGATCGGCCCGGGCCAGGTCGGCCGCGCGCTGCTGTCGCAGATGTCCTCGGTGCTGCCGAAGCTGCGCGCCAGCTCGCAGGTCGACCTGCGCCTGCGCGGCATCGCCAACAGCGGCTACATGGCGCTCGACCACTTCGCGCTGCACCCGGACGAAGCCACCGAACGGCTTGCCGGCATGGACGTGCAGGCCTTCGATGCCGAGGCCTTCGCGGCGCACGTGCGCGCCGAGCACCTGCCGCATGCGCTGATCGTCGACTGCAGCGGCAGCGACGCGATCGCGCGCCACTACCCGGCCTGGCTCGCCGCCGGCATCCACGTGGTCACGCCGAGCAAACACGCCGGCAGCGGCGACTGGGCACGCTACGTCGCGATCCGCGACGCACGCCGCGGCGGCGCGCGCTTCATGTACGAGGCCACCGTCGGCGCCGGCCTGCCGGTGATCCAGACCCTGCGCAACCTGCTCGACACCGGCGACACGGTGCATGCGATCGACGGCATGCTCTCGGGTACGCTGGCCTGGCTGTTCAACAGCTACGACGGCAGCCGCCCGTTCTCGGCGCTGGTGCGCGAGGCTCGCGAGCTGGGCTACACCGAGCCCGACCCGCGCGACGACCTGTCCGGGCTCGACGTCGCGCGCAAGCTGGTGATCCTCGCGCGCGAGGCAGGGCTGGAGCTGTCGCTGGACGACGTGGCGATCGAAAGCCTGGTGCCGCCGGCGCTGCAGGCAGTGTCCCGCGAGGAGTTCCTGGCGCGGCTGGAGGAACTCGACGCGCCGATGCAGGCGCGCCTCGACGCCGCGCGCGCCCAGGGCCTGGGCCTGCGCCACATCGCACACCTGTCGCAGGACGGCACGGCACGCGTCGGCGTGGTCGCGCTGCCGGCCGACCACGCCTGTCGCCATACCCGGCTCACCGACAACCTGGTGCAGTTCACCACCGAGCGCTACGCCAGCAATCCGCTGGTGGTGCAGGGACCGGGCGCGGGGCCGGCGGTGACGGCCGCCGGCGTGTTCGGCGACGTGCTGGCGATCGCGCAGTCGCTCGGCACCGGCCTGGGTGGTCGCGCATGAGTCGTCGCGCCACCGCGTTCGCACCGGCCAGCGTCGGCAACATCGGCGTTGGCTTCGACCTGCTCGGGCACGCGATCGACGGCCCGCGCGATGTCGCCATCGTGCGCCGCATCGACACGCCCGACGTGCGCATCGACGCGATCCGCGGCGACGCCGCCGGCGCCGCGACGCTGCCACTCGATGCGGCGTCGAACACGGCCGGGCGCGCGCTGTTGTCGTTGCGCGAAGCGCTCGACCTGCCGTTCGGCTTCGCCATCGAACTGGAGAAGGGCATCCCGCTGGGCTCCGGGCTGGGCGGTTCGGCCGCATCGTGCGTGGCCGCTCTGGTGGCCGCCAACGCGCTGCTCGACGCGCCGCTGCCGCGCGCGGCGCTGTACGACTTCGCGCTCGATGGCGAGTCGGCGTCCAGCGGCAGCCGCCACGGCGACAACGTCGCGCCGATGCTGCTTGGCGGGGTCGCGCTCGCGACCGCGACGCGTGCACTGTCACTGCCGGCGCCGGACTGGCTGTTCGCCGTCGTGGTGCATCCGGACCAGGTGCTGGAGACGCGCCGTTCGCGCGCGGCGCTGTCCGCCCCCTACCCGCTGCACGACCTCGTCGCGCAGACCGCGCACCTCGCCCAGTTCCTGCTCGGCCTGCAGCGTGGCGACGCCGGACTGATCCGCGATGGCCTGCACGACGTCCTGGTGGAACCGCGGCGCGCCCCGCTGATCCCGGGCTTCGCGCGGGTGAAGCAGGCCGCGCTGGACCATGCCGCGCTGGGGGCCAGCATTTCCGGCGGCGGCCCCAGCGTGTTCGCATGGTTCGCCTCGAAGCCCGACGCCGAGGCCGCGGCACCGGCGATGCGCCAGGCCTTCGTCGATGCCGGCTTCGATGCGCGCGCCTACGTCACCCCGGTGAATGCACCGCGTGCCGAAGTGATCGCGACCTGATGCAATGCCCCCTCTCCCGCCTGCGGGAGAGGGCCGGGGTGAGGGCATGCTCGACGAATCCCCTCATCCGCCCCTCCGGGGCACCTGCTCCCGCACGCGGGAGAAGGGTCAATGCTCACACACCTCCAGGAACGCGCCATTGTTCACCAGCACCCGCGGACAGATCCCACCGACGCCCATCGACGTCGCCCTCGTCGCCGGCCTCGCGCCCGACGGCGGCCTGTACGTGCCCGGGGCGTTCCCGACAGTCGACTTTTCCGCGCCGGCCGGATCGCTCGCGGAAACGGCCACGCGCACGCTCGCGCCATATTTCACCGGTTCCGCCCTGCGCGACCGGCTGCCCGCGATCTGCGCCGAGGCCTTCTCGTTCGACGCGCCGCTGCGTGCGCTCGCCGGGCCCGGCGACCACGTGCTCGAACTCTTCCACGGCCCCACCGCCGCGTTCAAGGACTACGCCGCGCGCTTCCTCGCACGCGCGCTCGAGGGCCTGCGCGATCCGGCGGCGCCCGACACCACGATCGTCGTCGCCACGTCCGGCGACACCGGTGCCGCGGTCGCCTCGGCCTTCCATCGCCGCCCCGGCTTCCGCGTGGTGATCCTGTATCCGGACGGCCGGGTGTCGCCACGCCAGGCGCACGGGCTGGGCTGCTGGGGCGACAACGTCGCCGCGTACCGCGTCGCCGGCACCTTCGACGACTGCCAGCGACTGGCCAAGCAGGCGCTGGCGGACGACGCGCTGCGTGCACGGCACCCGCTGGGCTCGGCCAACAGCATCAGCCTCGGCCGGCTCCTGCCGCAGGCCGCCTACTACGCGCACGCGGCGTCGCATTTCCTTGCGGCGCGCGGCGAGACCTTGAACGTGATCGTGCCCACCGGCAACCTGGGCAACGCCTGCGCCGCCTTCGTCGCGAGGTCGATGGGGGCGCCGGTCGGCGAGATCCGCCTCGCCTGCAACGGCAACGACACCCTGCCACGCTATTTCGCCGGTGACGACTACGCGGCGCAGCCCACGCGCGCCACGCTGGCCAACGCCATGGATGTCGGCGCCCCGAGCAACTTCGAGCGCCTGCGCCACTGGCACGCCAACGACGACGCGCTGCGCGCCGGCTTCGTGGCCGAGTCGGTCGACGACGCCACCATCCGCGCGGTCATCCGCGACGCGCCCGCGCGCCACGGCGAGGTGCCCTGTCCGCACACCGCCACCGCGCTGAAGCTGCTGCAGGACCTGCGCGCGGCTGGCGACGCGCGGCCGTGGGCCGTGGTCGCCACCGCGCATCCGGCGAAATTCGAGAGCGTGGTCGAGCCGCTGGTCGGCCATGCGGTCGAACCGCCGCCGCTGCTGGCCGAGGGACTGGCGCGCCCGGCACGCGCGGAGGCGCTGGCCGCGGACTATGACGCGCTGCGCGCGATCCTGGCGCGCTGAACGCCACGCACGACCGTCACCCGTTCAGCGCACGCCCGAGCCCAGCATCCGGATCCAGACCGGGCGATAGACCGCCTCGCCGATCGAGCTGCCGTGTCCGGGCTGGCGCCCCTTGCGCGCCTTCTCGCCCAGCGGCAGGTCGAGCGCGAAGACCTGGTCGGCGGGCACGCCCAGCGCCTCGCCGATGCGCGCCAGCCGCGCGGCCTGCGGCTCGAGCACGTGGTAGGCGTAGAACCAGCGCGCGGGCGGGGTCACCGCCGGCTGCGCGTACCACGCCGCAATCTCGTCCGGGCTGGCGTTGTCCCAGCCGCCCGAGAACGACAGCACCCGCGCCAGCGCCTCGCGCTTGCCGAGGTACTGTGCCATGCCGCCGCCCTGCGACTGGCCGGACACCGCAATCCGGTCCCAGGCGGGCCGTCCGTCGCGCAGGTACTGTCCCCAGTCGCCCTCGGGATCCTCGCGCGACAGCGTCTCCAGCAGTTTCACCAGGCGCGGCACGATCGCGTCATGGGGCTGGTCGGGGATGCCGTCGAACTCGCCGTCACCGTAGACGCGCCGCTGCCGGAAGTGCGCCGCGCAATCGCGCTCCGAACGCAGCCGCGCCTGGGCGCAGACCTGCGCCACGGCCGGGTAACTGATGTAGGCGAGGGTGAGCACGCGATAGCCCTGGTCCAGCGCGGTGCGCAGGAACTCGCGCGGCCCCGGGCCCGGCTTCTCGGTGGTGCCGACCAGGAATATCAGCAGGTCGTGCGCGCGCCCGTCGGGCACGTACTGCACGTGGTGCGGTACGTCGAAGGCCTGGATGCGCGGGTCGGTATGGCTGGGCATCACCTCGATCCGGCGGACCCCGTCCGGCAGGGGCGTCGCCTCGGCGTCCGCCCGGGCCTGCGCCACCCACGGCGCGAACCCGCCCACCACCGCCAGCAGCACCGCCAGCGCCAGCGCGCCCATCCCGCGTCGATCAGCTGCCATTCCATTGCCTCCGGAAAAATGAAAACTCAGAACCGGGGTCAGCAGAAACGGGGTCAGAGTCGGCTTTTCCCGGAACTCTTCCGCAACCGCCGCGGGCTGGGGGAAAGTCGATTCTGACCCCGGCCTTTCCCTTGCCCTCACGAACGCCCGTACACGTCCTCGTAGCGGACGATGTCGTCCTCGCCGAGGTAGCCGCCCGACTGCACCTCGATCAGTTCCAGCATCTCGCTGCCGGGATTCTCCAGGCGGTGCCTGGCACCCAGCGGGATGTAGGTGGACTGGTTGGCGTGCAGTTCGAACACGTCGTTGTCGCGGGTCACGCGCGCGGTGCCGCGGACCACGATCCAGTGCTCGGCGCGGTGGTTGTGCGACTGCAGCGACAGGCGCGCGCCGGGCTTGACCTTGATCCGCTTGACCTGGAAGCCGGCGTCCTGGTCGATCGAGTCGTAGCTGCCCCACGGCCGGTGCACCTCCCGGTGCAGCACGGCATGGCTGCGCTGCTCCGACTTGAGCCGGGCGACCACGTCCTTGACCTGCTGCACCTTGTCCTTGCGCGCCACCAGCACCGCGTCGTCGGTCTCGACCACGACCAGGTCGTCCACGCCGACCAGCGCCACCAGCCGGCGCGCGTAGGCATAGCTGTTGCGCGTGTCGACCGCGATCACGTCGCCGTGGTGCGCATTGCCGCCGCCGTCCTGCTCGCTCACCTCCCACAGGGCCGACCACGAACCGACGTCGTTCCAGCCGATGTCGACCGGCAGCACGCGCGCCGCATCGGTTTTCTCCATCACCGCGTAGTCGATCGAGTCCGACGGGCTGGCGGCGAACGCCTCGCGGTCGAGGCGGACGAAGTCGCCGTCGCGGGCGGCACGCTCGAACGCGGACCGCACGGCGGCGAGGATGTCGGGCCGGAAGCGTTCCAGCTCGGCGAGGAACCGCGAGGCGCGGAACAGGAACATGCCGCTGTTCCAGTAATAGCCGCCGGCATCGAGGTAGGACTGCGCGGTGGCCGCATCGGGCTTCTCGACGAAGCGCAGCACGTCGCGCACGCCGTCGCCCGCGCCCGCCTGGATGTACCCGAAGCCGGTCTCCGGCGCCGACGGCACGATGCCGAAGGTGACCAGCGCGCCCGCGTCCGCCGCCGGCATCGCCACGCGCACGGCGGCGCGGAAGCCCTCGGCGTCGCGCACGACGTGGTCGGACGGCAGCACCAGCAACAGCGGATCACCGC
>JAIUOJ010000160.1 GCA_020161335.1 Pseudomonadota bacterium
CGGCCGCGACCGCACCACCCCGGCGGGCCGCTTCGTCGGCGGCTACGGTCCGTCCATCGATGCCGGCCGCGTGCTGTGGGTCGACTACGAGTCCGCGGTCTCGATCCACCCGACCGCGACCGGCGTGCCGGAGGAAAAGCGCCCCGAGCGCCTGGCCTCGCCAACGCCGGATGACAACCGGGTCACCCACGGCTGCATCAACGTGTCTCCGGCGTTCTACGAGCAGGTCGTCAGCCCCACCTTCGCGCGCGGCGGCGTGTTCTACGTGCTGCCGGACGAAGGCTCGCTGGAGGAGGCGTTTCCGGAGTTCGCGGGCGCCGGCACCCGGAAGACCGCCGGCGACTGAGCGCCGGTGCGTGGCCGCGCGGCGGATGACGCGGCGTCTCCGGTGCGTCGTCCGCAGCATGAAAAAGGCGACCCGGTCGCCCGGGTCGCCTTTTCGTTACCGCACCCGCCGAAGTCACTTCAGGCCGCGGTTGCGGAGCAGGGCATCGGCGCTCGGCATGCGGACGCGGAAGGCCTTGCAGCTTTCGGCCGGATCGATATTGTCGGCCAGCACATCCAGCGCGCAGACGATCTCCGATACCCGCGCAGAAGCCGCCCCGGCCCCGTCCTCCGTGACCGGCCCGTCAGGTGCCGTCCCGCCCCGGGGCGTAGCGCCATACCGCCAGCGCGCCATACAGCAGTGTCAAAAAAGCGAGGTTGCACAACTCGGGAAGCGCCTCGGCGAAGCTTGCGCCCATCTGGTTGAACTTCACCATCAGGTTGATGCCGGGCGTGGAGGGAACAAGCCTCGCCAGCCACGCCAGGGGCTGTGGCATCGCCACGGCCGGCCATGAGAGCCCGGACAGGAAGAAGAGTGGCAGCGCGGTGACGAGCATCAGCTGGAAGGGCCGTTCGCGGGTGCGGAAGAAACTGCCCGCGAACAGCGCGAACGCCACCACCGCGGCCACGTACAGCGCTCCGCCCACCAGCGTACCGGGCGGATTGCCCCCACGCGGATAGTCCTGGAGCCACATCACCAGACCGTTGTAGTACAGCATGCTGCACACGCCGATCAGCGCGAACGCGGCGGCGATGCCGAGCAGGCCGCGGCGCGAGAACGCCAGCCGACCCAGGCGTTCGCGACGCGTGCCGGCCATGACCAGCATGCCGATCAGCAGTGTCTGCTGCACGATCAGCTGTGCCACGCCCGGCACCACGGCGCTGCCGTAACCCTCGCGGGTGTTGAACAGCGGCCGCGCCACCACCTGCAGCGGCGCTGCGCCGGGCGCACCTGCGAAACCTGCCTGCACCACGGCGGCCTCGCGCGCGAACGCGGCGGCGGCCTCGCCCAAGCCCTCGAGCACCACGCCGCCGCGACCGAGGAACGCACCACTGCCGTACAGCGCCAGTTGCCCCTGCCCGCCGCGCAGGATCCCGCGTTCGAACCCCGCGGGCACCACCAGCAGGCCCTGCGCTTCACCGCGGGCGATCCTTGGCCGGGCCTCCTCCACCGAGGTCGCATCGCCGACGATCCTCACCGCGCGCACCGCGCCCGCCTTGCGCACCAGGGCGCGGCTCATGGCGCTATGGTCGAGGTCGACCACCAGCACCGGATACTGCGAAGCCACCTGGTGCCGGTAGGCGACCGGGTAGAAGAACGAGTACAGCACCACGGCGCCGATCAGCGTCACCACCGCGTAGCGGTCCGAGAACACGGCGCGCAGAGTCTCCAGGAAGGCGGCCCTGACCTGGTTCATCGCTGCCCCCAGGAGGCCGGATCGCGCGCTCCGCGCGCATACAGGCGCAGCCCCGCGCCGCCGGCCACCAGCACGAACAGCAGCAAGGTCCCCAGCAACGACAGCGAGGCCGTCCATGCCGCACCCAGGTCGAGCTGCTGCGCCTGCAGCTTGAGGTAGGCGGTGAAGGGAAGCAGCTGGCTCCAGACCTGTGCGAACAGCGGCGCTCCCTGCACCGGGAACGTCGCGCCCGAGAACGCCAGCGACGTGCCCGCATACAGTCCGGTCAGCGACAGCGACGTGCCCATATTGCGGGTGGCCCCGACCAGCAGCAGCGCGATGCCGCCGTAGGCCAAGTACATCGCCGCCTGCGCGGCGACCAGCAGTACCGCGCTGCCGGCCACACCGCCGCGGATCGCCGCCAGCCAGAGCAGCGACAGCGTGCCGTAGGCGGTGAACAGCAGCAGGTACGGCGCCAGCTTGCCGGCCACCGCCGGCAGCAGGCGATCGCCGCACTCGGCCAGCCATGTGCCCGCGCTGCCGTCACGCAGTTCGCGCCCGAGCGCGCCGACCATCGCCAGGCAGGCGGCGAGGTGCAGCAGTGCCGGGAACAGCAGGCCGAGCAGGAAGTGCTCGTAGCTGCGTGCGGCGTTGGCCAGCACGGTGGCCTGCACCCGCAGCGGCGGCTGGCGGACCGCCTGCGCCCCGCCGACCCGCGCCACCCCACGGCGTACGAGATGCCCACTGGTCGCCTGCGCCGCCTCTCCGATCCCCCGCAGCACCGCCTGCCCTGCCGTCTGGTGGCTGGCGTTGTAGTAGGCGAAAACAACGGCGCTGCCGCCACGCAGGACCTGGCGCTCGGCACCCGCAGGCACGTGCACCACCGCGAACGCCCGGAGCGCGCGCACCTCCGACCAGGCCTGCGTCAGGTCCGCCGGCCGCGCGGCCACCCGCACGCCCGGCACGGCATCGAGCCTGCGCACCAGTTCGCGGCTGGCCGCGCTGTTGTCATGATCGACCACCGCCACCGGCAGTTCGCGCGGCACGCCGGCCGAGAACATCCAGGCCAGCAGCGCCAGCGCCAGCAGCGGGACCCACGTGGCCAACGCCAGATCCCAGGGATCGGCGCGCAGCCGTGCGCACTCGCGCAACGCCGAACGGACGAACGCCTCGCGTGCCGTGGGCCGCGTCAGCGTTGCGGCCATGCGAACAGCACGCTCATGCCCGGCCGGAAGCCTGCGACTTCCGCGACCGGCCTCGCGCGCACTTCGAAACTCCTCACGTCGTAGCCGGCCGACTGCCGGGTCGCGCGCCAGGTCGCGAAATCGCCGGCCGGGCTGATGTGGTAGACCTCGAACTCGACGTCCTCGCGCTCCAGCGCCGGGATCGAACCGCGCAGGCGGCGGCCCACCTCCAGGCCCGCGAACTGGTCCTCGCGCAGGTGGAACGCCACCCACATGTGGTCGAGGTCGACCAGGGTGAAGACCGGATAGCCGGCCGCCACCAGCTCGCCGGTTTCGACCAGGCGCTTGGACACCTCGCCGGCCGTCGGCGCGCGGCCGCGCACTTCGCTTTCGGCCGCCTGCACTTCGGCCACGGCGCCTTCGGCCTGCCGCACCTGCGCCTGCGCGGCGCTCCTGTCCTGTTCGCGGGCGCCGGCCTGCGCCTGTTCGTACAGCGCCTGCGCTGCGCGCGCCTGCTGCTCGGCATCGATCGCCTTCGTACGGGCCTCGTCGCGCTGCTGCCGGGTGACCACGCCCTCGGCATGCAGCCGCTCCAGGCGCTGGAAGGTGGAACGCGCCAGTTCGTGTCCGGCCTGGGCGCGCCGCCAGTTGGCCTCCGCTGCGCGGATGTCCTCCACGCGCGCGCCTTCCTCGGCCTTGTCCGCCAGCGCCTGCGCGGCCGCGAGCGCGGCTTCGGCCTGTCGCTTCTTCGCGGCGATCTCGGGGCTGTCCAGCTCGAACAGTACCTGCCCCGCCTCGACCCGCTCCCCCTCGGCCACCAGCAGCGCCGACACCCGCGCGGTCACCTTGGCCGACACGTTGATGCTGTCGGCATCGGCCATGCCCTGCACCAGGTCCGCCGGGCTGCGGAACGCCAGCCACAGGCCGCCGACCAGGATCACGGCAATCACGCCCAGGGCGACAAGGCGCAGGCGACGGCGGCCGGACGGTGCATCCGCAGCCACGGGTGGCGGCGGCGGCGACGGAGCGGGTTCATTCATGGGGAAATACCCTGTGGTCTGCCTTGCGGATGTACTCGCCAAAGCGCGCCGACTGGCCACCCAGCTCGAGCAGGTGCGCCAATGCCACGCAATAGTCGTAGGCGGCGTGCGCGTGTTCGACCCGTGCGGCGCCAAGGCCGAGCCTGGCGTCCATGACATCGAGCGAGGTCGACTGCCCCTCGCGGAACGCCAGTTCCTGCAGGCGCAGGTTCTCACGCGCCTGCTCGATGCTGCTGTCGAGCAGCAGGAACTGCTGGCGTGCCGTTTCCAGCGCATTCCAGGCCTGTGCCACGCCGATCCTGATCTGGTTCTGCGCCTCGCGCAGTGCGGCCTGCGCCTGCTCCTGCTGCGCGCGCGCAGCACTGATCTGGCGCGGGCGATCCCGCCCGGACAGGAAGGTGTACTTCAGGCCAATGCCGAAGGCCCAATCGGTGTCGGTCAGCAGCGCATCCTCGCGGTACAGGTCGTACTGGCCGAACAGGTACACCTGCGGTTTCAGTGACGCCTCCTGCACACGCACGCCTGCGCCCGCCTGGTCGTCAAGCGCCCGCAGCTGCGCCAGCTGCGGGTGCCGCTCAAGCGCGGCCCGGGTGAACGCCTCCAGCGTGCCCGGCGATGTGCCGACCACGAACAGCGGCGTGATCGGCGTCACCGGCCCATCGCTGCGCAGCAGCAGCGCCAGGGCCTGGGCGGCGGCGTCGCGGTCGTTGAGCGCCTTCTGGTACTCGCGCTCGCTGGCGTCACGCGCGACGACCGCCTGCAACACCTGCGCGCGCGTGGCGAAGCCTTCGCGTTCAAGCGATTCGGCATGGGCCAGGTGCTGCCGCATGCCGTCGCGCACCTCGCGGCGCACACTCAGCGCCTGCTCGGCCAGGCCCTGGCCGAAGTAGGCCTGGACCAGTTGCGACGTCAGCTTCTGGGACTGCTGCGCCCGCTCCGCGTCCGCCCCACGCAGGGCGGCCGCGGCCGCCGCCTGCGCGGCCGGGATCTGCCCGCCCGTGTACAGGGGCAGCACCGTGGTCAACACCGGACGCAATCGCCGGTCGCGCTCCTGGAACCGCAACGGGCTTTCGATGCCGAACGCCTCGCCCACTGGCGCCAGCGAACCCAGCGGCAAGCTCAGCGTCTTCTGGAACTCCAGGTAGCGCGCTTCGAGCGAAATCTCCGGCAGCCGCAGGCGCGCGGTCGCATCGGAAAGATCCTGCCGGGCGCGCAGGTTGGCGTCCGCGGCAGCCAGCGCGTCGGAGACCCGTTCCAACCGCTCGCGCGCCTGATCGAAGCTGAGTGCGTCCGCATCCTGCGCGAGTGCCGAGGTGGCCGGTACAAGCAGGACCAGACCCAACGCCAGACCGAATGCCCGTCCGTGCGCGGCGCGGGATCGCCGACGGTATGCCCCACCCAGCCTGCCAGCCTTGCCTGTCGACACCTGCCACTCCATTGCACCGGCCGCCGCTATCTTGATGCCAGTCATGGTGGCGCCGCAACTTCACTGGCATCTGCGGCCTTCCGCCGCAACTTCCCGAGCACCCGCTCCTCCAGATCATCCACCAGCGTATACGCCGCCGGCACCACCACAAGGCTCAACACCGTCGAGGTGATCAACCCACCGATCACCGCCACCGCCATCGGCATGCGGAAGCTTGAATCCGCCGTCAGACCCAGCGCGATCGGCATCATGCCCGCCCCCATCGCCAGCGTGGTCATGATCACCGGCCGCGCACGCTTGTGGCACGCGTCCATCAGCGCCTCGTGGCGGGTCATGCCCTTTTCCTCGGCCATCACGGCGTAGTCGACCAGCAGGATCGAGTTCTTGACCGCGATGCCGATCAGCAGGATCGGGTATAGGAAGTTCAACCGCCCTTTTTGGCGAGTCTGGCGGGTAGGAAGCGGCCGCGCAAGCGCCGCTTTGGGCACAGATCGGGCACAGATCGGGGGTTCATGCGTGGGTTTTCGACATCGCGGGGCCACGCAGCGGCTCAGTGCGTAGCCATTTCTCACCGAATCCCGGCACAGGGCCGAGCGCAGCCCTGCGGGGTCGTGGCCGCATCGGATCGGACTCTGGCTTGGCTGCCGGCTGTGTGGCCGGCGCCTCATCACGCGGCGGGCGGCGGGGCGCGCGCTGCGGGCCGGTAGTGCGCTTGCTCCAGCGCGCCGTGTTTCTCGAAGTGGGCGAGGATGGCGCGAATGGCCTTGGGGTCTTCGATGCTGGCGACGATCCGCACCGCGCCGCCGCAGTGGGCGCAGGTGGTGACGTCGATGGAAAAGACCCGCTTGAGCCGTTGCGCCCAGCTCATCGCACGGCGCTTCTGCTCGGGGCTGCGCGGCTCGTCGTGGGCGCTGACGTCCACTGGCACCGCATCGCCCGCAGGCCGCTTGCCGCGCCCCGAGGGCGTCAGCTGCGCGCGCAGGTTTGCATTCGGGGCAAACACACCGTGGAAACGGGTCAGGTGGGCGCGAGGTGGCGGGACCAGTGCGGCCAGTTTCGCGATGAAGTCGACCGCATCCCATTCGACATGGGTGGTGCCATTGCGCCATGGCGTCTTGAGCTGGTAACGCACCCTGCCCTGTGGCGAGATCGATAGCCGCTGCTCGCTGATCGCCGGGCGCGTGATGTAGCGGCACAGCTTTTCGAGCTTGTGGCTTTCGTGTGCTTCCGCGGCCACGCCGGCATGCAGCGAGAAGCCGCCGACCTTGCCGGCGTCGCCCTCCAGCGAGCCTGCGTCACCGGGCAATGTTTGCAGCGTGACGACCTTGCGGCCAGCGTCGCGACCGGTGGCGATGCGGTAGGTCATCGAACTCATCCGCAGCCCATCCATGCCGTCGTCGCTACCCGCGCTGTCGGACAGGAACACGGATTCGTCTTCGCCTTCGAGCCAGCCGCGGCGCGACAGGTGCCGGCACACGCGATGCGCGATGGTGTTGGCGAGCTGCGTCAGTTGCGCAGAGGTGGGGGCGCGGCGCAGGCGCGGTTTGCGCCGCGGGGGCTCGACGTTCGCGTCGTACACGCCGTCGAGCCACAGCATGTGGAAGTGAACATTCAGGTTCAGCGCGCTGCCGAAGCGCTGGATCAGGGTCACCACGCCGCATTGCGCCGTATCCCGCGGCACGCCGGCCTGATCGGCAAGCCAACCGGCGATCACACGATGCACGATGCCCAGCACCGGGCTGATGGCCTCCGGCTTGCTGGCGAACAGGAAGCGCAACGGGTAGGGGAAACTCAGCACCCATTGCCGCACCGGCCGCGGGCC
>JAIUOJ010000161.1 GCA_020161335.1 Pseudomonadota bacterium
AAAGGCGACGGCTGCACGCAAGGCGACGACCACCGCGTCCTCTGCGCGCAAGCCCGCCGCCAAGCACGCGACCGGCAAGGCGGCGAGGACGAAGAAGGCAACCGCGAAACGCGCGCTGTCGCCGCGCCAGGCGCTCAAGCGCACGCGCGAGCTGCTGGAAGCCAAGCAGGCCCGTGACCGCGAGCCCAAGCCCTGGGAGACCCTGGGCGGAACCCCGCCCACCGCCGGCCAGCCCGGTTACCAGTCCGGTTCGGCCGCGCGCCGGGCTCGGGAACTGCATGCCGCGGAGACGCGCCTGCCGGCGATCATGGGCAGCATCAGCACCCGCGACCGCATCAACCAGGGCAAGCGCGACCATCGCGGCGGCGGCGAGGACTGATCGCCTCCGCCGGCGCACGATGCACGACGCAACTCAGGCCGACGCCAGCTTGAGGCCGATGATGCCGGCGACGATCAGGCCGAGGCTGAGCAGGCGCCCGGCATTGGCCGGCTCGCCCAGCAGCACGATGCCGAGGATCGCGGTGCCGACCGCGCCAACGCCTACCCACACCGCGTAGGCGGTGCCGACGGGCAGCGACTTCATCGCGATGCCGAGCAGCGACAGGCTGATCGCCATCGCGGCAATGGTGCCCAGCGTCGGCCACGGCCGGGTGAAGCCTTCGGTGTACTTCAGGCCGATCGCCCAGCCGATCTCGAACAGGCCGGCCAGCAGCAGGATGGTCCAGGACATGGGATGCGCTCCATCGTATCGATGGGGCCGTCCCCGGGAAGCCGTGGTTCGCGACGGGGTCGTCCCCATCGCCGGCGATAGTCTCGCACCGGGTTCCTGCGCGGGGATGACCCGCGACTGACCCGTCGATTCAACGCGCGGGTGGCTGTTCCGTGGTGTCACCCGGGACGTGGCGTCCGTAGCGGCGCAGGATGCCGCGCACGGCGTCCAGCGGCAGGGCCTCGACGGTCACGCCGTTGCCCTGCTCGGTCTGCGCCATGAACATCGAGTTGTAGACCGCTTCCTCGACCGCATCGACGCTGGCCTGGAACACCGCCGTCATCTGTTCGTTCGCCAGCTCCTCGGTGGCCAGCCGCTGCGCGTCGAACGGCCGCCGCACCGCGTCGGCGGTGGAGAAGGCCAGTGCGTAGTCCCCGCTGCCGTTGGAAGCCGAACTGCCGGTGCGTCCCAGCGCCATCATCGCGCGCGAGGCGACCCGGCCGAGATTGCGGTCGGACAGCGGCGCATCGGTGGCGATGACCACGATCACCGACCCGTCACCGCGATCGTCGGCCGGCCCCCTGCCCGGCTTGACTGCCGGCGCCGAGGCGGAGGCGACCACCGCGTCCTTGAACGCATAGCGGCCGAGCTCGCGCCCGACCGGCACGCCGTCCACCTGCAGCACGCCGCCGTAGTTGCTTTGCACCAGCACGCCGACGGTCCAGCCCCCCAGCGCCGGCGGCAACCGGCGCGACGAGGTGCCGATGCCGCCCTTCCATCCGAAAGCGACGGTGCCGGTGCCTGCGCCGACGCTTCCCTCCGTCACGGCACCGCCGCGCGCGCCTTCGAGCGCACCGCGCACGGCGGCGGCGGTGACCGGACGCGCACGGATGTCGTTGAGGCCGCCGTCGTTGGTTTCGCCCACCAAGGCGTTGATCGAACGCACGCGCTCCATCCCGGGCTGCGACAGCATCCATTCGGCCATCGCGTCCGCCGCCTTCCACACGCACAGCGTGCAGGTGAGCAGGATCGGGGTTTCCAGCTCGCCAAGCTCGGCGATCTGGCTGCCGCCCACGAACTTGCCGAACCCGTTGCCCACGTGCAGCGCCGCGGGCACCCGCGACAGGTAGGCATTGCCCGGGTGCGGCAGGATCGCGGTGACGCCGGTGCGGATGGTGTCGCCCTCGCGCAGCGTGGCATGGCCCACGCGCACGCCTTCGACATCGGTGATCGCGTTCAACGGGCCCGGCGCGAAGATACCGGGCGCCACGCCCAGGTCACGCGCACGCGCACGCTGCTCGGCCTGCGCCGGCGCGATGGCCGCGACCAGCACCGCCAGCACCAGCAGGCCTGCCGCGCGCATCAGCCGCGCCTCTGCCGCACGGCCTCGAACAGCGTCACCCCGGACGCCACCGACACATTGAGGCTTTCCACGCCCGGCGCGTCCTGCACGCCGGGCATCGGGATCGACACCAGCTGGTCGCAGTGCTCGCGCGTCAGCCGGCGCAGGCCGTCCGCCTCGCCGCCGAGGACCAGCGCCACGTTGCCGGTGAGGTCGAGCGCGTAGAACGAGGCGTCCGCCTCGCCGACCAGGCCGTAGATCCACACGCCCTGCTTCTGCAGGTCCGCCAGGCAGCGCGAAAGGTTGGTGGCGCGCACCACCGGGATGCTGTCGGCGGCGCCGGCCGAGGTCTTGCGCACGGTGGCGTTGACCTGCACCGCCTTGTCCTTGGGAATGACGACCGCCGTCGCCCCCGCCGCCGCCGCGCTGCGCAGGCAGGCGCCGAGGTTGTGCGGGTCCTGCACGCCGTCGAGCACCAGCAGCAACGCCTTGCCTCCGGCCTGTTCCACCAGTTCGGCGAGGTCGTGTTCGTCCCAGGTCTTCGCCGCGGCATAGCGCGCGGCCACGCCCTGGTGGCGGACGCCGCCGGCCACGCCGTCCAGCGCCTGCTGCGCCACCCGGCGCACGTCGATGTCCTTGCGCCGCGCCGCCTGCTCGATCTCGGTCAGGCGCGGGTTCTTGCCGCCGGCTTCCAGCAGCACCTCGCGCACGTGCTCGGCGTCATGCTCGACGGCCGAAGCCACCGCGTTGATGCCGACGATCCACTGGTTCTGTTTGCTCATCTCTCGATCCGCAACAAAAGGACGCCCCTCTCCCACCGGGAGAGGGGATGGGGAGAGGGTACGGAGGGGCTGAAATTCCTCCAAGCACCACGAGGCAGCGCACCCTCATCCGCCCGCTAAGCGCCTTCTCCCGAGGGACAAGGAAAATCAGGAGCCTCCGTACCCGGCGACGGCGTGGCTAGTATTTCCGCTTCTGCCGCTTGGCCGGCTGTCCGCGCGGCGGCGGCGCGGTCGCGCCGCGCGTCTCGGCCAGGCGGAAGTCGATCTTGCGCTCCTCCAGGCTGGCCTTGAGCACCACGATCCGCACCCGGTCGCCGAGCCGGAACTCGCGGCCCGTGCGCTGCCCGGTCAGGGTCTTGCGCAGCGGGTCGAAGTGGTAGAAGTCGTTCGGCAGCTGGGTCACGTGCACCAGGCCGTTGACCTTGGACTGGTCCAGCTCGACGAACAGGCCGAAGCTGGTCACGCCGCTGATGGTGCCGTCGAACTCGCCGCCGACGTGCTGCTCCATCCACGCCGCCCGGTAGCGCTCGTCGACTTCGCGCTCGGCTTCGTCGGCGCGGCGCTCGCGCTCGGAACACTGCAGCGCCAGCCGCGTCATCTCGCGCGGTGTGTAGCCGAAGCCGTCACGGTCGCGTGGCCGGAGCGCGTGCTTGATCGCACGGTGCACCAGCAGGTCGGGATAGCGCCGGATCGGCGATGTGAAATGCGCGTAAGCCGCCAGCGCGAGGCCGAAGTGGCCGATGTTCTCCGGCGAGTACACCGCCTGGCTCTGGCTGCGCAGCACCACCGATTCCAGCAGCGTGGCGTCAGGCCGCTCGCGCACCTTGACCAGCAGGTTGGCGAAATCCTTCGGCTGCAGCTTCGCCCACGGCGGCATGCGCAGCGCGAACTCCTTCAGGAATTCCAGCAGGTCGGCGTACTTCGATTCCGGCGGCTTGTCGTGGATGCGGTACGGTGCCGGGATGCCGGCGTCCAGCATGAAGCGGGCCGCGGCGACGTTCGCCGCGATCATGCATTCCTCGATCAGCTTGTGCGCATCGTTGCGCACCAGCATCCCCGCCTGCGTCACCTCGCCGCGGTTGTCGAGCACGAAGCGCACTTCGGAACTCTCGAACTCGATCGCGCCGCGCTTGGCCCGCGCCTTCGCCAGCACCTGGTACAGCTGGTGCAGCCGCTCGACCTGCGGCAGTTGCGCGCCGACGAGGGCCCTCGCCTCGGCATCATCCTCGCCCACCGCCTTCCACACCTGGGTGTAGGTCAGGCGCGCGTGCGAGTGCATTACCGCCTCGTAGAACTTCGCACGGGTGACCTCGCCGTCGCGGCCGACCTGCATGTCGCAGGCGAAGCACAGCCGGTCGACCTTCGGGTTGAGCGAGCAGATGCCGTTGGAGAGCGTCTCCGGCAGCATCGGCACCACGAAGCCCGGGAAGTAGACGCTGGTCGCGCGCAGTTGCGCTTCGTCGTCCAGCGGCGTGCCCGGACGAACGTAGTGCGAGACGTCGGCGATGGCGACGATCAGCCGGAAGCCGTCGCGGTTGGGTTCGCAGTACACCGCGTCGTCGAAATCCTTCGCGTCCTCGCCGTCGATGGTGACCAGCGGCAGGCTGCGCAGGTCGACGCGGCCTTCGGCATCGGCGCGGGTGACCTCCAGCGGCACCGCCGAGGCTTCGGCCAGCACCGCCGGCGGGAATTCGTGCGGCAGCTCGTGGCCGTGGATCGCGGCCTCGACCACCAGCGACGGCGTCAGCGCATCGCCCAGCACCGCCAGCACCTTGCCGATCGGCGGCCGGTGCGCGTCGCCCGGCGTGGTCAGTTCGCACACGACCAGCTGCCCGTGCTGCGCGCCCATGCGCGCGTCTGCGGGGATCTGCACGTTGCGCTGGATGCGGCGGTCGTCGGGCACCACGTAGCTGATGCCGGACTCGAGCGTGAAGCGACCGATCAGGCGGTTGAGCCGACGCTCCAGCACCTCGACGATCACGCCCTCGCGGCGGCCACGGCGATCGACGCCGGTGACGCTGGCCATGACGCGGTCGCCGTGCATCGCCTTGCGCATCTCCAGCGGCGGCAGGAACAGGTCGTCGCCGCTGCCGCTGTCCGGACGCAGGAAGCCGTAGCCGTCGGGATTGGCGATCACGGTGCCGGGGATCAGGTCGAGCCGTTCGGCCGGCACGTAGCCGCCGCGCCGGTTCTGCAGCACCTGTCCGTCGCGCACCATGGCCGCCAACCGCTTGCCCAGCGCGTCGCGCTGTTCGGGATCGTGCAGCGCGAGCCGCTCGGCGATCGCCTCCGCGGTCTGCGGGCCCTCGGCGCTGGACAGCCATTGCAGGATCGCCTCGCGGCTGGCGATGGGCCTGGCATAGCGGCTGGCCTCGCGATCGGCGTGCGGATCCTGGAAACGTCCCGGCCGGCCCGGCCTGGGCGCCGGCGCCGAGCCCGCCGGCGCGGCCTTGGCGCGCGTCGCCATCGTCTCGGGCATCCACGGCGGGCGCGACGCGGCGGTCGCCTTGCCGGGCTTGCCGGCGCCGGGGCGTTGCTGGCGCGGCCCGGACGTCTTGCCGCCCGGGGCACCCTGGCCGGCCGGGGATTTGCGGTCGTTGCCGCGCTTGCTGGGGGGTTTTGCCATCGGCGGATGTTACACGCGGCCCCGTCGCCACGACGTGCGCACGGGCGGCGTTGACTTTGCCGCCGCCGCAACGCAACATACGCGGCCCACCTGCCCGGGTGGCGGAATTGGTAGACGCACTAGTTTCAGGTACTAGCGGGTAAAACCGTGGAGGTTCGAGTCCTCTCCCGGGCACCAGACATCGCGAAGGCCCCGCATAATTGCGGGGCCTTTCGTTTTTCCGGTCGTCGCGCATGACAGATTCCCCCCGCACCGCCTTCCATGGCTTCGAGCAGATCCCGCTGCGCGAGTACGCCGAGCGCGCCTACCTCGACTACTCGATGTACGTGGTGCTCGACCGCGCCCTGCCGTTCCTCGGCGACGGGCTCAAGCCGGTGCAGCGCCGCATCGTGTACGCGATGAGCGAACTCGGCCTCAACGCCGCGGCGAAGCCGAAGAAGTCGGCGCGCACCGTCGGCGACGTGATCGGCAAGTTCCATCCGCACGGCGACAGCGCGTGCTACGAGGCGCTGGTGCTGATGGCGCAACCGTTCTCGTACCGCTATCCGCTGATCGACGGCCAGGGCAACTTCGGGTCCAGCGACGATCCCAAGTCGTTCGCGGCGATGCGCTACACCGAATCCAGGCTCACCCCCATCGCCGAGGTGCTGCTGGGCGAACTGGGCCAGGGCACGGTGGACTGGACGCCGAACTTCGACGGCACCCTCGAGGAGCCCAGCTGGCTGCCGGCGCGCCTGCCGCACCTGCTGCTCAACGGCACCACCGGGATCGCCGTCGGCATGGCCACCGACGTGCCGCCGCACAACCTGGGCGAGATCGTCAGCGCCTGCGTGCGCCTGCTCGACGACCCCGACGCCAGCGTGCGCGACCTGTGCGAACACGTGCGCGGGCCGGACTACCCGACCACGGCGGAGATCATCACCCCCGCCGCCGACCTGCTGGCGATGTACCAGACCGGCAATGGCAGCGTGCGCGCCCGCGCGACGTTCGTGAAGGAAGGCGCGAACATCGTCGTCACCGCGTTGCCTTACCAGGTCTCGCCTTCGAAGGTGATCGAGCAGATCGCCGCGCAGATGCGCGCCAAGAAGCTGCCGTGGCTGGAGGACATCCGCGACGAGTCCGACCACGCCAACCCGGTGCGCATCACCCTGATCCCGCGCTCCAACCGCGTCGATGCCGAGCAGCTGATGGGCCACCTGTTCGCGACCACCGACCTCGAGAAGAGCTTCCGCGTCAACCTCAACGTGATCGGGCTCGATGGCCGCCCGCAGGTGAAGAACCTGAAGATGCTGCTGTCGGAGTGGCTGGTGTTCCGCGCCGACACGGTCACCCGCCGGCTCAAGCACCGGCTGGAGAAGGTCGAGCGCAGGCTGCACCTGCTGGAAGGCCTGCTGGTGGCCTTCCTCAACCTCGACGAGGTGATCCGCATCATCCGCACCGAGGACGAGCCGAAGGCGGCGCTGATCGCGCGCTTCCAGTTGTCCAACGACCAGGCCGAATACATCCTCGAGACGAAGCTCAAGCAGCTGGCGCGTCTGGAGGAAATGAAGATCCGCGGCGAGCAGGACGAGCTGGACA
>JAIUOJ010000162.1 GCA_020161335.1 Pseudomonadota bacterium
GAAGTCCAGCGCCAGCGGGAACTCCTCGAACAGGCCGCGTGCCTGTGCCTCGCGGCCTTTCAGGTGCCAGAAGTGCAGCGGGATCGTGTTGCCGAACCGGCTGCGGTATTCGCCCTTGAGTTCCTCGTAGGGGCCGATGTTGAGGGCCACGGCGTAGGTGTTCGGCGAACGCGCCTTCCAGTGCCAGGTACGCCAGCCATCGGATTCCTGCATGCCGACCAGCACGCCGTTGCCGGCGGCCACCAGCGGCGCGGGCACGGTGATGTGTTGCTCGACCACCTTCGGCTCGCCAGTCGGATGGTCGATGCAGGGCCAGAACAGGTCGCAGCCTTCGCCCTGCACGGAGGTGGCGATCCAAGGCTCGCCGCTGGGGGCCTTGGACCAGACAAAGGCGCCATCCCACGGCGCGCGCTTGGCTTCGCGCGGCTGGCCGGCATAGACGATGCGCGTGCGCACGGACTCGCCGGCCGCGAGCGTGCGTGGCAGGTCGATGCTCAGCTGGCCCTCGGGATTGCGCCACGCGGACGCTGGCAACACGTCGCCGTCGATCTCGATGCGGCCGATGGCGAGCTGCTGGTCGAGATCGACCACCAGTCGCGACACGGGCGACCTCGCAAGGAAGGTCAGCGTGGCGTCGCCTTCCAGGCGCTTGTCGTCCGGGATCACCCGGAAGCGCAGGTCGGCGTGATCGAACTCCACCGCCTGCTGTTCGGGTGTCAGTGGGCGACCTGAATCCATGGTCAGCTTGCTGCGTTCTTCGGCGGACTGCGCCGGCATGGTGCACAGCAACAGGCCGGTGGCGATCAATGGACGAAGCCAGGACATGCGCATTCCCTCGCGTAGGCGGCGCTCGGCCGGTGTCGGGGGCCTCCCCGTCGGCCCACTCCCTGATAGTGGCATACGGCACCCGCATGCCCGACCGGACGCGCGACCCGGCCGATGCCCGTGCCATGATCGTCGGCACGGCCCGCTAACGAATCCCCGGCTATAAACCTTCGAGCCCTTCTTCACCGCGGGGCGGTTGCGGGTTTCCTTGCCACCCGACCGACAGGAGCCTCCCGATGTCCTTGCGCATGCTGGTCCTCGCCGGTGCCACGTTGCTGCTGGGGGCGTGCGTGGAGGCGCCACCCGTCGAACCCGCCGATGACACATCGGCACAGGCCGCTGCCGGGCGTTCCGTCATGGTCGCCACGCCTGCCCGCGCCGCGCCATCGGCGGAAGCCGCGACGCCTGCGCAGCAGCCACAGGCGGCGCCCGCACTGAAGGCGCCGGAACAACAGACCGGTGGACGCGGTTATCGCCATCGCCTCGTCGAGGCCGACCCGCCGTTCCAGGTGCAACCGGTGGCCACGCTGTCCGAGCCGTGGGCGATGGTGTTCCTGCCCGACGGCCGCCTGCTGGTCACGCAGAAAGGCGGCCAACTGCGCCTGGTGAACGTGGCCAGCGGCAATATCGGCACGATCGCCGGCGTGCCGGCAGTGGCCTATGGCGGCCAGGGCGGGCTGGGCGACGTGATCCTGCATCCGCAGTTCGCCAGCAACCGCCGCATCTATCTCAGCTACATCGAGCGCAGCGGTTCGAACTACGGCGCGGTGGTGGTGCGTGCGCAGCTCACGCTGGATGCCAGCGGCGGCGGCAGCCTGTCCAACGTCGAGCGCGTGTGGGAACAGGTGCCGAAACTGGGCGGCCAGGGCCACTTCAGCCACCGGCTGGCGTTCGATGGCAGCCAGAAGCTGTGGATCACCTCCGGCGATCGCCAAGCGTTCGATCCGGCGCAGGACATGACCGGCAACCTCGGCAAGATCCTGCGCCTCAACGACGACGGCAGCGTGCCCGCCGACAACCCCTTCGCCGCGCAAGGCGGCATCGCCGCGCAGGTGTGGACGCTGGGGCATCGCAATCCACTGGGCATTGCGTTCGACGCGCAGGGCCGGCTGTGGTCGCATGAAATGGGTCCGGCCGGCGGCGACGAGCTCAACCTGATCCTGCGCGGGCGCAACTACGGCTGGCCGCTGGTGTCCAACGGCAACCATTACGACGGCACGCCGATCCCCAACCACGACACGCGCCCCGACCTCGAAGCGCCCAAGGCGTGGTGGACGCCGGTGATCGCGCCGGCGGGCATGATCATCTACTCGGGCAACCTGTTCCCGACGTTCCGTGGCGATGCCTTCATCGGCGGGCTAGCCTCGCAGGCGCTGGTGCGCGTGCGCTTCAACGACACCAGCGCCGCCGAGTTCCGCCGCTATCCGATGGGCCGCCGCATCCGCGAAGTGGAACAGGGGCCGGACGGCGCGATCTGGCTGCTGGAGGACGCCAGCAACGGCCGCCTGCTGAAGCTGGTGCCGCCGGCGTGATGCGCGTCGCCTGCGCGCGGGGTGTCCTCGCGGGGCGCGCCGCTACGTAGCTATCGGCATCGGGTGCCCCCGCGCCCGCGGACCTGCCATGAAACGCATCGCCATCTTCTGCGACGGCACCTGGAACAGCGCCGACCAGGCCAACGAGGGCACGCCCTGCCCCACCAACGTGGTCAAGCTGGCGCTGCGCACGGCCCAGCGCGATGGCGCCACGCTGCAGGTCGTGTACTACGGCCAGGGCGTGGGCACCGGAGGTTCGCTCGACAAGCTCACAGGCGGCGCCTTCGGCAAGGGCCTGGACGACAACCTCTACGCTGCCTACCGCTTCCTGGTGCTCAACTACGAGGTCGGCGACGAGATCTTCCTGTTCGGCTTCAGCCGCGGCGCGTACACCGCGCGCAGCCTGGCCGGGATGGTGCGCAAGTGCGGGATCCTGCGCATGCGCCACGCGATGCGCTACCAGGAAGCGGTGACGCTGTACTGCAGCGACGTGCACCCCGACGACGCCCCGGCGGTGAAGTTCCGCAAGGAGTGCTCGGTCGCGCCGGACGGCGCGATCCCGATCCAGTTCATCGGCGTCTGGGACACCGTCGGCGCGCTTGGCATCCCGGTGCGCGGCCTGCGCGCGCTCACCGCCGACAAGTACCGCTTCCACGACGTGGAGCTCAGCGGCACGGTCAAGCACGCCTGCCAGGCGCTGGCCATCGACGAGCGGCGCGCGCCGTTCGAGGCCGCGCGCTGGGCGTACAAGCCCAAGGACGGCCAGAAGATCGAGCAGGTGTGGTTCTGCGGCGTGCACAGCGACGTCGGCGGCGGCTATCCGCTGGCCGAATCGCGCCTGTCGGACATCGCGCTGGGCTGGATGCGCGACAAGGCGGCCGGCGCCGGCCTGCGCATCGATCCGGACGTGGACGCCGTCTACCCGCCCAGGCCCGATCCGATGATGAAGCCGCATGACTCCAAGACCGGGCTGTACAGGATGACGCCCGGCAATGACCGCGTGATCGGCCTCGCGGCGAAGACCACCGAGCAGCCCGACGAGAACTCGACCAAGGGCGACCCGACGCAGTCGCTGCACCCGAGCGTGCTCACGCGCTGGGACAACGACCGCACCTATCGCCCGAAGAACCTGCGCGACTACTTCACCCTGGTCGGCGACCCGCGCGCGAAGGACTGAGGCGGCAGCCGCCAGACCCGCGGGCTATGCTCTCTCGCCATCGACTCCCTGCGATGTCGAACCGCGCGCCCGTGGTTCGTCGTCCAGGCAATCCCCGGGAGCCCCGCCGTGCCGCCGATCCTCTACGCCCATCCGTTCTCGTCCTACTGCCAGAAGGTGCTGGTGGCGCTGTACGAACACGGCGCGCCCTTCGAGTACCGCCGGCTCGACGAGGGTGAGCACATGGCCGAGCTGGCGGCGCTGTGGCCGATGAAGCGCTTCCCGGTGCTGGTCGACGACGGGCGCACGATCCTCGAGGCGACGACCATCATCGAATACCTGCAAGCGGCGTATCCGGGGCCGGAGCCGCTGGTGCCGCTGGACCCGATGCAGGCGGTGGAGGTGCGCATGCTCGATCGCTTCTTCGACCACTACATCTCCACGCCGCAGCAGAAGTTCGTGTTCGATGCACTGCGGCCGGAAGGGACGCGCGACGCGTACGGCGTCGCGGAGGCGCGCGCCATGCTCGACACCGCCTACGCCTGGCTGGACCGGCACATGGCCGGGCGCACCTGGGCGGCCGGCGGGCATTTCAGCCTGGCCGACTGCGCCGCCGCGCCGTTCCTGTTCTACGCCGACTGGACCCACCGCATCCCGCCGACACATGCGAACGTGCGGGCGTACCGGGCGCGCCTGCTCGCGCGGCCGTCGTTCGCGCGCGCCGTGGAGGAAGCGCGCCCGTTCCGCAGCTTCTTCCCGCTGGGCGCGCCCGACCGCGACTGAGCCGGCCGCGGCCGCGTCGCCGGCGACTCAGGCCGGCGGCGGATCGTCCTTGCCGGGCGCTTGCCGCAGGCGCGCCTGCAATCGCGCGGCACGGGTGCCACCGCGACGCCGCACCTGCGCCACCCGGCGGGCAAGGTCCTCCACCTCGGCATCGTGCGCGGCGTCCTTGATGCGTTCGATCTCGTCGCGCACCTGCCGCAGCTTGCGCAGCGATTCGGCGGCCTGCCCCGCAGGCACGCCGTCGCGCTCGGCCAGCCCGATCAGCACCTCCGTGATCCAGCCCAGTTGCCGGCCGTAGGAGGCGACGTCGAAGGCCTGGTGCTCGATGCGGCCATCGCCCGCCGACGGCGGGATGCCGTCGAAGAACCACGACAGGTCGGGGTCGATGTCCTGGGTGACGTCGCCGCCCAGCGGCAGCTGCACGCGCAGGCTGGGCGCCCACCACCAGATCCAGGGGGTCATGGCATGTGTCCTCGTTGGCGGATATGGCCTCCCTTCCCGACCAACGCGCTGGCGATGCGCGCGAGGACAGCGCCTCAGCGGCAGATCCGTCCGCCGCCGCGATCGAAGTGGAAGTGGTCGGCATGGGCGGCGTTGTAATCGGGCCCGAGCACGGCGTCGAAATGCGCGCAAGCACCCTCGTGCACCGCGCGCAGGAAGGCGGCCTCGGCCTGCGCATCGCCGTGCCCGGTTGGCGCGCCCGCCTGCGCGGCCGGGGGCGGCCAGTCGCCGAGCACGCGCACGCGGCGCCCGTCCTCGAGCACGAAGCCGGCGATGTCGAGCGCGTCGGCGGTGGCATGCCGGCTGCGCCGCCCCTCGGCGCGGCCGTAGAGGTTGCGGCAGGCGTACGAACCGAGGTGCTCGATCCTCGCGACGCGCGTGCCCAGGTGCGACTGCGCGGCGTCCTGCAGCACGTGGCGCTCCCACATCGCCAGCGACAGCGCCGTCCGGCAGCTCAGGGCGAACGGCGTGCCGACACCGACGCTGCTGCGCTCGACGAGGTAGGCATGGTCGAAGCCACAGCCGGGACCGGTACTGCGATCCTCCAGCGGCGACAGGCGCATCCCGGCCTGCGCCAGGGCCATGCGGCAGGCATCGCGGTCGGCGGAGGCGCGCTCCAGCTTGTAGCGCGTCAGCAGGTTGGGCGTGTCATCGATGCGCAGCGGCGCCCACGGGTTCCAGCGGTCGGGAACGGTGATCGCGCCGGCACGCCACGCCCACGCGGCGAAGGCGGCCAGGAGCATGAAGAACAGCAGGGCGATCGAACGCGGGCGCGCGGCGGGCATGTCCGCGATCCTCGCAGCACGGACGTTGCCTCGCCGTCGTGACGCGACGGCGTCGGCCGGTCAGCCTGCCTGCTGGTGCCAGGCCTGCAGCAGCGCGGTTTCCTGTTCGCGGCTCAGCCCGGCGTTGAGCTTGGCCTGGCGTTCCGCCGGCAGGCTGCCGAACCAGGCCAGCAGGTCCGCCACGGTGGTCGCCAGCGGGCGGAAGGTGAGGCCCGCGGCGATCGCGCGCGCGTTGCTGACCGCACCGTAGCCGCCGTAGACAGGATGCGTGCGCGGCACCCAGATCGGCAGGCCGGCCTGGTGCTGTTCGAGGAACTCCGCCGGCACGTGGGTGAACGTCGCCGGGCCGCCGGTCACGGCGTGGCAGCCGTACACCATCGCATCGGTGCCCAGCGCGTAGTCCGGGCCGCAGGCATTGAACGTGCCGGTGGTGCCGTTCTCGGCGAGGCGGATCATCCATTCGCCTAGGTCGCGGCCATCGATGATCTGCACCGGGTCCTGGCCGTCGCCGGGGACCAGCACTTCCCCGCCCTGCGCGATGCGGTGCGGCCAGTAGGTGAAGCGGTCGGTCTCGTCGCGCGGGCCGACGATGTAACCCGGGCGCACGATCGTGGTGCGCGCGCCGAACTGCGTGTGCGCCTCGGCTTCGCTCAGTGCCTTGAGCGGGCCGTAGAGGTTCTCGACATCGGCCATCAGCGTCTCGCGCGTCTCCGCCATCGCGTCCTTGCCCTTGTACGGCGCGAGCGCGGCGTCCTCGGTGATGCCGGGTTTGGCGCCGTCGGCATACACCGAGATGGTGGAGATGAAGAGGTACTGGCCGACGTTGTCCTTGAGCACGCGGCCGGCGTCGCGCACCCAGTGCGGCAGGCTGGTCGGGTTGTCGATGCACACGTCCCACTTGCGCCCTTCCAGCGCCTTGAGGTCGCCGGTGGTGCGATCGCCATGCAGTTGCTCCACCGCGCCCGGCCATTCCGGCGAGGGCCGCTTGCCGCGGTTGAACAGCGTGACCTTGTGCCCGCGCGCCAGCGCGTACTGCACCTGGAACGGGCCGGTGAACCCGGTGCCGCCGAGGATCAGGATGTCGAGCGGCTTCGCCGCGCGCGCCACCGGCGCGGTTGCGGCGGCGGACGCGATCGATGGCAGGGCGGCGGATGCGGCGGCGAGCGCGCCGAGCTTGAACAGGTCGCGGCGGGTGGTGCGCATGGCGAGGCTCCGGTCGGGAATCCGGCGGAGTCTTGCACCGCAACCGGCGCCGCGCCCCGTGGCGGAAGTCGGGGGTCGACGCCCCGGGCGGCAAACGGACAGATCCGGCAAGGCCACCCCTGCCATCAGTCATAGACAGTTTTGTCTAGACGATGTTGTCTAGAAGCGCTACGGT
>JAIUOJ010000163.1 GCA_020161335.1 Pseudomonadota bacterium
TCAGCACCTCGCGAGGAATCCTGCCAGCGTTGTCGCGTCGTCGCGGTCCTGGACCTCGAAAGACGCATACCAGGACGACGGCCCGTTCCGCAGTCCGAGCAGGAGGTTGTCGGCATCCGACCGCAGCAGCAGCGTCGGCCTGCCCAGCGCGGCGGCACGATGCGTCGCGGCGAGGTCGTCGCCGACCACGGCCCGGCACGACTCGACTTCGGCGGGGTCGCGCTCGACCGCGAGCCCCTCGGGCGCCGGTACGGTGGTGAACCAGCCGATGCGGTCGCCCGCGCTCGCCGCGGACTTCAGCGCGGGCGGCGGCGGCAGCGCCATCGGCGACCAGCCGAGCACGAACGGCAGGCTGCGCAGCGGCACGGCGGCCACGAAGTCGTCGAGCGCCGCGCCGCGCGCGATCGTGGTCCACGGCGCGGACTACGTCGATCCCGACCGCGGCCGGCGCATGGGCCGGCTCGGGCGCAGCTGGGGCTGCCCGGCGGTGCGCCGCGCGATCGCGCGCCCGCTGATCGATGCGCTCAGCGACGGCCAGTTCCTGTTCGCCTACGCGCCGGACCCGCAGTGGCTGCGCGATTCGCCGTATGCCGCCTGCGCGGCCGGTGCGCCGTCGCCGACCAGCAATTCCGTGCCGGCCGGCACCGCGCCTTAGCTAGACTGCGGCGACCTCCACCGGAACGCCCGAGATGCGCCGCCTCCTCGCCCTGCTCACGCTCTGGCTGCTCGCCTGGTCCGCGCATGCGGCCGTGCCGTTCTGGGGCGCGCGCGCGTCCAGCCCCGCCGACACGCCGCCGGCGATGCTCAAGCCCGGCGAATGGATCTGGGGCGGCGACGACAAGGCGATGGGGCCGATGGCGATCATCGTCAGCCTCGACGAGCAGCGCGCCTACGTGTACCGCAACGGCATCCTGGTGGCGGTCAGCACCGTCAGCACCGGCAAGCCGGGCCACGAAACCCCGACCGGCGTGTTCATGATCCTGCAGAAGGACAAGGACCACCGTTCCAGCCTCTACAACAGCGCGCCGATGCCCTACCAGCAGCGCCTCACCTGGGACGGCGTGGCGCTGCATGCCGGCGGCCTGCCGGGCTATCCCGAATCGCACGGCTGCGTGCACCTGCCGTCGGCCTTCGCGCAGAAGCTGTTCGACGCCACCTCGCTGGGCATGACCGTGGTGGTCGCGCGCGAAGGCCGCTCGCCGGACGCGCTGGTGCACCCGACGATGGTCAGCCCGATCAATCCGGCCACCGGCGCGGTCGACGCCGACCCGCTGCTCGCCGCCACCCAGCAGTACCGCTGGGAACCGGAGAAGTCGCCCGACGGACCACTCTCGATGGTGCTGAGCACGGCCGACCGGCGCCTGGTCGTGATGCGCAACGGCATCGAGATCGGACGCAGCATCGTGCAGTTCGGCGCGCCCGGCCCGGCGCCGGGCACGCATGCCTTCATCGTCGCCACCGGCGGCACCCCGGGGCGGATGCCGCCGTGGCTGCGCATCGGCATCCCCGGCCACGACGCCGACGCCGGCCAGCCGCTCACCGATGCCGACATGGCCAAGGTCCAGGTCCCGCCCGCCTTCGTCGCCGACCTGCTGCCGCTGCTGGTCCCCGGCACCGTGCTGGTGAAGACCGACGAGCACGCCCTGCCCGACAACACCGGCGGCCACCTGCGGGTGATCGACGCCGACCCGCCCACGCTGTGAACGCGACGGGGTGACCTTCGACGGATGACGCCGCCCCACCGCCGGCCCATGCTGGGCGCTTCCCCGAACCGACCCCCGGCCATGACCCTCCGCCCGTTCCTGCTCGCCCTCGCCATCTCCGCCGCCCTCGCCGGCTGCAACCGCGCCGCCCCCGACGCCGCGCCGCAGGCGCCGGCCGCGGCCGCCGCCCCGCAGGCCGCCGAAGGCAAGGCCGCGCAGCTCAACGCGCTGTACGCCGAGTACTGGGAGGCCTACCTCAAGCTCAACCCGGTGCAGGCCACCTTCCAGGGCGACCACCGCTACGACGACCAGTTGCCCGACTTCGGCTCCAAGGCCTTCCGCGAGGAGCAGCACGAGTTCACCACCCAGTGGCTGGAGCGGGTGAAGGCCATCGGCAGCGACGGCCTGCAGGGCCAGGACCTGCTGAGCTACGAGATCTTCGTGCGCAACGGCGAGATGGCGCTGACCGCGGAGATGTTCCCGGGCTGGATGTTGCCGGTGAACCAGATGGGCAGCATCGCCAGCTACGCGGTGATGCTCGGCTCGGGCACCAGCGCGCAGCCGTTCAAGACGGTCAAGGACTACGACAACTGGCTGGCACGCGGCCGCCGCCTGCCGGTGCTGATCGACACCGAGATCGCCAACATGCGCGAAGGCATCGCCGCCGGCGTGGTCCAGCCGCGCGTGGTGATGGAGAAGGTGCTGCCGCAGCTCGACGCGATCATCACCGCCAAGCCCGAGGACAGCCAGTTCTGGGGCCCGATCGCCAACCTGCCCGCCGACTTCTCCGCCGAGGACAAGGCGCGCCTCACCGAGGCCTACCGCGGCATGATCGCCGACGCGGTGATGCCGGCGCTGAAGAAGGAGCGCGACTTCATCGCCAACGAGTACCTGGCGAAGACGCGCGACACCGTCGGCCTGGCCGCGCTGCCCGACGGCGAGGCCTGGTACACCTTCAACGCACGCACCACGACCACCACCGACAAGACCCCGGCCGAGATCCACCAGATCGGCCTCGACGAGGTGGCGCGCATCCACGGCGAGATCCGCAAGGTGATGACCGAGGTGAAGTTCGAAGGCTCGCTGCAGGACTTCTTCAAATTCATGCAGACCGACAAGCGGTTCCAGTTCAAGTCGGAGGACGCGCTGCTCGCGCACTACCGCTCGCTGGAGGCGAAGATCGAGGCCAACGTGCCCAAGCTGTTCTCGCTCACGCCCAAGGCGGGGTTCGAGATCCGCCCGACCGAGGCGTTCCGCGCCAAGTCCGCCGCCGGCGGCGAGTACCAGTCGCCGAGCGAGGACGGTTCGCGCCCGGGCGTGTTCTACGTCAACACCTATGATTTGCCCACGCGCAAGACCTGGGACGCGGAGGACCTGTTCCTGCACGAAGCCATCCCCGGCCACCACTTCCAGCTCGCATTGCAGCAGGAACTGACCGACCTGCCCGCGTTCCGCCGCTTCGGCGGCGAGACCGCCTTCATCGAGGGCTGGGGCCTGTATTCGGAAGGCCTGGGCAAGGACCTGGGCGTGTACACCGATCCGTACTCGTACTTCGGCCGCCTGCAGGGCGAACTGTGGCGCGCGGTGCGCCTGGTGGTCGACACCGGCCTGCACAGCAAGGGCTGGACCCGCCAGCAGGTGCTCGACTACATGTTCGCCAATTCATCGGTCAGCGAGCCTGACGCCGTGGCCGAGGCCGAGCGCTACATCGCGTGGCCGGGCCAGGCGCTGGCGTACAAGATCGGCGAGCTGAAGATCAAGGAACTGCGCGCGCGTGCCGAGGAAAAGCTCGGCGACAAGTTCGACATCCGCGAGTTCCACGCCGAGGTGCTGAAGGACGGCTCGGTGCCGCTGGACGTGCTGGAGCAGAAGATCGACCGCTGGATCGCGTCGAAGCAGGGCTGATCGGCCACGCCCGACAAGGAAAGGGCCGGCAATGCCGGCCCTTTCCCACGTCAGGCGACACCGCGATCAGGCGCGGCTGTCTCCGCGCGACGGGTGCTGCGGACGACCGGCGCCCGGACGATGCTGCTTCGGGCCCGCATGCGCATGCGCGCTGCGATCGGCCGGCTTGCCGTGGCCGCCGCGGCTGCCCGGCTTGCGCGGGGCACGCGTGCCCGAAGGCTTCTGCTCGCCGGGACGCAGGCCCGGACGTGCACCCATCGACGGCTTGCGCGGCTGTCCGCCGCCACCGTTCTTCGGGATCGGGGCATCGAGGCGGATCGGCCGGCTCGGCTCGAACCCGGCCACGCTCTGCATCACGATGTCCGACTTGAGCATGCGCTGGATCTGCTTGAGCAGCCCGCCTTCCTCCGGCGCCACCAGCGACAGCGCTTCGCCCGACGCGCCGTTGCGGCCGGTGCGGCCGATGCGGTGCACGTAGTCCTCGGCCACCATCGGAAGGTCGTGGTTGATCACCAGCGGCAGGTTGGGAATGTCCAGGCCGCGCGCGGCGACGTCGGTGGCGACCAGGATGCGCGCCTTGCCGGACTTGAACTGGTCGAGCGCCTTCTGCCGCTGCGCCTGGCTCTTGTTGCCGTGGATCGCGACCGACTTGAGGCCGGCCGTCTCCAGCTGTTCGGCCAGCCGGTTGCAGCCGTGCTTGGTCTTGCCGAACACCAGCACCTGGTCGGTGTGGCGCCGCGACAGGATCTCGACCAGCAGGTCGCGCTTGCGCGCGCCGTCGACCGGGTGCACGCGGTGCACGATGGTGTCGGCGATCGTGTTCTGCGCCGCCACCTGCACCTGCTGCGGATTGCGCATGAACTCCAGCGCCAGCGCCTTGATGCGCGGCTCGAACGTGGCCGAGAACAGCATCGTCTGGCGCTGCTGCGGCACGCGCGACAGCACGCGCTTGATCGACGGCAGGAAGCCCATGTCGAGCATGCGGTCGGCTTCGTCGAGCACCAGCAGCTCGACCGCGTCGAGCTTGGCGTGGCCGCTGTCGAGGTGGTCGAGCAGGCGCCCCGGGCAGGCGACCAGGATGTCGACGCCGCGGCGCAGGTTGTCGACCTGCGGCTGCATGCCGACGCCACCGAAGATCATCGTCACGTTGAGGCGCAGGTGCCTGCCGTAGGCCTTGAGGCTGTCGCTGACCTGCACCGCCAGTTCGCGGGTGGGGACCAGGATCAGCGCGCGCGGCTTGCGCGGGCCCTTGGCCGGCGTGTCCTTCGCCAGACGCTGCAGCAGCGGCAGGCCGAACGCGGCGGTCTTGCCGGTGCCGGTCTGGGCGGCGCCCAGGATGTCGTGGCCGGCCAGCGCCAGCGGGATCGCCTGGGCCTGGATCGGCGTGGGCGTGGTGTAGTTGGATTCGGACAGCGCGCGCAGCAACGCGGGCGACAGCCCAAGGGGTTCGAACGTCATGTGGATCAACTCCGTTCAGCCGCGGGCAAGGGCCGGCGCCACACCGGGTGGTCGCTGGCGCCGAAATGCCTTCGACTGGCTTGCCCGGAACTATCCAGAACCGCGTTGCGGGCAATGATTGGACGGCTGCCGGAGGTTCCGGGCCGTGTCTGCGCGACGAAAGACGTGCGGGAGAGGTGGCCGCGTGGGGTTCCGCGGCAGGCCTGCCAGGATCGTAACCGCCGGGCCAAGGGCCGGGCGAAGGGGCAGCCGTGTTGCAAACGCCGTCATTGTATCCGGCGCCCGGCGCCGGCGCCAGCCCGTCCCCCGGGCGTCGCGACGGCAATGCCTTTAGACTGTCCGACTGGACGCAACGGGGATCGTCGGCGCCACATGCAGGGCAGCAGTACATCGAGCTTCCGCGCGCGCCGCGGCCAGGCCTGGCGGCTGACGCTGCGGACTGCGCTGGCCCTGCTGCTGGTACTGGCCTCGGCACTGCCGGCCTTCGCCACCGACTGGGTCTACCGCGTGCGCCCGGGCGACACCGTGTGGGACCTGGCCCGCGCCCACCTGCGCGCCGACGTGCCGTGGCAGCGGCTGCAGGCCCACAACGCCATCGCCGATCCCGGGCGGCTGGTGCCGGGCTCGAGAATGGGCTTCCCCGTGGAGTGGCTGCGCGTGCGCCCGGTGAAGGCGCGGGTGGTGGCGATCGAAGGCCAGGCCACCGCCAGTGACCGCGGCGATTTCAGCGACCGGCGCGCGGTGCTCGCCGGCATGGAATTCGACGCCGGCGCGGCCCTGCGCACCGATGGCGACGCCAGCCTCACCCTCGCCTTCGCCGACGGCTCGCAGCTGCGCCTGCACGGCGACAGCGAACTGCACCTCGACCGGCTCAGCGCCTTCGGCGCCACCGGCATGGTCGACACGCGCATGCGCCTGTCGCGCGGGCGCACCAGCAGCCAGGTGCAGCGCAGCCGCGGGCCGGCCTCGCGCTTCATCATCACCACGCCCGGCCTGATGTCGAGCGTGCGCGGCACCGACTTCCGGGTGGCCGTGGACGAGGCCGGGCGCAGCCGCTCGGAGGTGCTCGAAGGCCGGGTCGAGGTGAGCGGCGGCGGGCGCCAGGTGCAGCTCGCGGCCGGACGCGGCACCTTCAGCGATGCCCGCCAGCGCCCGACCGCGCCGACCCGGCTGCTGGCCGCTCCCGACCTGTCGGCCTGGCCTGCGTCGCTGGAGCGCCTGCCGGCGCGACTGTCCTGGCCCGCGGTCGACGGCGCGATCGGCTATCGCCTGCAGGCCAGCGCCAGCGAGGATTTCCCGACCCTGCTCCAGGACGAGCGCGTCGACCGGCCCGAGGCGGACTATCGTGCGCGCGCAGACGGCCGCGTGTTCGTGCGCGTGCGCGCGATCGACGGCAACGGCCTGGAAGGCGTCGACGCGACCCGCGCGATCGAAGTCTCGGCCCAGCCGGCGGCGCCGTTCGTGGTCGCGCCGCAGCCGGGCGACGCCGTGGCCGGCCCGCGGCCGCGCCTGCGCTGGACCCAGTCCCCGGACCAGACGCTGACTTACCGCGTGCAGGTGGCGGACGCGGCGGATTTCGCATCGCCGCTGGTCGCCACCGACGGCCTGCGCAAGGGCGAACTGCGCGTGGAGCCGGCGCTTGCCGAAGGCGACTACTACTGGCGCATCGCCGCCACCGACGCCACCGGCCGCGCCGGGCCGTTCGGCGATCCGGTGCCGTTTTCGGTGAAGGCCG
>JAIUOJ010000164.1 GCA_020161335.1 Pseudomonadota bacterium
CGGCGCACGCCGTCGATGCGCACCCAGTCGCCTTCGTGCGCGACCGCGAGCGCGTCGAACCAGGGCGCGTAGCGGGCGAGCAGGGCGTCCTGCTGGCCGTCGAGGATGCCCGACAGCGCGATCCGCCCGCCCGGCGCGGTGCGCGCGGCCAGGGTGTCGGCCAGCACGTCCAGCGCCGAGGCGAGGATGTTGGCGACCACCACCGGGTACGACCCGGTCGGCGCCTGCGCGGGCTCGAACACCGCCAGTGCCGCGCCTACGCCGTTGCGGTCGGCATTGTCGCGGGTGGCGGACAGCGCCTGCGGGTCGTTGTCGACGCCGTCGGCGTGCGCCGCGCCGAGCTTGAGCGCGGCCAGCGCGAGGATGCCGCTGCCGCAGCCGAAATCGAGCACCTGCCGTCCGCGCAGGGTGCCGTCGGCGGCAAGGGCATCGAGCCACTGCAGGCACAGCGAGGTGGTCGGGTGCGTGCCCGAGCCGAAGGCCAGCCCCGGATCGAGCCGCACCACCGCGGCATCGGCGGCGCGGGCGTCGTCGGGCAGGGCGTGGTTCCAGGGCACGATCCAGGTGCGCGCGCCGAAACGCAGCGGCGCGTACTGGTCCATCCACGCGCGCTCCCAGTCCTGGTCCTCGACCTGGCCGAAGCCCGCGCGCGACCAGTCCAGCGCCGGGTCGAAGGCTTCCAGCGCGGCCAGCAGCAGCAGCGCGTCGGCATCGTGGGGGAACAGCGCGCTGAGCGCGATCTCGTCCCACAGCGGGGTTTCGCCCACGCCGGGTTCGAGGATCGCATGCTCCCCGGCGGTGCCGGCCTCGGCGTCGAGCATGGTCACGGCCAGCGCACCGACGTCCTCCAGTGCGCGTTCGTAGCGGGGTTGCTCGGCTTCGCGGCAACGGACGGTCAGTTCGAGGAACGGCATCGGCACAGTCTAGGGCGTGAACAGGCCCTGTGGCCCGCCTGCGCGTCCGGCGGCAGGGCGCGCAGGCGGCCGGGATGCTCAATCCCGCCCGGTTGACCCCGCTTTGACCGCAAGGGCGGCACAATAGCGGGCCCGACCCCCGAACGGAGATCGTCCATGCCCTTCACCCTGCCCAAGCTGGCATACGCCTACGACGCGCTCGAACCGCACATCGACGCGCAGACGATGGAAATCCACTACACCAAGCACCACCAGGCCTACATCAACAACGCCAACGCCGCGCTCGAAGGCACGCCGTGGGCCGACAAGTCGGCCGAGGAGATCATCTCCAACCTCGACGCGCTGCCGGAAGACAAGCGCGGCCCGCTGCGCAACAACGCCGGCGGCCACGCCAACCACTCGCTGTTCTGGACCGTGATGTCGCCCAAGGGCGGCGGACAGCCGGTGGGCGACGTCGCCAAGCACATCGACAGCGACCTCGGTGGCTTCGACGCCTTCAAGGAAGCCTTCACCAAGGCCGCGCTGACCCGTTTCGGCAGTGGCTGGGCGTGGCTGAGCACCGACAGGAACGGCGTGCTGAAGGTCGAGAGCAGCGCCAACCAGGACAATCCGCTGATGAAGGGCATCGGGTCCGGCAACACGCCGATCCTCGGCCTCGACGTCTGGGAACACGCCTACTACCTGAAGTACCAGAACCGTCGACCGGACTACATCGCCGCGTTCTACAACGTGATCGACTGGAACGAAGTCGAGCGTCGCTACCAGGACGCGGTGAAGGGCTGAGCCCCGCCGCGCAACAAGGGTGCATGGAACGGGCCGCGCAACGCGGCCCTTTTCATTCCCGGGGCCGAGCGCCGGGAGCGGGCGGCGGCGACAGCCCGCCTTATCGCGCCCGGCGCGCCTTCGCGATCCGCTTCATCACCGGGCAGTCCGGGCGATGCGCGCCGGGCAGGTAGCCCAGGCTCATCAGGAACTCGCCGGTGATCTCGCCGCCGGTGAAGCGGAAGGTCTGCTTGAACAGCTTCACCCAGGCGGCCTTGTCGCGTGGCGTGTCGCGTTCGTCGCGGATGTTGGCGTCCAGCCACTGCACGAAGCCGCCGTGCGACTTGCGCAGTCCGCGGATCACCTGCGCGTTGTGGATCGCGGCGTCGACCTTGAGCCGGTTGCGGATGATGCCGGGATCGGCGAGCAGGCGTTCGCGATCCCTGTCGCCGTAGCGCGCGACCTTGTCCACGTTGAAACCCGAATACGCGCGGCGGAAACCCTCGCGTTTCCTGAGGATCGTCTCCCAGCTCAGCCCGGCCTGGTTGATCTCCAGCAGCAGGCGTTCGAACAGCACCGACTCGTCGCGCTGCGGGAAGCCGTACTCGGTGTCGTGGTAGGGCCCGTGGACCGGGTGGCCCGGGGCGAAGTCGCAGTAGCCGCTCATCACGCGAGCATAACGATTCCGGATGGGGCGGACCATTGCGGTGCGCCCCGGCTTGCCAGCCTCCACGCACCCGCGCCAACATGGCGGCCCCTCGCAAGCACCGGCACGTCCCATGGAGATTGCAGAGCGTCGCGTCGCCACCGTGCATTTCACGCTGGCCGACGAACACGGGCAGGCGATCACGTCCACGCATGGACACGCGCCGCTGGTGTACATGCACGGCACCGGCAGCATCATGCCGGGGCTGGAGCAGGCGCTGGCCGGCAAGTCGCCGGGCGACGCGTTCCGCGTGACGATCGCGCCGGAGGCGGGCTTCGGCCCGCGCCACGACGCCCTGGTGCAGACGCTGCCGCGCGCCACGCTGCAGGCCGGCGCGATGCCCCAGGTCGGGGCCAGGCTCACCGCGCAGACCGCGAAGGGGCCGCTCGACGTGGTGGTGACCGCGGTGGATGGCGACACGATCACCGTCGACGGCAACCACCCGCTGGCCGGGCGCACCGTGGAGGCGAGTGTCAAAGTGGTCGACGTGCGCCTGGCCACGCCCGAGGAGCAGCAGTTCGGCCTTGCCTGAACCGCGCGCCGCGCCGCAAGGTCGGCGATCGCGGAGTGGGCCTAGAATGACCGCATGCCGTCCCTGTCGCCGCCCTTCGCCAACCAGCTGCTGATCGCGCTGCCGACGCTGGCGGATCCCCATTTCGCGCGCAGCGTCGCGCTGATCTGCCAGCACGACGACGACGGTGCGATGGGGGTGGTGATCAACCGCACGTCCGACTACACCCTGGGCGAAGTGCTGCGCCAGATGGGGATCGAGTCCGGCGATCCGGCGCTGCGCGAGCAGCGCGTGCTGGCCGGCGGGCCGGTGCATCCGGAGCGCGGGTTCGTGCTGCACGATGGCGAGCGCGAATGGGAGTCCAGCCTTGCGATCGCCGATGGCCTGCAGGTCACCACCTCGCGCGACATCCTCGAGGCGATCGCGCGTGGCGACGGACCCGACCACGCCACCGTCGCGCTCGGGTGCGCCGGGTGGGGCGCGGGCCAGCTCGAGTTCGAGCTGACCGAGCACAGCTGGCTGACCGCGCCCGCGCGCCGGGACATCCTGTTCTCGATGCCGCTGGACCAGCGCTGGCAGGCCGCGGCGGGGCAGATCGGCGTCGACCTGATGCGGATCGCGGGGCACGTGGGCCACGCATGAACGGCGCGATCCGGCCCGACGGCACGGTGCTCGGGTTCGACGTCGGCGCACGCCGCATCGGCGTGGCCGTGGGCAGTGCCTTCGGCCACGGTGCGCGCGCGCTGGCGGTGGTCGACGTGCACGGCGAGCAGATCGACTGGAGCGCCGTCGACCGCCTGCACCGGGAATGGCGCCCGGCCGGGCTGGTGGTTGGCGATCCGATGACGCTCGACGGCGGCGACCAGCCGATCCGCGCCCGTGCGCGCGCCTTCGCCGAAGCACTGCAGGCGCGCTACCGGCTGCCGGTGGTGATGATGGACGAGCGCGCCAGCTCGATCGAAGCGGCGCAGCGGTTCGCGGTCGATCGCGCCGAAGGCCGCCGCCGCCGCCGCGATGCCGCTGCGCTCGACGCCGTGGCCGCGGCGGTCATCGTCGAACGCTGGCTGGCGGCGCCCGGCGACGCGGTGCCGCTCTAGGGCCGGTCGCGCGGACGCACGCCGCGGCGTCATCGCTGCGTTGCGGATCGGCATGCGCGCCGTCGCGCTTGCTTGCCGCGCACGCCCGCGCGGCGGGTGCGACATGCGCCATCCGTGTTCACAGGTCCCGGCGCCCTCCGCATCGGTGGCGGTGCGTCACGCTCCTGGCTTCCCGCGCTTGCGGGGGAAGAGCCTGCCCCGTACTCGATACGGGGTGCCGGAGGCGGATGAGGCGGCGAAGGCGCACGCGGAAACGCCCTCGTCCGCCCCGCCGGGACAGCGTCCACCCATGAAGGGCGCCGTGTCCCGCGAGCGGGGGCGGCGGGACGCCAGATGTGAGCGACAATACCCACCATGACCCTGCAGACCGACGCCGACGGCCGCCTCCGCCACCTGCTCACGCTCGAGCGCCTGCCGCGGGATGCGCTGGTCGCGCTGCTCGACCGCGCGCAGGCCTTCGCCGATGGCGTTGACGCGCGCGACGCGCTGGCCGGCACCGCGGTGTGCACGCTGTTCTTCGAGCCGTCCACGCGCACGCGGCTGAGCTTCCAGCGCGCCGCGCAACGCCTGGGCGCGGACGTGCTGTCGTTCGATGCCGCGACCTCCTCGACCACCAAGGGCGAGACCGCGCGCGACACGCTCAAGAACATCGAGGCGATGGGCGTGCGCGGCTTCATCGTGCGCCATTCGGCCGACGGTGCCGTGGCGGCGCTGGCGGAGGAGGCCGCGGCCGGCACCGCGCTGGTCAACGCCGGCGACGGCCGCAGCGCCCATCCCACCCAGGGCCTGCTCGACATGCTCACCCTGCGCCAGGCGCTGGGCGATGACTTCTCCAGGCGTCGCTTCGCCATCGTCGGCGACGTGAAGCATTCGCGCGTCGCGCGCTCGGACCTGCACGCGCTGCGCACGCTCGGCGCGGGCGAGATCCGCGTGTGCGGGCCGGCGTCGCTGTTGCCGGACGACGGCACGCTGGCGGGCTGCCACGTCACCGTCGACCTCGATGCCGCGCTCGACGGCGTCGACGTGGTGATGATGCTGCGCCTGCAGCGCGAGCGCATGGAGGAGGGACTGGTGTCGTCGCTGGAGGACTACCACCGCGACTACGGGCTGACCGAAGCGCGCCTGCGCCGCGCCGCCAAACGCGCGGTGGTGCTGCATCCGGGGCCGATGAACCGCGGCGTGGAGATCACCGATGCGGTGGCCGACGGCCCGCAATCGCTGATCCTGCGCCAGGTGGCGAACGGAGTGGCGGTGCGGATGGCGGTGCTGGAGGCGCTGCTGCGCTGACGCCGGCGCGCCGGTGCGGGTGCGCGCTACTTCTGCCGGAACACGTGGCTGCGTTGCTGCGCGAACAGCCACGGCCACAGTTCGGGCGTATGCGAGTACGCCGGGTCCCAGCTGTTGTGGTTGGCGTTGGGGAATTCGGTGTAGCGCGCGTCGTGCGCGCCGGCGGCGAGCAGCGCCGCTTCCATCCGCCGCGAATACTCCGGCGGCACCACGTCGTCCTTCGCGCCGTGGAAGATCCAGGTCGGGATGTCGTGCAGGCGCGCGGCGGCCGCGGCGTAGGGATCGGCTTCGCCGGCGACCGCGGCGACGTCCATCGATGGGCGGCGCGGCATCACCAGCCCGCCACAGACCGGCACCAGCGCGGCGAAGCGGTAGGACTGGCGCAGCGCGTAGTCCCACACGCCGAAGCCGCCCATCGACAGGCCGGTCAGGTAGGTGCGCGAGGGATCGCCGCCGAACTCGGCGGTGGCTGCGTCGAGCTGCGCGAACGACACGTCCGCGACCTGGCTCCACTCGCGATCGCGCGGTGCCTGCGGGAACACCACGATCGCGGGGAAGGTTTCGCGGTGCGCGCGCACGTACGGGCCCAGCCCCACCTCGACCTGGCGGCGATTGTCGTCGCCGCGCTCGCCCGAGCCGTGCAGGAACAGGATCACCGGCGGCCTGTCGCCACCCGACGCACGCGAAGGCACGAACACCTGGTAGCGCGCCGCCACCCCGCCGACGACGACCTCGCGTTCGTAGAAGGCGCCGCGCGAGGGCAGCGGCGACAGCATCGCGCAGCCGGGGAGCAGGGTCGCCATCGCCAGCAGCAGCGTCGACATCGCCAATCGCATCGTCCAGCTCCCTTGCCGTCCAGGACGCCACGAGCATAGCCGGTGCGCATGGGCGCAAGATGAAGACGCCGGCGCCGCCGGTCAGTGCAGCAGGATGACCGTCGCCAGCCCGAGGAAACTGAAGAATCCCATGACGTCGGTGACGGCGGTGACCACGACCGTGCCGGCAACCGCGGGATCGATGTGCATGCGCTTGAGCAGCAGCGGCAGCAGCACGCCGGCCAGTGCTGCGCTGCAAAAATTGATCACCAGTGCCGCCGCGATCACCAGCGACAGCGGCCACGAGCGGAACCACAGCAGCGCCACCAGGCCGACCAGTCCGCCGATCAGCAGGCCATTGATCAGCGCCACGCGCAGTTCCTTCCACAGCAGGATGCGGGCGTTGCTGGCGCCGACCTGGCCCAGCGCGATGCCGCGCACCATCAGCGTCAGCACCTGCACCGCGGCGTTGCCGCCGATGCCGGCGACGATCGGCATCAGCACCGCGAGCGCGACGATCTTCTCGATGGTGGC
>JAIUOJ010000165.1 GCA_020161335.1 Pseudomonadota bacterium
CCGTTGTTGTAGTCGAAATGGCTGCCCGGCGGATGCACCAGCCGGCCACTGGCATGGCGCTCGACGATCTGCGCCGGCGTGGCCGGCAACTGGTACAGCGGCATGCCTTCGCTGACCGCCTGCTCGAAGCTGCCGACGGTATCGCTGTTGGCGATGCCGGAAGTATGGGTGAGCAGTTGCCGCACGGTCACCACCGGGCCGCCCTCGCCTGCGTACTCCGGCAGGTAGGCATGGATGACGGCATCGGCATCGACCCTGCCCTCCTCCACCAGCCGCTCGACCAGCGCGGCGGTGAACAACTTGCTGATCGAGGCAATGCGGAAGCGGGTGTCGAGCCGCACGTGCACGTCGTGCTCGATGCTGGCCTTGCCGTAGGCATGCTCGAACAACACCTGACTGCCCCGCGACACGCGGGCGACGCCGCTGAAGTCGTGGGAACGCAGCAGGGCGTCGGCCTCGGCGGCCGGATCGGCAGCCATGGCAACGGGCGTGGCGAAGGCGAGCCATAGCAGCAGGCAGGCGGCTTTCATCGATGCTCCCGGGGTGTGCGCGGCGGAACGGCCGCTGAGCCCCCGGGATACCGGCGCGGCGACGGCGGTTGCGGCGCGCGCCGCGCGTGTCGATCCGGCACCGCGTCATCCGTCGTCACGCGACAGGCGCGGCCTTCCGGCGCATGATCCCGCGCAACCGCGGCAGGGATCGCCCAACGCCGCGCATCCACCCCAGGGAGACAGACGATGTCACGCGTCCGCGTCGAAGGCTTCACGGTATCGCTCGATGGCTACGGCGCCGGACCGGCGCAGGACCTCGAACACCCCCTCGGCATCGGCGGCGGCGCGCTGCACAAGTGGCTGGTGGCCACCCGCAGCTGGCGGCGGATGCATGGCCAGGACGGCGGCGACGACGGCATCGACGAGGCGTTCGCCGCGCGCGCGCATCGCGGCGTGGGCGCGTGGATCATGGGCCGCAACATGTTCGGTCCGGTGCGCGGCGCGTGGCCGGAGGACGCGTGGCGCGGCTGGTGGGACGACGATCCCCCGTTCCATGGCCCGGTCTTCATCCTCACCCACCACGCGCGCCCGGCGCTGGAGATGGCAGGCGGCACCACGTTCCACTTCGTCACCGACGGCCCTCGCGCCGCGCTCGCGCAGGCGCGTGCAGCCGCGGGCGGCCGAGACGTCCAGGTGAGCGGCGGCGCGGACACCATCCGCCAGTTCCTGCAGGCGGGCCTGGTGGACGAACTGCACCTGGCGATCCGCCCGATCCTGCTCGGCAGCGGCAGCAGCCTGTTCCAGGGCCTTGACCTGGTGGCGCTGGGCTACGAATGCGTCGAGTCGGCCGCGTCCGACCAGGCCATGCACGTGGTCCTGCGGCGCAGGTGACGATCGCCAGCGCGCATCGGCTTCGCGCCGGCGCGAGCAGGCCCGCGCCCGCCGCGGGTGAGGGCGCTACTTCGGCTGGAACGCCGCCTGCCCCGCCTGCCACAGGCTGAAGGCATAGATGTCGGTCCACACCTCGTCCAGCTGGCTGCGGCTCGATCCCATGCCATGCCCGGCGCCGAAATCGATGCGCAGCAGCACCGTCCCCGCCCCGCCCTGCGCGGCGGCCAGGCGCGCCGCGTACTTGGCGCTGTGGAAGGTCGCGGCGCGCGGATCGTTGAGGCCCGACACCACCAGCGTCGGCGGATACTTCACCCCGTCGCGGATGTGCTGGTAGGGATCGAGGTTGAACATGGTACGGAATGACTGCGCATCGGTGATCGGCCCGCCCCATTCCTCGATGTCGGCGTAGTTCTGCTCGGACACGTAGCGGATCGGGTTCATGAAGCCGACGTTGGCGATCGCGCCCGCGAACAGGTCCGGTCGCTCGTTGATCGCGCCGCCCAGCATCACGCCGCCGGCCGAGGTGCCGATCAGGGTCAGGGTCTTCGACGATCCCACCCGATCGTGCACTAACTGCTCGGCGACGTCGATCGCATCGCGCCAGGTAGTGGCCTTGGTCGCCGCCTTGCCGGCGTAGTGCCAGTCGCGGCCGAACTCGCCGCCGCCGCGCACGTTGGCCAGCACGTACACACCGCCGCGATCGAGGAACGGCAGCAGGCGCGCGCTGAAGCGCGGCAGCGCCGCGTATCCATAGGAACCGTAGGCCTCGAGCAGGACCGGCGTGTCCGCGGAGAGCGTCACGCCCTGCTTCATGACCAGCGTGTACGGCACCTCGGTGCCGTCGCGCACCGCCACCTGCCGCCGCTGCGCCTCGTAGCCGCGGGTGTCGAACGGCAGCGGCGGCACCAGTGCCAGGTCCTGCCACTGGCCGCTGCGCAGGTCGAGGCGGTATACGGTGGTCGGCGTGAACCAGCCGGTGATCGACACCAGCACCTCCGGCGACCGCGCCCAGCCCTGCAGCGCCGAGACCTGCCCGTCGAACGGCAGCGCGGCCTCGACCGCACGGCCCTGCGCGTCCACCCGCCACAGGCGTGATGCAGCGCCGTCGATGGTGCGCACCAGCAGGCCCGCCTGCGTCGGCAGGATCGATTCGATCACCGGCGCGCCCGGCAGGGCGATGGCCTGCGCGCGGGCAAGTTCCGGCGCGACGGCCGACGTGTGCAGCACCTGGCCGCCCGAGGCGCGCCGCTTCGACACCAGGTAGAGCTGGTCGCCGTCCAGGCTGGCATCGACCACGATGTCGTCGAAGCCGGCAACCGGCGTCCATGTCGCGTTTCCGCTCATCGCCGCCGCGGCATCGGCGCGATACACGGCGATCTCGCTGCGCCCGTCGCGGACGATCGCCAGCGCGTTGCGGCTGTCCGGGTCGAACAGTACGGCGAGGAACTGCTCGGGCTTCGCGTCGATGCCGCCCTGGCCGCGGCGCGCGAGGATCGTGTCGGCGCCCTGCCCGTCCAGCCGGTGCAGGCGTGGTTCGTTGCCGACGAAGTAGCTCGGCGCACCGGGCTCGCCGACGAACTTGAGGTAGCTGAAGGCGTCGCCGCCCTGGGTCCAGCCCATGAACCAGGCGTGCGGGATCGCCACCGGCAGGAACGCGCCGGTGACGGCGTCCAGCACGCGCAAGGTTGAGTGCTCGGTGCCGCGCCTGGACAGCGCGACAAGCACCTGCCGGCCGGTCGGCGACGCGGCCCAGCGGTCGATCACCTGCTCGCCGTCCTCGCCCTTGAGCGTGGTCGGATCCAGCAACACCCGTTCGCGGCCGTCGGCCTCGCGCACCACCAGCTTGAAATCCTGTTCGCCGGCGGCGCGGACCTCGAGGAAGATGCGCCCGCCGGCCTGCTCGGCGTGGCCGATGCTGCTCTGTTCGCCGGACTTCGCGGCCACGTCCGCCAGCAGCGCCGGGCGCCCGGGCATCGAGGCGAACACCGCCTGCGTGTGCTTCGCCTGCCCTTCCAGCCAGGGCAGCCAGTCCGGGTCCCGGCCACTTTCCATCCAGCGGTAGGGATCCACCACCTGCGTGCCGTAGTAGTCGTCGGTCACCGGCTGCACCCGGGCGACGGGCGCCTGGGATGCTGCTGCGAACGGCACCAGCAGCAGGAGCCAGCAGCAGGGACGGACCACGCGCGCGATCGACATGCATCTACTCCAGGGCTTCCGCCTTCCCGGCGGACGGATGACAGTATCCACGCAGGCCCCGCCGGCGAGAGGACACCCGCCGACCCATCGCACGGTTGCTGCGCGCCTACCCCGCGGGGCGAACGGCCTCGCCCGCCGGTGGCGCTTCGACGAAGGCCTCGAGGAACGCCGCGGCGACGGGACTGCGCTGGATTTCCGCGCGCGCCAGCGAATTGCCCCACCACAGCGCCTCGGTGTTGGCGAGCACGATCAGGGTCAGACCGCGATCGACCACCTTGAGGTACATCGCCGAATAGCGTCCCGGATCCCAGCCCGAATGCCAGGCCAGGCGGTGCCCCTGCCAGTCCTGCACGAACCAGCCCCAGCGGTAGTCGCCCGCCGGCGTCGCCAGCGGCGCATCGAAGATGCGCGCGCGCCAGTCGGCGGAGAGCAGCGCGCCGCGGTCGAGCGCGCGATCGAACTGCGCCAGTTGCCGCACGCTGGCCTTGATCCCCGCGGCGGCGCGGAAGTCGTCGTCGGAAACGCTGTTCTTGACCGGCTCGCCGTCCTTCACTTCGAACGGCGGCGCCAGCAGGCGCAGCGCCGAGCCGCCCAGCGGATCGCGCCAGCCCAGCGCGACATCGTGGATGCCGGCGTGGTCCATGACCCGTTCGCGCACGATCGTGCGCAGGTCGCGGCCGCCGGCGCCGGAAATCACCCGGTCGATCCGCGCATAGCTGATCGGGTTGTAGACGAAACGCGCGCCGTCGCCGTTGACGCGCATGTTGAGTACGTCGCGCAGTGTCGTCGCGCGCGCGCAGTCCATCGCCGGGATCGGCGTGCCGTCCGCCTCCGCGCCGCCGTGGCCGAACAGGATCTCGCTGGCGGACAGCCATTCGCAGGTACGCGCCCAGCCCGGATCGGCCTTCATCGGGGTCGACAGGTCGACTTGCCCGGCATCGGCTTCGGCCAGGATCGCGACCGCGGCGATGGGCTTGGTGACCGAGGCGATCGAGAACGTGGTGTCCACCGTCGCCGGCACGTCACCCTCGTCGTCGGACCAGCCGTAGGCGCGTTCCCACAGCACCTCGCCGTCGCGGACGATGGCCGCGGCCAGGGCCGGAACGCGATTGGCGGCACGGAACCCGGACAGCGTCGCATCGAAGCGGGCGATGGCGGCCGCCTCGTCCCGGGACGCTGTCGTCGCCTGCGCGGCAGCCGTGGCCAGCGACAGGCAGGCCGCGGCCAACGCGATCCAGGTGCGGGGAGCGGGACGATGCCTGTGCATGCGGAGGTCCTCGGCCGCGCCGGCGGCCCGGAGCCGAGCATCGACCGAACACGCCCGGTCGGCGACGGCCGGAAGTCACCCCGGCGCCGACAGGCTTCAGTGCGCGCGATCGAGCTGGAACATGCGCATCACCGCCTTGCCGTCCGCGCCGAAATGGGTTGCGGTTTCGACCAGGTGCCGGCCGTCGGCGGAGACCGCGTACACCCGCGTCGACGCGGGGACCCGGGCCTTGCCCAACGCCAGCACCAGCACGCCCGGCTGCGGCAGGCGCGCGGCGATGGCATCGGCCTCCAGCGTGTCGCCGGCGATCGCGGAGGTGGAGCCGTCCAGCGCCACGGTGGCGGTGGAGATGCGTTCGCTGCCGTCCGCCTGCACGATCTCGACCCGGATGCGCCACTTGTCCGCTTCCACCGCGTCGAACGCGAAGGTGACGCGCTTCGGCCGCGCCTCGGGCGGCATCGGCAGTCGCGACACGTCGACCGACCACCGGCCGAGCACGGGAGACGGCTCAGTCGCGCGCGCCTGCGGCGCAGCCACGCACATCGCCAGCAACAGCAGCACGCCTCTCAGCCAGGGTGTCATCGTGGTGTCCCGCCTCCGCGGTGATCTCGGTGTCGCGCCGGATGCTCGCCAATCCGGGGCCGCCTGTCCACCACCGTGCGCACGTCGCCGAGGGGATCGTGGGCGCCGTCAGTCGCGCAGCGACACGCCCGTGCGGCAGACCAGGGACGGCGTGGGCGCGAAGCCGACCGCGTGCCAGATCGACACGAGGTCCGTGAGCGAGGTCGGCTCCGGCGCGAACGCCAGCGGGGCGGATGCCCCATCGCTCGCCACCGACACCCGGGGCCGCCGGTGCAGGCGCAGCAACACGCGGCTCAGGATGTCCTGCGCGCGCAGCGCGTCGTCCGCCTGCGCCGCCACGAGGTACTGCAGCCCGAGGGCAAGCTCCGGGCGTCGGCCCGACGACTCGCCCGGGAAGGGCATCGGATCGTATCTCGCCCCCGGATCGGGACCGGCGTGCAACAGCCACACCAGCAGCTGGCCGGCCGGGTCGTTCGCGCGGACAAAGGCCTCGACCGTACGGCAGACCACCGGCACGCCCGTGCGCCAGTCCGGCGCGTCGAAGGCCGCGCGCAGGTGCGCCTCCAGCGCGGCACTGGCGACGGAAATGGACCCTATCGAAGCCATGCGTTCGCTGCCATGTCGTCACTCCATCCGGTCGTCGCCGGCCCGTGCGGCCAACCCCATTGTGGCCGCGGTCGCCCCCGCACGCGATGCGCGGCTCATCCCAGCCCGAGGAACGCCGCCATGCGCTGCAGCTCGTCCTCGAGCGCCGCGCGGAACGCCGCGTCACGCGGCCGCGGTCCCACGTAGCCCGGATCCACCTGCATCCGGCCCTCGCGCACCCCGACATTGGCCCAGCCGAGCACCCGCCCGCGCCACAGCATCGGCAGCGCGTAGTAGCCGAACCGGCGCCTGGCCGCAGGCGTGTACGCCTCGAACTTGTAGGTCCAGCCCCAGAACAGCTCGAAGCGACGCCGATCCCAGACCACCGGATCGAAAGGCGCCAGCAGCCGCAGCGTGTCGTCGATGGCGTGGCGACGCGCGCACGGATTGTCGCCGGTTGGCCAGTACCACGTGGTGCCGTCGATCCGCACGCTCGGCAGGCGCTCGCGCGCATGCCCGAGCGCGGCCCGCGTCTGCGCGGCCAGGTGCGGTGCGCCGTAGCCGAGC
>JAIUOJ010000166.1 GCA_020161335.1 Pseudomonadota bacterium
CGGGCGAAGGCGGGGAGGCAACGTCACTGTGCATGCTTCGACAGCCGGCGGATGGAGCGCCGGACGGCACGATAACCGCGTCGGGCGCGGAACGCGCGCTTCCCCCTGGTGGCAGCCGCCAAGCCGGCGTGGATGATCGGATGCAGGCCGGCGGCATCGCTGGCGCCGGTGGTCCCGCGCGACAAAGGATAGGAGGTTGCGCCCGACGACGCCACGGTCACGCGCGCGGCCGCCGGATGGCCTGCGCCGGGCCCGCATCGCGTACGCAGGCTAGAATCGCCTGCCCGGCGGATGGCGTGATGACAGACCAGACCGACTTCATCGGCTTGTACCGCGAGCTCGGCCTTGAGCCGGACTGCTCGGTGGACGCGTTCCGCCTGGCCTACCGGCGCCGGGTGGCGGACCTGCATCCCGATCGCGCCGGCGCGTCGGACGAGGATGGCCTGAAGACGCTCAACCTGCGTTACGCGGCCGCGCTCGAGTTCCATCGCCACTACGGCCGCCTGCCCGGCGCGACGCCCCTGCCGTCGCCGCCCCGCCGGCCGTTCGCGCCGGCGCCCGCGCAGGCGGAGACGCTCGACGACGCACAGGGGGACGAGGCGCCCGCGCGCGGTCCGTCGAGGTGGGTGGTGTACGGCATGCTGGTCCTTGCGCTGCTGCTGGCCTGGTGGTGGTCGCAGACGGATGCCGAGCCCGTGGCGATCGATCCTGTTGCCGTCGCCGACATTGAACGCAAAGCCGCCGGTCCCGCGGCCACGCGGCTGCTGCCGGGCATGTCGCCGGCGGAGGTGCTGGCCCTGCACGGCGAGCCGGTGGGCACCGACAGCGATCACACGCAGTGGTTGTACGGACCGTCGTGGATCCGCTTCCGCTGCGCGCGCGTGGTCGACTGGTACAGTTCGCCGCTCAAGCCGCTGAAGGCCGCGGGCACCAAGCCGGGCAGCCTCGAGCTGGCGCAACTGCCGGCCGACGACGGCCGGCCCTGTCCGCCCATGCCGCAACCCAGGACCCGCCCGTGGCCGACCAGCCCGTGACCCGCCTGCACGGCAAGCTGCGCAAGGCCGTGCGCCGGCTGTGGATGAAGTACGCCATGCGCGGCGTCGGCGGCGCCGACAACTACGAACGGCTCGACCTGGCCTACCAGCTCGGCGATCCGTGGAACATGGAGTCGCCGCTGGAGCAGGCGCGGTTCGCGGCCACCAACCGGATCATCGAGCAGGCCTTCGGCCGCGTCGGCTCGCTGCTCGAGATCGGCTGCGGCGAGGGCCACCAGACGCAGGCCCTCGCGCGCCTGGCGGGCGAGGTGTACGGCATCGACGTCAGCGCCACCGCCATCGAGCGCGCGCGGCTGCGCGTGCCGCAGGCGCGGTTCGCCGCCAGCGACCTCGCCGGCCAGCCCTGGGGCGACGAACGCCATCGCTTCGACCTCGTGGTCGCCTGCGAGGTGCTGTACTACATCAAGGACATCCCGGCGACGATCGAACGCATGCGCCATCTGGGCAAGGCCTGTCTGGTGACCTTCTTCGCGCCGGCGCTGGTGCGCGTGGGGCCGCACCTGGAGGGCATCGAGGACCTGCACAAGGACTGGATGCAGCACCAGGGCGAAACCTGGCTGGTGTGCTGGTGGCGCAACCCGGGATGAGCGCGTCGCCACGCACGCCGTGCGGCGTTCGCACGCGCGGGGAGGGCTAGCCATGTGCGGACTGGCCGGTTACCTCGGCACGCCGGTCGAAGCCGGCGGCGAACGCGCGCTGCTCGAGCGGATGATCCACACGCTCGCGCACCGCGGGCCGGACGGCTACGGGTTCCATGTCGAGCCGGGCGTCGGCCTGGCCCACGCGCGGCTGTCGATCATCGACCTGAGCACCGGCGACCAGCCGATCCACAACCCGGCGCGCACCGCGTGGACGGTGTTCAACGGCGAGATCTTCAACTACGTCGAGCTGCGCCGCGAACTCGAGGCCGAGGGCCGCGTGTTCTACACCCGCTCGGACACCGAGGTGATCGTCCACCTCTACGACCGTGACGGCGATCGCTTCGTCGAGCACCTCAACGGCCAGTTCGCGATCGCGCTGTGGGACAACGCGCGCAGGCGCCTGGTACTGGCGCGCGACCGCACCGGCATCCGCCCGCTGTACCACGCGCGGGCGAACGGCGCGCTGTGGTTCGCGTCGGAGCCCAAGGCGCTGTTCGCGGCTGCGCCGGGGCTGGCGCGGCTGTCGGCGCGCGGCCTGCTGCAGGCCTTCAGCTACTGGGCGCCGCTCGATCCGGACACCGTGTACGAAGGCGTACGCAGCCTGCCGCCGGGGCACGTGCTGGCGATCGAGGCCGATGGCCGCGAAACCCTGACGCAGTACTGGGACTGGACCTTTCCCGACGCAGCCGACACTCGCCCGGCGCGGTTCGCCAGCTTCGACCACGCCGTCGCCGAACTGCGCGAGCGCCTGATCGACGCGGTGCGCCTGCAGCTGCGCGCCGACGTGCCGGTCGGCGCCTACCTCAGCGGCGGGCTGGATTCCTCGGGCATCGTGGCCTTGATCCGCGGCTTCACCGACACCCCGGTGCGCACGTTCTCGGTCGCCTTCGACCAGCCCGAGTTCGACGAAAGCGAACACCAGCTGGCGATGGTGCGCCACCTCGGCACCGAGCATTCGATGCTGCGCATCTCGCCCGGCGACATCGGCCGCGCGTTCCCGCGGTTGATCGCGCACACCGAGACGCCGGTCCTGCGCACCGCCGCGGTGCCGCTGATGCTGCTTGCCGATTCGGTGCGCGCGCACGGCTACACCGTGGTCCTGACCGGCGAGGGCGCCGACGAGGTGTTCGGTGGCTACGACCTGTTCAAGGAAGCCAAGGTGCGGCGCTTCTGGGCGCGGCAGCCGGGCTCGCAGCTGCGTCCGAAGCTGCTGTCGCGCCTGTACGGCTACCTCGAGCATTCACCGGCGGCCAATCCCGCGTTCGCCGCGTCGTTCTTCGGCCAGGGGCGCGAGCACATCGACCGCGCGATCTTCGCCCACGTGCCGCGCTGGACCACCTCGCAGCGCGCGCTGGCGTTCCTGTCGCCGGAGCTGCGCGCTGCCGCCGGCGACTGGGATGCGCTGGCCTTCGCCGAAGCGCGGCTGCCGGCCGGGATCATGGCGTGGTCGCCGCTGGCGCGCGACCAGTACGTCGAGGCCAAGACCCTGCTCGCCGGCTACCTGCTGGCGGCGCAGGGCGACCGCGTGGCGATGGCTGCTTCGATCGAGGGCCGCTATCCCTACCTCGACCACACCCTCGTCGAATTCGCCAACACGCTGCCGCCGCAGTGGAAGATCCGCGGGCTGACCGAAAAGCACATCCTGCGCCGCGCGCTGTCCGCTCCCGGATCGGGTGCGGGGCAGGCGCTGCTGCCGCGCGGCATCGCGCAGCGCACCAAGCAACCCTACCGCGCGCCGGACAGCGCCAGCTTCTTCGTCGACGGTCGACCGCTGGCGTACGTGGCGGACCTGTTCGCGCCGTCGAACCTGCGCGCGAGCGGCCTGTTCGACGTCGACGCGACCACGCGCCTGTTCGCCAAGGCGCGCGCCGGCAAGGTGATTGGTTTTGCCGACAACCAGGCCTTCGTCGGACTGCTGTCGACCTTGCTGCTGCTGCGCGAACGGCCGGCGTTCGCTTGAACGGTGTTGCCCGGAAACGGGACGGCGGGAAGGATCTGGCGCATCAGGCCTTGATTTGAGGTGCGACGCTCCGCCGCACCCTCATCCGCCCCCGGATCAAGCCCGGGGCGGGCTCTCCGGGCACCTTCTCCGGAGCGAGAAGGAAGATAGCCGGATCGTCTGCACGGTCTTGACGCCCCTCTCCCCTCGGGAGAGGGGTTGGGCAGAGGGTCCGGAGAAGCCGTGAAACGGCAAGTTGCGTCGAACTGCCCGCGCGCCTGCCGTGGCGCGATCAACCGCCGTCCTTCGTCTCGACCGCAGGTGCCAACGCAGAAGCATCCGCCACCGGCTCCAGCCGCAGCAGCTTGCCGTCGGTGCCGTCGGTGAGCAGGTACACCAGGCCATCCGGCCCCACGCGCACGTCGCGGATGCGCGCGCGTCCTTGCAACAAGCGCTCCTCGTGCACGATGCGGTCGCCGTCGAGTTCCAGCCGGATCAGGGCCTGGCCGGCCAGCGCGCCAATGAACAGGTTGCACTGCCACTGCGGGAAGGCGTTGCCTTCGTAGAACGCCATGCCGCTGATCGCCGGCGACACGGCCCAGTAGTGATGCGGCGGCTCCGTGCCCGGCGCGGACGTGCCGACGGCTTCCGCCACCGGCGCGCCGGAATACTCCTTGCCGAACGTGGCCAGTGGCCAGCCATAGTTGCGCCCCGGCTGCGGCAGGTTGATCTCGTCGCCGCCCATCGGGCCGTGCTCATGGCTCCAAAGCTCGCGCGTGCGCGGATGCAGCGCCATGCCCTGGATGTTGCGATGGCCGTAGCTCCAGATCCCGGGGCGCGCGCCCTCGCGGCCGACGAAGGGGTTGTCGGCGGGAATCGAGCCGTCGGCGTTCAAGCGCACGATCTTGCCCTGCAGGTGGTCGAGCAACTGCGCCTTGCCGCTGTCGCGGTTGTCGCCGGCACTGACGAACAGCGTGCCGTCGTCAGCGAACACGATGCGCGAGCCGAGGTGCGTGCCGTGCGACAGCTTCGGCTCCTGCCGGAAGATCACTTCGACGCCTGCCAGGCCCGCCGCGCCCAGCCGCCCGCGGGCGACCGCGGTACCGCCCAGGTTGCCGCGCCAGTTCGGCTCGCCGTAGGACAGGTAGACCAGATGGTCTTCGGCGAAGCCGGGCGAGGGCACCACGTCGAGCAGCCCGCTCTGTCCGCGCGGATAGACCGTCGGCACGCCGGCCAGCGGCGGCGAGATCGTGCCGTCCGCGTTGATCCGGCGCAGCCGGCCCGGGCGTTCGGTCACCAGCATCGTGCCGTCGGGCAGGAAGGCCAGCGACCAGGGATGGACCAGGCCGTCGACGAGGGTGCGGACCACGAAGCCGCCGCGCTCGCCGTCCAGGCGCTCGCCGGCGTCACCGCCGCGATAGGCGGGCGTGGACACCACGTCGGCGTCGCTGTCCTCGTCCGGCACCGGCGCACAGGCCGCGAGCGTGAGCGCGCACGCGGCGAGCCAGGCCATGCAAGGGGCGCGGCGGCGGACGGGGGCTGTCCGGTCATCAGGCATAATCGCGTCCTCTTTGTCTGGAGGTACCGGACCGACATGACCCGGCGTCAGCAGATCAAACACTTCATCCTCGGCAATTTCCTGTTCACCGACGACGACAATGCGCTTGCCGATGATACTTCGCTGATCCAGCAGGGCATCGTCGACTCCACGGGCATCCTGGAGCTGATCGGTTTCATCGAGGAAACCTGGTCGATCCAGGTGCCGCCGCAGGACATGACCCCGGCGAACTTCGACAGCCTCGGATCGATCGACCGCTACCTCGACGGCCGTCTGGCCGGCTGAGCCGGGGCCGTCGCGTGCCGCTGCCGCTGGTCGCGCGCCTGGAGGCCACCGCGACCGAGTTCCCGCACAGGATCGCGCTGCAGCAGGCGCAGCGCCGGCTCGACTACGCGGGCCTGCGCGAGGCGTCGTCGCGCTTCGCGCGACGGCTGGGGTCGCACGGCATCGCGCCTGGCGACCGCGTGGCGCTGGTGTTGCACAACAGCATCGAGGCGGCGATCGCCTGGTACGGCACGTGGCGTGCAGGCGCGATCGTCGTACCGCTCAATGCGCAGGCACGCGAACGCGATTTCACCCCGTGGCTGCGGCACTGCGGCGCACGGCTGCTGGTGCATGGCGATGGACTCGAGGACGCCGCACGCGCCGCCGCCGAGGTGGGCGTCGACACATGGGTGCCCGTCGCCTCGGACGATCCGGCTGAGGCGTCCGGCACAGACGATGGCAATGACGCAACGTCCGAACCGCCGCCGATGCCGCAGGCCGAGGCACTGGCCGCGATCCTCTACACCTCCGGCACCACCGGTGCGCCCAAGGGCGTGGCGCTGAGCCACCGCAACCTCGCGGCGAACACCGCCTCCATCCTCGACTACCTGCGGCTCGATGCCGACGACAGCACGGTCAGCGCGCTGCCGTTCTACTACGCCTACGGCGCGTCGGTGCTGCACACGCACCTCGCCGTGGGCGCGCGCGTGGTGCTGGAGGACAACGTGGTCTTCCCGCACCTGCTCACCGAGGCGCTGGCACGCGAACGCGCCACCGGCTTTTCCGGCGTGCCGTCGACGTTCGCGCTTCTGCTCGACCGCGGCCAGCTCGACCAGCACGACCTGTCCTCGCTGCGCTACCTCACGCAGGCGGGCGGGGCGATGGCGCCGGTGCTCGCGACGCGCGTGCGCGCGGCGTTCCCGCAGGCGCGGCTGTTCGTGA
>JAIUOJ010000167.1 GCA_020161335.1 Pseudomonadota bacterium
CGGCCCTATCCGGAATCACCGCGGACCGGCGACGTGATCTCCGGCCTCGACGCCGTGCCCGCGGGCGCCAAGGTGTTCCATGCCGGCACCGTGGTCGATGCCGACGGCCACGTGGCCAGCGCCGGCGGCCGCGTCCTGTGCGTGGCCGCGCTCGGCGACACCGTGGCCGATGCGCAACGCGCGGCCTATGAGGGCGTCGACGCGATCTCGTGGGCGAACGAGTTCCATCGCCACGACATCGGCTGGCGCGCGATCGAGCGCGAACGCGGCTGAGTCAGACGTTCGCGTCTTCCGCCGGTAGCGTGGTGTCCAGCGGCGCAGCCCCGGACACGGCGCCAGTGGCTTGCGGGCAGTGCGCGTCCAGCGTGTACGCCGTCATCGACAGCGAACCGTAGGCGTAGCCCTCGACTAGGGTGCGCGCGCCGGCCTGCTCCGCCGCGGCCAGGCCAGCGAGGTACAGCACCGGCAGGAAGTGGTCCGGCGTCGGCACGGCGAGGCGGAAATCCGGATGCGATGCCAACGATGGCATCTCGTGCGGACGTTCGGCCATCAGCTCGCGCGCACGTTCGTCGAAGCGGCGCGACCAGTCGAACGCGCCATCGGGCTGCTGCCGGTCGATCGCGCGCAGGTTATGCACCACGTTGCCGCTGCCGACCACCAGCACGCCGCGCGTGCGCAGTTCGGCGAGCTTCGCGCCCAGCGCGAGATGCCAGTCGAACGGCTTGCGCGCGTCGATCGACAACTGCACCACGGGAATGTCGGCGTCGGGGAACGCATGGACCAGCACCGACCAGGTGCCGTGGTCGAGGCCCCAGCTGTCGACGTCGGCGCCCACGGGGTCGGGCTTCACCAGCTCCGCGACCTCGCCATGCAGGTCCGGCAGTCCCGGTGCCGGGTACTGCACGTCGAACAGCGCCTGCGGGAACCCGAAGAAATCGTGGATCGTGCGCGGCCGCGGCATCGCGGTCACCGCCAGCGCGTTGACGTACCAGTGCGCCGAGACCACCAGGATCGCGCGCGGCCGCGGCACCGACGCGCCGAATGCACGCCACGCCCCGGTGAAGCGGTTGCGCTCCAGCGCGTTCATCGGGCTGCCGTGGCCGAGGAAGGCGGCGGGCATGCGCGGCTTGGCCATGGACTGACTCCCGGCACGGAAGGACCGCGGCGACTGTAGCAACCCGCCGCCCCGGCGGCGCGGCGGGACGTGGAACGCTCCATCCCCGGCGCATGCCCGGCCGGCGCAAGTGTCGGCTGGCGGCCTGCCCGGTAGCGCCAGGCGCTACGCCGCAGCGACGGCGTACCGGCCGCGCGGGCGCCCCGCTACACTCGCCGCGACCCACGGAGGGCACATGTCCGGCCACAGCCAGTTCACCCTGCTTCGCGAGCGCCGCTTCCTACCGTACTTCTCGGTGCAGGCGCTGGGCGCGTTCAACGACAACGTCTACCGCCAGTCGATCATCGGCATGCTGCTGTACATGGCGGTGGCCAGCGAGCAGATGACGCTGTACGTCAACCTGGCGCCGGCGCTGTTCATCCTGCCCTACTTCCTGTTTTCGGCGATCGCCGGGCAGGTGGCGGAGAAGCTGGAGAAGCAGAAGCTGATCGTGATCACCACCACGATGGAGATCGCGATCATGTCGGTCGCGGCGATCGGCTTCCTCGCCCACAGCATGCCGCTGCTGCTGGTCGCGCTGTTCCTGACCGGCACCCAGTCGACGCTGTTCGGGCCGGTGAAGTACTCGATCCTGCCGTCGGTGCTGAAGCCGGAAGAGCTCACCGGCGGCAACGGGCTGGTCGAGATGGGGACCTCGATCTCGATCCTGCTCGGCATGGTGTACGGCGGACTGATCTTCCAGGTCGCGGGTGAACACGGGTTCGTGGTGGCGGCGGTGTCGATCGTGCTGCTGGCGATCGCCGGCAACCTGCTGGCGCGGCGCATCCCGCGCGTCGACGCCGGCGCGCCGGACCTTCAGGTCAACTGGAACCCGGTCCCGGAGACGGTCGCGATCTGGCGCCTCGCGCGCAGGCAGCTGGCGGTGCGCAACGCGATCCTCGGCGTGTCGTGGTTCTGGTTCGTGGGCACGATGCTGACCGCGCAGCTGCCGGGCTACGCCGAGATCAACCTCGGCTCGAAGAACCTGTACATCCTCGCGCTGGGCCTGTTCTCGGTCGGCGTGGGCGTGGGGTCGCTGCTGTGCGAGAAGCTCTCGGGCCGCATCGTCGAGATCGGGCTGGTGCCGCTGGGCGCATTCGGCGTGAGCGCATTCCTGCTCGACCTGTACTTCGCGCGCCCGGGTGGCGCATTGCAAGCTGGACTGTCGCTGTCCGAATTCGTGCGCGCACCGGGCAGCGTGCGCATCATGGTCGACCTGGTCGGCATCGGCCTGTTCACCGGCCTGTTCGTGGTGCCGCTGTTCGCGTTGATCCAGAGCCGCACGCCCAAGGGCGAGCTGGCGCGGGTGATCGCCGGGCTGAACATCCAGAACTCGCTGTTCATCGTGTCGGCGGCGATCATCGGCATCGCCGTGCAGCGCTTCCTCGGCTGGACGATCCCGCAGGTGTTCCTGGCGCTGGCGATCGCCAACACGCTGGTGGCGATCTACATCTTCACCATCGTGCCCGAGTTCCTGATGCGGTTGGTGAGCTGGGTGCTGGTGCGCACGCTGTACCGGCTGGACCTGCACGGCATCGAGCAGCACGTGCCGGACGAGGGACCGGCGCTGGTGGTGTGCAACCACGTCAGCTACATGGACGCGCTGATCCTGTCGGCCTCGATCCCGCGCCCGGTGCGCTTCGTGATGTACTACAGGATCTTCGACATCCCGGTGATGCGCTGGCTGTTCCGCACCGCGAAGGCGATCCCGATCGCCGGCGCGCGCGAGGATCCCGTGCTGATGCAGCGCGCGTTCGACGCCATCGATGCGGCGCTGGCCGATGGCCAGGTGGTGGGCATCTTCCCGGAAGGCGCGCTGACGAAGGATGGCGAGATCGCGAAGTTCAAGTCGGGCGTGGAGAAGATCCTCGAACGCGCCGCCGCGCGCGGACAGGTGGTGCCGGTGGTGCCGATGGCGCTGCGCGGCATGTGGAGAAGCATGTGGAGCCGGCGCAATGCCTCCGCCGAGCACGGACGCCTGGGCCGGATGCGCGTGCCGCGCCGGTTCCGCGCGCGCGTGGGCGTGGCCGCGGATGTACCGGTCATCGATCCGGAGGTGACCGCCGAACAGCTGGAGGCCCGGGTGCGGGCCTTGCGCGGCGGCGACGCGTAGACGCGGCGGCGGCCCGGGCTCGCGCGGCCGGCCGGTGACCTGCGCGCGCGCCTTGGTTACAGTGGCGCGGACACCCCGCACCCGCGACGCGGCCCCGGCATGGCCGACTGCGCGCAGGCCCGCCATCCCGCCAGGAGCGATCCCGTGAGTTCCAATCCCTATTCGTCGCCGTCGTCGCAGGTCTCCGATCCGCTGCCGCCCGGCAGCGTACCCAACCACCTGGCGTGGGCCATCGTCTCCACGGTGCTGGCCACCTGCCTGTGCTGCCCGCTGGGCCTGCTCGGCATCGTCGCCATCGTGTACTCCAGCAAGGTCAATACCCTGCTGCGCGTCGGCGACCTGGCCGGCGCCCGGGCCGCGTCGGGGAACGCCAAGACCTGGTGCTGGATCGCCACGGCGCTGGCGATCATCGGCCTGCTGCTCAACGTGGTGTTCTTCATGACCGGCGGCATGCAGCAGTACCTGGACATGATGCAGCAGATGCAGTGACCCGGTGACGGGCGTGCTGCCAGGGCGATGGCTGTTGCTGGCGGGGGCCGCGGTTGCGGCCGCCGCCGGCACCTGGCTGCTGTGGCACTTCGATCCGAACGCGCCGGACAGCCGCTTCCCGGGCTGCATGTTCCGCGCGCTCACCGGCTACTACTGCATCGGCTGCGGGCTGACCCGTGCCCTTCACGCGCTGGTGCACGGCGACGTCCTTCGCGCGTTCGCGATGAATCCGCTGGCGATGCTGCTGATCCCGGCGATCCCGATGATGCTCGCGCATGCACGCGGCTGGGAGCCCCGCGCACTGGCCCCGCTGCTGCGGCTCCTGCAGGAACCGAGGTTCTGGCTGGTGCTGCTGCCCGCCTACTGGATCGCGCGCAACTTGCCGTGGTTTCCGTTCACCCTGCTCGCGCCGGGGTGATTGCACGCTCGAAAACAGCGCACCGGCGGGCAGGGCCTCGCGCGTGGCGATGCGTTCAACAGGCCCGGCGCTCGATTTCAAACGCGGCGCCGCCCGCCGCAGCACGCCGGGCGTTCGCTGAAGTCGCAAGGCAGTGCCTCGCAAACGCCTTCTCCGCTCGGCACGCCTCGCGGGCTGTTGCGGACTCGCGCTGCGCGCTCGCCTCGCAACCCCGGCCCGGCGCAGCACGCCGGGCGTTCGCTGAAGTCGCGAGGCAGTGCCTCGCAAGCGCCTTCAGCTCACCCAACCGGCGATGACGAAGAGGGCGATCACGGCCAGCCACACCAGCAGGGTGCGCCAGACCAGGCTCATCGCGTCGCGCAGTTCGGGTAGCGGACCCAGTTCGAACACGAGCGCGGCGCCCGGCGCGACGCCCGCCTCGGCGAATTCCTCGGCCTCCTGCGCGATCTCGCCGCGCACGCTGGCGCGCGCGGCGGCACCGAGGAAGCCGGTGTCGAGCCGCAGCGCGGCACCGCCCGCGTCCTTCCACGCCGCAACCACCGCGTCGAAGTTGCCGACCAGCGCCAGCGCCAGCGTCATCAGCTGCGCCACCGGCCAGTCGAGCACCGCCAGCAGCGTGCGCGCGCCCGCGACCATCGCCGGCGGCAGGGACGCCGCCACCTCGTCCTCCGCGACGATCGCAGCCAGGCGGTAGAGCAACGCGCCGGCCGGGCCGAGCAGCAGGAACCAGAACAGCACGCCGAACCAGCGCCGCAGCGCCGCGCCGAACACGGCCTCGACCAGCGCCGGCGGATCGATCCGCGCGGCGTGGCGGTACGCCGGCGGCCACAGCCACGCCGCGGCGGCGCGACGCGCATCGCCGGTGTCGGCGTCGAGGATTGCGTCGGCATCGCGGTCGAGGTCGCGCGGCCCCCAGACATGGAACAGCACCAGCACGCCGAACAGCAGCGACGGCAGGCCGAACAGTTCCCCGCGCAGCAGCCACTGCAGCAGCGCCGCCAGCAGCAGGATCGGCCCCAGCGCCAGCGCCACGCCGTAACGCCCGCGCCAGACGCCGTCCTCGGGGAAGCGACCGTCGAGCCAACGCAGCCAGGCGCGGAACCAGGCGTGGTCGCGCATCGCGCCGGCCAGGTCGTGCGCGAGATGGCCCAGCACCAGGGCGACGACGACCGCGAGCAGGGTGGCGAACATGCGGCGATTCTAGGCGGTGGCGGGGGCGCCGGGAATGGCGGGCGCCCGGCGCGAGATCGTCAGGCCGGGCCCGTCCCGTTCGCGGCCGGACCGACGCCGGCGGCATGCCAGTGTTCGATCAGCCAGCGCGAGATCGACAGCCGCGGCGACAGCAGCAGCCCGTGTTCGCGGGTTTCGCCGCGCAGCGCCGCGCCGACCTCGTCGCGCGAGAACCAGCGCGCGTCCTCCAGCTCCTCGTCGTTGGCGCGCGGGGCGTCGGGTTCGGCGTCGGCGACGAAGCCCAGCATCAGCGACGACGGGAACGGCCACGGCTGCGAGGCGAGGTAGCGGCACCGGCGCACGCGCACCGCCGATTCCTCGAACACTTCGCGCACCACCGTCTGTTCCAGCGTCTCGCCCGGTTCGACGAATCCCGCCAGCGTGGAGTAGCGCCGCGCCGGCCAGCTCGCCTGGCGCCCGAGCAGCAGGCGCTCGCCATCGGTGACGGCGACGATCACGGCCGGATCGGTGCGCGGGTAATGTTCGAGGCCGCAGTGCGTGCAGCGTCCCAGCCAGCCGGCGCGTTCGTAGCGCAGCGCGCCGCCACAGGCGCCGCAGAACCGGTGCCGCGCGCGCCAGTGCAGCACCGCGCGCGCCTGCGCGAACGCGGTGGCCTCGCGCACCGGCCAGGTGGCGGCGGCGGTGCGCAGGTCGACGCGCGGTACGTCGCGGTCCTCGTCGGCGCCGACGGCCGTCGCGAACCAGGCGCGTTCGCCTTCGAGGCCGAGCAGCACCGCATCGGCGGCGGCGTCGGGATGGCTTGCGCCGGTCACCGCCAGCGGCCCGCCCGCGGCGTCGGCCAGCGCATGGCCGGCGCCGTCGAGCCGCAGCAGCCGCGCGTCCGGCC
>JAIUOJ010000168.1 GCA_020161335.1 Pseudomonadota bacterium
CCTCGGGCGAACGGAAGCACGGCGTGTTGAAGAACGCGGCCAGGTAGGCATCGGGATCGGGCTTGAAGCCCGAGTCGAGCGTGTAGGTGTTGCCGGTCGCCGGCTCGGTGGCGGTCAGGTTGACGCCGCCGTTGTCCAGCTTGCGGAAGCGGCCGATGTCCCAGCCCTGCTGCCGCCAGCGCGCATGCGCGGCCTCGATCTGTGGCGCGATGTCGTTCGCCTGCGCACGACCGCGCAGGCCCACCCAGACATAGAACAGGTCGTCGCGCTGCTCGCCCTGCGCGCCTTCGCAGCGGTTGGCACGCACCTCCAGCGACTCGCGCGTGATCGACAGGGCGGACAGCACCTGCTCCACGCGGGGCAGGAAGTCCGCGGCGGCCTGTTGCGGGGTTCGGGTCTCCATGCGGTCGGTGTCCTCGGCGCCGGCGCATCCGGCGGAAAGCAAGCAGGCCAGCACGCCTGCCAGGCAAAGGCGCGGCGATCGCCGGCGGGAAACGGTTCCCATCGCGTCCAGCATAGCGCCGGGGGCGGGCTCAGCCGACGCGACGGCCGACGAAATCGACCTGGTCGTAGTTGCCGGTCAGGATGTAGGCCTGGTTGCGCAGCGCCTCGGTGCCGGGATTCCAGTACTCGCTGTGCCCGGACGCGCCCTCGGTGGTGATGCGCTGGCCGCCGAAGCTCCAGTCGACCGGGCTGTTGCCGTGCACTTCGGTATAGCTCACCGGATCGTTGCTGGCCGCGCCGGCCCAGAAATGGTCGGCGCCGATGTGCATGTCGCTGATGTCGTCGACCAGCGGGCTGTCGATCCGGAACGGGCCCCAGCCGGGACGTCGCTCGTCGGCCTCGTAGCCCATGCCGGGGCTGCCCATGGCGATGATGTCGTTGACCGCAAGGCCCTCGCCGGCCATCGCATCGGCGGTGCCGACCACGGTGGACCCGTAGGAATGCCCGATCACGGTCACCCGCGCCTCGGGGCCCTGGTGCGCCTCGCGCAGGCCGAAGGTGAAGTCGCGCAGCGCGGGCGCACCGTCGGTCGCATAGCCCGACAGGACCGCCGCGGGGATATGGTCCGGCGCGTCGTAGCCCAGCCAGACGATGGTCGAGGTGGTCCCCGAACCGGGGATGGTCTCGGCCTGGGCCTGCAGGTCGGCCATGCGGTCGAGGTTGCCGCCGAGGCTGCCGACGTCGGTGCCGGTGCCGGGCACGAAGATCGCGACGTTGTCCGCCGTGTCCGGGTTGCTGATCGCGACGATCGCCTGCGCGTCGCTGCCGCCGGACTTCGGCTCGAAGCCGAGCAGCAGCAGGCGGTCGGCGGGATCCCGCGACTGCGAGGCCTCGATGCGGTCGAGCAAGGCCTGCGACGCCTGGCGATCCTCGCCGTACTCGGCGTCGTGGCGCAGCGTCGCCATGTTGGCCTCATGCCGCACCTCGGCCGGCAGGCCGTCGAGGTTGCCGACCTGCGATCCGTACGTGGACAGGTAGTTGGACTGTTCCTGCGCCGACAGTCCGCTCCACCACTGCGCGTTCTCCTGCGCGCTGCCGCCGGGCGGCAGGCCCGCCGGGCAGGCGTTGGGCGGCGGCAGGTCCAGTTGCGACGGTAGCGGTCCGATGGTGGGACTCATGCTGCGCTCCTGCAGGCACGGCGGTCGGGATGACGCCAGCCTGCCCGCCTCGAAGGGGCCTGAACAGCTAGGGCAGACCCTTGTCGGGGACGCGCGCGGGCGTGTGGTCGTCGCCGGCGCCGCGCGCGAAGAAGCCCTGCACCTCGCCCACGTCGCGCGTCAGCGGGAACGGCGGCAGCGAGTCGAGGAACACCTCGCCGTAGGACTTGCGGGTCAGCCGCGGGTCGCACAGCACCAGCACGCCACGGTCGGTCTCGGTGCGGATCAGGCGGCCCACGCCCTGCTTGAGCGCGATCACCGCCTGCGGCAGCTGCTCGTCGCGGAAGGGATTGCCGCCGGCGCGGCGGATCGCGTCCAGCCGCGCCTCGAACACCGGATCGTCCGGCGCCGCGAACGGCAGCTTGTCGATCACCACCACGCTCAGCGCCTCGCCGGCGACGTCGACGCCCTCGCGGAAGCTGGCCGCGCCGAGCAGCACGCCGTTGCCGGATTCGCGGAAGCGCTGCAGCAGCAGGTGGCGCGGCGCCTCGCCCTGCACGAACAGCGGCCAGCCGTCGTCGCGGAGCAGGTCGGCCGCCTCGCGCAGCGCACGGTGCGAGGCGAACAGCACGAAGGCGCGCCCGCCAGAGGCCTGCAGCACCGGACGCAGCGCATCGACCACGCAGGCGGTGTAGTCGCGCGACGCCGGCTCGGGCAGCCGCGGCGGCAGGTAGCACAGCGCCTGCCTCTGCCAGTCGAACGGGCTGGGCACCAGCAGCGTGGCCGGATCGTCGAGGCCGAGCCGGGTCGCGAGGTGGTCGAACACGCCGTCCACCGCCAGCGTGGCGGAGGTGAACACCCAGGCCGCGCGTGACTGCTCGCGATGCATGCGCAGTGGCCCGGACACGTCCAGCGGCGTGCGCTGCAGGCGGAAGCCGCGCGGCGAGAGTTCGTACCAGCGCACGTCCTGGTCGGGCCCGCCGCCGTGGGCATCGTCGAGCGTGGCCTCGAGGTCGCGCGGCACATGCCAGCGCGCCAGCCGCGAGACGGTGTCCTGCGCACGCGCATGGCAGGCGTCCAGGCCCGGCGAGGCTTCGCGCAGGGGCGCGAGCGCGTCGCGCAGGCCGGCGACCGCCGCCGACAGCGCGTGCAGCCCGTCCTCGAACCCGGGAAGCTGCAGCGCGCGCGCCTGGGTGCCGCGCGCCGGCAGGCCCTCCATCGCCGTGCGCAGCGCGCGCGCCACGTGCTCGAGTTCGCGCGCGGGCCCCTGCACCACGGCGAGCGCGCCCGGCATCTCCTTGCATTCGCCCTGCGCATCGCGCGCCAGTTCCACGAGTGGCCGCGCCGACATGCTCTCGCCGAAGAACTGCGCCGCCAGTTCCGGCAGCTGGTGCGCCTCGTCGACCACGAACGCCTGCGCGCCGGGCAGGATTTCGCCGAAGCCTTCCTGCTTCAGCGCCAGGTCGGCCAGCAGCAGGTGGTGGTTGACCACCACGAGGTCGGCGGCCTGCGCGCGCTGCCGTGCCTGCACCACGAAGCACTCCGACCACAGCGGGCATTCGTTGCCGAGGCAGTTGTCCGTGGTCGAGGTGACCATCGGCAGCAGCGGCGAGTCCTCGGGCAGGGCCTCGATCTCGGCCAGGTCGCCCGCCTTCGTGCGCCCGCTCCAGCTGACGATGCGCTGGAACTGCGCGATCTGCTCGCGCGAGGTGAAGCGCGGCTCGCCCTGTGCCTGCGCCAACCGGTAGCGGCACAGGTAGTTGGCGCGGCCCTTGAGCAGCGCCGTCCTGAGCCCGGTGCCGAGCGCATCGCGCACGCGCGGCAGGTCGCGGTGGTAGAGCTGGTCCTGCAGCGCGCGGGTGCCGGTGGAGACGATCGCCTTCTGCCCCGACAGCAGCACGGGCACGAGGTAGGCGAAGGTCTTGCCGGTGCCGGTGCCGGCCTCGGCCAGCAGGGTGCCGCGGGCATCGAGCGCAGCGGCCACGGCTTCGGCCAGGCGCTGCTGCGCATCGCGCGCGACGAACCCGGGGATGCGCGACGCGAGCAGGCCGTCGCCGGCCAGCGCCTCGATGCTGCGCGTGGCCAGCGCGTCGTTGACCTCGACCGGCATCAGAACCGTTCGGGACCGGCGACCCTGCAGCCGTCGACCTGCGCCTTCGCCGACGCCGCACCTTCGGCATCGCCTTCGACCAGGCGCACCTGTTCGATCGTCGCCCAGTGGCGGCGGCACAGCGGACCGACCTGCGCGCCGAGCGCGAATGCGCGTTCGGCCAGTTGCCCGGCGCGCGCGTAGTCGCGCTGCAGCAACGCGGCTTCCGCGCGTTCCTGCAGCAGCGCGGGATCGTCGGCGACGATCGCCAGCGCCTTGTCGAGCGCCTCGGCCGCCGCATCGGCGCGCCCCTGCGCCCGCGCCTCGCGCGCCTGTTCGCGCAGGTCCTCGACCATCGGATCGCGCAGCGGCTGCACCGCCAGTTCGCCCTCGCCGCTGCCGGCCGCCGCATCGATCGCGGCGACCATCTGCGCCGGCGTCGCCTGCGTGAGCGGGGCCGGCGCCTCGGCCTGTGGCGGCGACGTGGCGCACGCGGCCAGCAGCAGCGACGACAGCAGGGCGACGGGGATGGCGCGGGCGAAAGCGGTCATGCGCGGCTCAGTTGGAAGGCGGTTGCGCCGGCGCCGTTTCCTGCGCAGGCGGGTCGGCGTCGGCGGGCGGATCGCGGCGGCCGAAGCCGAACCATTCGCGCCAGCCGCGCGAACGGGTGTCCTCGTCCTCGGGCGATGCAAACGGATCGGCCGGCGTGAACGAGGCGCAGGACGCGTACGGCGGCGAGAAGCCCTCGACGAAGGCGAAGCGGCGCGCGCCGGGGCATTCGGCGTCGGTGACGTTCGACTGCAGCACCCACTGCCACTGCAGGCCGGTGTTGCCGACGCGCAGCGGGGCACTGGGCAGGCGCGAGAACAGGCCCGACCACACGCGCATCGCGCCGGTGGCGCCGAACAGGCCGGTCTGCTCGTTCTGGTCGTTGCCCACCCAGACCACGGCGAGGTGGTCGCCGGTCCAGCCGGCGAACCAGCTGTCACGGCCATCGTTGCTGGTGCCGGTCTTGCCCGCGGCGCTGAGCCGGCCGAGGCCGTCGCCGACCAGTTGCCGGCCGGTGCCCGAGGACACCGCGTGCTGCAGCGCCAGCGACACCAGCTGGGTGGCCAGCACGTCGCCGCGCTTGGCCGGCGCGGGTTCGTTGTCGTAGCGCTTGACCACGCGTCCTTCCGGATCGAGCACGCCGCGCACCGCATGCAGGCGCTGCAGCTCGCCGCCGGAGGCGAGGAACTGGTACAGCTGCGCCATCGCGTACGGGCTCTGGTCGACCGCACCGAGGATCAGCGCGGGATTGGGCTCGGCACGGAACCCCGCGAGCTGGTACAGCAGTTCGGCGAGTTTCTCCGGGCCGGCCTCCATGCCGACGCGCACCGTCGCCTGGTTGTACGACTGCGCCAGTGCGTCGATCAGGCGCACGGTGCCGTGGCCGCGCCCGTCGGAGTTGCCGGGCGTCCAGCGCCGGCCGTTGGGCTGCACCACCGAGACCGGCGAATCGTCGACCCACGTCGCCAGCGAATAGCGGCTGGGCGCGGACAGCGCGCGCAGGTACACGAACGGCTTGAGCAGCGAGCCGACCGGGCGCCGCGCCTCGACCGCGCGGTTGAAGCCGTGCACCGTCGGCTGGCGGCTGCCGACCACGGCGATCACCTCGCCCTCGTGCACGTCGGTGACCACCAGGCCGGTTTCCAGCGGCGGCCGCTTGCCGGTCTGCAGCGACTTCAGCGTGCGCACCACCGAGGCCTCGGCATAGGCCTGTGCCGACGGCGACATGCCGGTCATCACGATCAGGCCCGCGCCCTGCAGCGCGTCGGCGGGATAGTCGCGCGCCAGCTGGCGGCGGACCACGTCGATGTAGGCCGGGAAGCGGTTGGCGGCGAGCGCGCCGGGGTTGTCGGTCACGCCCAGCGGTGCCTTCACCGCGCGGTCGTGCGTGGCCTGGTCGATCAGGCCGGTCTCGAGCATGTTGCCGAGGACGAAGTCGCGGCGCTCCTTCGCACGCGCCGGGTTGCGCCGGGGGTCGTAGTAGGAGGGGCCGCGGATCATGCCCACCAGCAGCGCCACGTGCTCGGTGTCGAGGGCCTCGAGCCGGCGTGCGAACCAGAACTCGGCGCCGGCGGCGACGCCGTGGATCGCCTGCGCGCCGCGCTGGCCGAGGTAGACCTGGTTGAGGTAGGCCTCGAGGATCACGCCCTTGTCGTAGCGCA
>JAIUOJ010000169.1 GCA_020161335.1 Pseudomonadota bacterium
ACACGGCGTACGAACAAGCCCCTCTCCCGTTCACGGGGGAGGGGTTGGGGTGGGGGCTCCGGGGTTCACGACGCCGAGACGCCGATAAGCCCCCATCCGCCTTCGGCACCTTCCCCCGCAAGCCGGGAAGGGAACAGCAAGTGCCGGTACCCAGTGTCCTTGCACAGAAAGGTAAGTGCCGGGGCAAGGAACGACGACTACCGTGGCAACGCTCGAGGTGCGCGGCCCCCAGGCACGGGTTCAGTGCCCGGGGAAAATCGGATCAATGCCCGCGGACGCGGCCCTGGAAGCGTGGCGTGCCGCGGCCCATCGGCAACTTGAGCTTGCCGATCGTCTCGATGCGTTCCTCGGCGAGCCGGTCCGCGGCCTGGTAGGTCGGGATGCCGTCGCGCTCGGCGATCTCGAAGATGCGCGAGAGGTTGTGGTAGATCGTGCGCATCATGCGCATCGCCCGCTCGCGGTTGTAGCCGTCGATCTCCAGCGAGATGTTCATCACGCCGCCGGCGTTCACTGCGTAGTCCGGTGCGTACAGGATGCCGCGCTTGGCCACTTCGTCGCCGACCTCGTTGTTCGCCAGCTGGTTGTTGGCCGCGCCGCAGATCACCTTGGCCTTCAGCCGCGGCAGGGTGTCGAAATTCACGGTGCCGCCGAGCGCGCAGGGCGAATACACCGTGGCGTCGACGTCGTAGATCTCATCCGGCGCCACGGCTTCCGCACCGTGGTCCTCCACCGCGCGCTCCACCAGCGTCGGGTTGATGTCGGTGACGAAGATCTTCGCACCGCGCTCCTTGAGCAGCTTCACGAATTCCATGCCGACGTGGCCCAGGCCCTGCACGGCGTAGGAATACTTGCCGACTTCCTCGTCGCCGAACTTGTGGTTGAGCGTGGCCATCAGTCCCTGCAGCGTGCCGTAGGCGGTGAACGGCGAGGGATCGCCCGAGCCACCGTGCACCTGGTGCACCCCGGTGACGAACTGGGTCTCGCGGTACACGTATTCCATGTCGTTGACGTCGATGCCGACGTCCTCGGCGGTGATGTAGCGCCCGCCCTGCGAATCCACGAACTGCCCGAAGGCGCGGAACAGCGCCTCGGACTTGTCCTTGGACGGATCGCCGATGATCACGGCCTTGCCGCCGCCGAGGTTGAGGCCGGCGACAGCGTTCTTGTAGGTCATGCCGCGCGACAGGCGCAGCACGTCGTTCAGCGCCTCCTGCTCGGTCTTGTACGGCCACATGCGGGTGCCGCCCAGCGCCGGCCCGAGCACCGTGTTGTGGATCGCGATGATCGCCTTCAGGCCCACGTCCTTGTTATGGCAGAACACGACCTGCTCGTGCCCGTAGGTTTCAAGCTGCTCGAAGATCATGGAAAAACTCCGTCGCGGGCGCCGCGCGTGCTGCGTGCGGGCCAGTGATCAAGATGGGCAAGTGGTTGATTGGTCTGGAAATCGGCCCTGAAACGGGCGCGTCGCGGCTGACAGGCGCGGCATTCTACGCGCCTCTCCCATGAAATGCCCGTGACCGGGCCGGAGGCCGGCCTGGCGGCGCCGGGCCCACGCGATCAGTACCTGCGGTACGGTCGCTCGCGCAGCCACAGCGTGGCCAGCCATTTCACGCCTCGCAGTACCGGTTTGCCGGCGTGCAGCGAATCCGGATCGGGGCTGCCGTCGGCCCGCAGGTTGTCGAATACCACCGCGCTACCGGCCCGAGGCGAGACGCTGACGCCGGCTGCCGGGAACTCCGTCTCGCCGCCAGCCTCGACATCGTTGAGGTACACGCAGATCGTGCGTGCCCGGTTGCCGGCCTGCGGCTGGTCACGTGCAAGGGTGGCGGGCGGCAGGTAGTCGCGATGCGGCCGGTACTCCTGCCCGGGTGCGTAGCGCAGGACGATCAGCTGCTCCGCGTTCGCCAGGTCCATGCCGGCGGCTCGTGCCATGCGCAGCTGCACGCAGCGCAGCGCGAAGTCCTCCATCATCGGATCGAAGCTGGCGTCATGGCTGGTGCGCAGCGACATCGCCTCGCTACGGCCGCTGTCGGGGTCCAGCGCCTGCGAAGGCCGCAGGAACGGCTGCGCCGACAGCATCAGCAGCCGGCACTCGTCGCGCGACAGCAGGCCATCGATGACCGATACCCTCGGCCGAGACGACAGCGTCCGCGCCGGGACACGCGCCATCGCATCCTCGATCGCGAGTTGCCGCGGCGGCGCGGGTGCGGCCACGGGCATTGCGGCGCTGCAGGCGGGCAGGGCCTCGACGCCCTGCGCGGCCAGTTGCCGGCGCAGGTCGGCAGCCGCTTGCGGATTCGCCTCGACACCTTCGCCATGTGCCAGCCGTTCGGCCAGCAGTGCGGCAGCAATGGCATCCCCGGCGCGCGCGCCTGTTTCCAGCAACTGCACGCACAAGGCCTGGTCATCGGGGTGGGACTTGCGCCCGAAATGGATCGCCGCCGCCCGCAATGCGAGTGGATCGCCGGCGTTCATCGCGCCGAGCAACCGCTGATGGACGCGGGCGTCGCGGGGCAGGGCGATCCCGGCCAGTGCCAGTGTCGCCAGCAGGCACGCGGCGCCTGCATGGCCGTCGGCCTCGGCGCGAGACAACGCCTGCGCGGCCGCGCCGGCATCCGCCGGCGCGGCGATGCCGTACAGGCGCATGCGCGCCCACTGGAACCGTGCTTCCACATGTCCCGCCTCTGCCGCCCGCGCATAGAGCGCTTCGGCGTCTCCCGCATCGCGTGCGGCCGCTACCAGCGCCTGTGCGAGCCGGAACAGGGCCTCGGGCGCGCCAGTTGCGGCCGCGGCGCGCAGCGCATGCAGAGGGTCCTCCTGGTCGACCCTGTCCTGAGTCACAACTGCGACTCGATCGGCAGCCAGCGCACGATCCAGGCCTTTGCCCGCTGCGCGCGGGTGGATTCGGGTTCGACGTCCAGCACCTGCGGTGGGTCGGCGGCGCGATCCAGCCAGCGCAGGTCGCCGTCGGCGTTGAGGTACACCCAATAGCTCTTCTCCGGTCCGGCCAGGCGCAGGTACTCGTCGCGCAGGGCACGGCCAAGCGCGGGATCATCGAACAGCACGCCCATCTCGGTGTTGAGGTCGATCGAGCGCGGGTCGAGGTTGAACGAGCCGATGAAGCCATGCCGGTCGTCGACCAGGAACGCCTTGGTGTGCAGGCTGGCACCGCTGCTGCCGAACAGGCTGGAATCGGACTGCGCCGTATGCGGCCGGATCTCGTACAGCTGTACGCCGGCCTGCAGCAACGGCTTGCGGTAGTTGGCGTAGCCGCCGTGCACGGCCACCACATCGTTGGCCGCCAGCGAGTTGGTGATCACGCCCACCTGCGCGCCACGATCGCGCACCAGCGAGGCGAACTCGGCGACGCCGTCGTCGCCCGGCACGAAGTAGGGCGAGATCAGCAGCGCCTTGTGCCGGGTCTTGTCCAGCTTGTCGCCCAGTTCCGCGACTAGCCCGTCCACGCGAGGCTCGGCCTTCCACTTCAACGGTGGATCGGACAGGATGCGCAGCGTGTCGCTCCAGAACGGCGTGAGTTCCTGCGCGAAATAGGCGCGCACGCTGGGCGACAGGTCCACCTTGTCGAGGAAGCGCCGGGCCGTTTCGCCGCGCGCTTCTTCCTTGATCTGCGCCAGCACCTCGTCCAGCTTGCGCCGCGACTTGCGATTGAGCTGTGCGATCGGCACCACCGCCTCGCTGTTCCAGAACTCGTCGAAGATCACGCTCGCCTGCTGAACTTCCGGCCCGAACAGCACCACGTCGAGGTCGCGGAAGTTGGTGTCGCCATGCGCGTCGAAGTACTCGCTGCCGATATTGCGTCCGCCCAGCACCGCCACCCGGTTGTCGGCGATCCACGCCTTGTTGTGCATGCGGTGGGTGATGCTGAACATGCGTTGCACCATTTCCAGCAGGCGCGCGATGCCGTCGCGGTTGCGGAACGGGTTGTAGACGCGGATCTCGATGTTCGGATGCGTGTCCAGCGCCAGCAGCGCGGCGTCCTTGCCCGAGGTGTTGATGTCGTCCAGCAGCATGCGCACGCGCACGCCGCGCTCGGCGGCCTGCCACGCCTCGTACATCAGCAGGTGGCCGGTCAGGTCGTCGTGCCAGATGTAGTACTGCAGGTCGAGGCTGCGCCCGGCCTGGCGCGCGGAGATGGCGCGCGAGGCGAACGCGTCCAGTCCCTCGGGCAGCAGGATCGCGCCGGTCTTGCCGGGATGGCGCGCCAGCATCGGCGCCAGCTCCCTGTCCAGCGCTGTCTGTCCGTCGGCCACCGGGATCGCGTGCGAGGGAGCGCCCGTGGCCGGCGGCATCAGGTGGTCGGCCAGAAGCACGCCGCTGCCGACCAGCACCAGCAGCGAGAACAGGCCCCAGGCGAGGATGCGTTTCAGGCGCTTCTTCATGTGGTTCGCAGGCGGCCGGACATGGACATGCGGCGCAGTATCGACGCGGCCAGCGCCGTCGACAAGCCGCCGGACCGGGCCCTGCGAGGCCCCGCGCTACAATCGCCGGCAACCGAACGCATTGCCGGAACACGCGATGAGCACGCCCGCAAGCCCCTCTTTCACCCAGCCCGCGGCCGACCGCCGGCCCGACGCCACGCCGCTGCGCTTCGTCACCGCCGCCAGCCTGTTCGACGGCCATGATGCGGCCATCAACATCATGCGCCGGCTGATCCAGGCGCAGGGCGCGGAAGTGATCCACCTCGGCCACAACCGCAGCGTCGAGGACGTGGTGCGCGCCGCGCTGCAGGAAGATGCCGACGCCATCGCGCTGTCCAGCTACCAGGGCGGCCACGTCGAGTACTTCAAGTACATGGTCGACATGCTGCGCGAACGCGGCGCAGGCCACATCCGCGTGTTCGGTGGCGGCGGCGGCACGATCACGCCCGAGGAGATCCGCGAACTCGAGGCCTACGGCGTCGAGCGCATCTACCATCCCAACGACGGCATGAAGATGGGCCTCGTCGAGATGATCGAGGATGTGGTGGCGCGTGCGCAGCACGCGAGGGAATCGGGAATGGGGAGCGGGGAATCGCCGCATGCCGCCAGGCTCGATCTCCATAACGAGTCCGCCATCGGCCGCATGATGTCCGCCATCGAGGATGGCGTTTTCAAGGAGCAGGAACTGGCCAGGTTGCGCAAGCAATGGGCCGCCGCCGGCTCCGATTCTCCATTCCCCACCCCCCATTCCCGCGCGGGTGGAACGCCCGTCATCGGCATCACCGGCACCGGCGGTGCCGGCAAGTCGTCGGTCACCGACGAACTGCTCAACCGCTTCCTGGCCAGCTTCCCGCAGATGCGCATGGCGGTGATTTCCGTCGATCCCACCCGCCGTCGTTCCGGCGGCGCGCTGCTGGGCGACCGCATCCGCATGAACTCGTTGCGCAGCCATCGCGTGTACATGCGCTCGATGGCCACGCGCCGGCAGAACGTCGCCACCAATGCCGTGCTCAAGGACTGCATCGCGTTCCTCAAGGGGCTGGGCTACGACCTGGTGATCGTGGAGACGGCCGGCATCGGCCAGAGCGATTCGGAGATCGTCGACCTCGTCGACTTTCCCATGTACGTGATGACCAGCGACTACGGCGCGGCATCGCAGTTGGAGAAGATCGACATGATCGACTTCGCCGAGCTCATCGTGCTCAACAAGTACGACAAGCGCGGCGCCGAGGATGCCCTGCGCGACGTGCGCAAGCAGTGGAAGCGCAACCGCGTCGCGTTCCAGACCGCGGACGAGGACGTGCCGGTCTATCCCACCATCGCCAGCCAGTTCAACGACCCCGGCGTGAGCT
>JAIUOJ010000170.1 GCA_020161335.1 Pseudomonadota bacterium
ACCCGCCGGTCTATAACGGCCAGCCGCAGGCGCACCGGCAGCTCATCGTCGCCAGCCTCAAGCGCAAGTTGTTCCAGGCCCAGGCCGACGTCGTCCATGCCGCTGCCGAGTTGCTGGTCGACCGTGGCGAACGCGCCGCGATCGTCAATGGCGAGATGGGCTGCGGCAAGACGACCGTCGGTATTGCCGCGGCCGCCGTGCTCAACGCCGAAGGCTACCGCCGAACCTTGGTTCTCTCGCCACCCCATCTGGTTTACAAGTGGCGGCGCGAGATCCAGGAGACGGTGGCAGGCGCCAAGGTCTGGGTGCTCAACGGCCCGGACACGCTGGTCAAGCTCATCAAGCTGCGCGAGCAGTTGGGTGTGCAGCCCACGGGCCAGGAGTTCTTTGTCCTGGGACGCGTCAGGATGCGGATGGGATTCCACTGGAAGCCCGTCTTCACCACGCGGCGCACCCGCCATGGCGACGTGGCAGCGTGCCCTGACTGCGGCACGATCATCACCGACCTCGACGGCGAGCCGGTCAACCCGGTCGCGCTCGAAGCCGAGGAGTACCGCAGGAAGTGCGGCCAGTGCGCTGCGCCCCTGTGGACGTTGATCCGTCCGCGCAGCCTGTCCGGCGGCGACCAGTCCTCGGCCGTGCTCAAAGCCCTCAAACGGATTCCTACGATTGGCGAAGTCACCGCGCAGAAGCTCATGCAGAAGTTCGGCGATGGCTTCTTGGCCTCGATGCTGGGCGACAACATCCATGAGTTCATCAACCTCATGGACGGCAACGGCGAGCTGGTGTTTTCCGACCGTCAGGCCACCCGCATGGAACGTGCGATGGCCAATATGGAGTTCGGCTTTGGCGAGGGTGGTTACCAGCCGTCCGAGTTCATCAAGAGGTACTTGCCGCAAGGCACCTTCGATCTGCTCATCGCCGACGAGGCCCACGAGTACAAGAACGGCGGCAGCGCCCAGGGCCAGGCCATGGGCGTGCTGGCAGCGAAGGCTCGCAAGACCTTGCTGCTGACCGGCACGTTGATGGGCGGCTACGGCGACGACCTGTTCTACCTGCTGTTCCGCGCCCTTCCCGGGCGGATGATCGAAGACGGCTATCGCCCGACCACGAGCGGCAGCATGACCTCGGCCGCGATGGCGTTTATGCGCGATCACGGTGTCTTGAAGGACATCTACTCCGAGAGCACCGGCACGGCGCACAAGACGGCCAAGGGCACCAAGGTATCGGTGCGCACGGTCAAGGCTCCCGGCTTCGGGCCGAAAGGGGTCTTGCGGTGCATCCTGCCGTTCACCATCTTCCTCAAGCTCAAGGACATCGGAGGCAACATCCTGCCGCCGTATGACGAGGAGTTTCGCGAGGTCCAGATGGACGTGGCGCAAGCCGCGGCCTACCGCGATCTGGCGGGTCGGCTGACCGCGGAGCTGAAACAGGCTCTGGCGCGACGCGATACGACCTTGCTCGGCGTGGTGCTCAACGTGCTGCTGGCCTGGCCGGATTGCTGCTTCCGGTCGGAGACCGTGGTGCATCCGCGCACGCGCAACACCCTGGCGTTCGTCCCGGCTCAGTTCAACGAGTTCGAGATCAGCCCCAAGGAGCGTGAGCTACTCGACATCTGCAAAGAGGAGAAGGCACAGGGTCGCAAGGTTCTGGCCTATACGGTCTATACCGGAACGCGGGACACCACCTCGCGTTTGAAGGTGCTGCTGGAGCAGGATGGCTTCAAGGTGGCGGTACTGCGCGCAAGCGTGGATGCCAGCCGCCGCGAGGACTGGATCGCTGAGCAGTTGGACCGTGGCATCGATGTGCTCATCACCAATCCCGAGTTGGTCAAAACGGGATTGGACCTGTTGGAGTTTCCGACGATCGTGTTCATGCAGTCGGGCTACAACGTGTATTCGCTCCAGCAGGCGGCACGCCGCTCCTGGCGCATCGGGCAGAAGCTGTCCGTGCGCGTGATCTACCTCGGCTACGCGGGTTCCTCGCAGATGACCTGCCTTGAGCTGATGGCCAAGAAGATCATGGTCTCGCAGTCCACCTCGGGCGATGTACCAGAGTCCGGGCTCGATGTCCTGAACCAGGATGGCGATTCCGTCGAGGTTGCCCTCGCAAGGCAACTTGTGATGGTTTGATCCTTTCCACTTGCGGCCCTTCGGGGCCTTTTTTTTGGCAGGAGCGCTGCCGGCAAATCGGACGCTGTGCGATTCGCATTGTTTGCTGTCGCGTGTAGACGTAGCGGCGATGGTGAGGGCTCGATGTTTCAGGACACCGTGCTATGTGCCCATCCCATCCCCGGTTCCACCATCCCGAACGCCGCCTGCTGTCGGGGTTTCTCGGCCTGCTCTTATCGGTCCTGGCCGGTGGCTGCGCGACGACGACCACGACGCAGATGGCGCCCGACGTCATTGCGATTGAGGAAGCCTCGCCCGGACCCCAGCCCGAAGCCGCCCAGTTCATTCCGGTCGTGCGCTACGGTCGCTACACCCTCGTCGAGCTTGCGCCGATGGCTGCACAGCGCGACTTGCTGCTGCAAACCGTCGATGTATCTATGCCCGAAGACGCCCGAGCAACGGTCGGCGATGGGCTGCGGCATGTGCTCAAGCGCAGCGGCTATCAGCTTTGCGAGACGGCGCATGCCGTGATCGAGTTGTACACGCTGCCGCTGCCAGCGGCGCACCTGCATCTGGGCCCCATGAGCCTGCGCGATGCGTTGCTCACCCTGGCCGGCCCGGCCTGGGAACTGCACGCGGATGACCGTACGCGCCAAGTCTGCTTTGAGCAGATCGGCGAACCCACTGGCGGCGCCCCGATTCTTGAACCGCCCGCCACCGCCGCCGCGGCGCAGCCGTTCCCCCTCGCGGGAGGCCGGCCATGAACACTTCGCAATCTTCCCGGCGCCCGACCGCCGCCGTGGTGGTGCAGAGCCTGCTCTGGCTTTGGCTGATCTGCCTCAGCGTCCTCGTGGTTCTGGGCTACCAGACGATGAGCGACCTGGCTGACCAGGAGCGGCTTGGCACCCGCCTGCAACGCCTCGAAGCGCAGGTAGCCGGTCTGGCCGAAACGACCCAGACCTTGCAACAGCGGCCCGCAGCCGCGACCGCCACAGTCCTGCAAGACGCCCGTCAGGCCCTGGAGGCGCGCATTGCCCAATTCGAGCAGGCGCTAAGCGACCGCGCAACTGCCGACGACCTTCAGGCGCTGCGCGCGGAGGTCGAGCAGATCAAGGTGCGCCAGACGGCAGCGCGTGCCGCCGTGCCGGTCCAGCCGCGCGCGCCTGGCAAGCCCGCTGCCGCGAAACCCGAGCCACCGCCGCCGCTGCCCTTCCGCGTCGTCGGCGCCGAACTGCGCGCCGGCCAGCGCAGCGTGTCCGTCGCGCCGGGCGCCGGGGATTTCACGCCTGACCAGCTCCAGGTGCTGCTGCCAGGCGATGCGGTTGGCCCATGGCGCTTGCTGGCAATCGACGGCAACGCCGCCGTATTCCAGATCGACGGGCAGGTCCGCCGCCTGGCGATTCCTTGATGGAGGCCGACTCGCCATGAAGCCCGCGATCTTGCTCGCCATGCTCCTGCTGGTCTCACCGCAGTGGACCGCCTGGGCACAGCAGCCCGCGACGGCCCAGCCTCGCAATGCGCAGAGCCAGGAACGTCCCTTGGTCGGTCGCGCCCTGGACGACCGCGCGGCACGCGACTGGGGACTGCAACCGCAGGAGTGGGCGCGCTACCAGGAACTCATGGCAGGGCCTTTGGGCATCCATTCGCCCAACCTGGACCCGCTTTCCGCGCTGGGCATCGAGGCCCGCTCCGACGAAGAGAGACGCCGCTACGCGGAGATGCAGGTGCAGGCCGAGGCGCGCCGCGTGGAGAAGTTACTCGCCTACCAGCGCGCCTACGACGAAGCCTGGCAGCGGCTGAACCCCGGCATGCAGCGCGTGAACCTCCCTGATGACAGGTCGAATGCTGCCGCCATGCGCGGCAGTGGTCGCACCGCGGTTTTCATCAAGGACGGCTGCGTCGCCTGCGGTCAACTCGTGCAGCGCCTGCAGACTTCAGGGGCCGAGTTCGACCTGTACATGGTCGGCAGCCGCCAGGACGATGCGCGCATCCGCGACTGGGCCAAGCGCGCGCAGATCGACCCGGCGCGCGTGCGCAGCGGCAGCATCACGCTCAACCACGACGGCGGCCGCTGGCTGTCGCTGGGCCTGCCCGGCGACTTGCCAGCGGTCGTGCGTGAGGCGAACGGCCAATGGCAGCGCCAGCCGTAGCGGCCACCTCCGTTTCTCAGTTCTTGCGCGCACTGGTGCTCGCTGCTGCCCTGTACGTCTGCGCCACCCACGCCCAGGAGGTTCCGCCACCGGCCTACCAGCTTGCCGCCCAGCGCGCCGGCATCCCCTCGACGGTGCTTTACGCCGTGGCCTTGCAGGAGAGCGGCGTCCGGCGCAACGGGCGCATCGTCCCGTGGCCTTGGTCCCTCAACGTCGCAGGCCAGTCGCACCGTTACGCGACCCGAGCCGACGCCTGCGCTGGTTTGCAGCAGGCAATACGAGCCACGCCGCACACACGCATCGACGCAGGCCTGGGGCAGATCAACCTCGGCTACCACCAGCAGCGCTACAGCACCGCTTGCGACCTGCTCGACCCGTACCGCAACCTCGCCATCGCCGCCGAGATCCTGCACGAACAACACACCCCCGGCGAGGACTGGTTGCTGGCGATCGGTCGATACCACCGCCCCGCAGGTGGCGAGCCCGCCGCCCGCTATCGGCGCAGCGTGTCCCGCCACCTCGCCCGCGTGCAGGGTGCGCGCCCAACCACTGCGGCGTCCACCGCGCGCCAGGAGACCTCCCCATGACGAAATCCCATCTGGCCAATCTCACGTTCAAGAGCCTGCTCATGCTGCTGACCGCCCTGCCACTGGCCTCGCTTGCCGGCGAGCCGCTGATCGTGGTCGAGGACCGTGGCGGCGTATCGGCGCTGCCGTACTACGAAGCACTCAACCTCCAGCCGCGGGGCAACGGTGCAGCGCGGTCACCCATCCCGATGCCGCAGGTTCCCGCGACACCCGCGGATGAAGCCGCGATGCTGCCGGTGCGCAGCGCCAAGCTCACACCCGGCACCGTCGCGCGACGGGTGATCGAGGCGCCTGGCCTGCGGCCATTCGTGGTCGTCGGCGACGACAAGGCTTCCCAGGACTGGTTGCAGCGCCATGCAGCCTCGTTGCGCGAGCGCGGCGCGGTCGGCCTGGTGGTCAACGTCGAGACCGTACAGGGCCTAGCGCGGCTGCGCGCACTGGCGCTCGGCGTACCCCTCGCGCCCGTGTCCGGCGACGACCTGGCCGAACGCCTGGGCCTGCGGCACTACCCGGCGCTGGTTACGGCCACCGGCATCGAGCAATGAAGCCATGTCGGGGAAACAGCCGGTCGAGGTTCTGCTTCGCCCAGCGGTGGAGCTTTACACCGTCGCAGCGTGTGCAGGCGCCGCGTTTCTGTCCCTGGTGGCCCCGTGGTCGCTCGCGCTGAGCCCGGCCATGGGCATCGGCAGCGCGTTGGCGTTCAGCGCCTACGGTGCCATCCGCTATCGCGATGCCCGCGTGATCCTGCGCTACCGGCGCAACATCCGCCGTCTCCCCCGCTACGTGATGACCAGCCGCGACGTGCCGGTCAGCCAGCAGCGG
>JAIUOJ010000171.1 GCA_020161335.1 Pseudomonadota bacterium
CCCGCGACGCGCTGCTGCGGCAGATCGACCACTGCGGCCGCGACGACCGCTTCCCGATGTCGGTGCCGAGGCTGGTGGCGGAGCTGCAGTCGAGCCTCTCGCCGCCCGACCGCCTGTGCCTGGACAACGGCCTGTACAAGCTGTGGTTCGCGCGCAACTACCGCTGCCGCTTCCCCAACACCATGCTGCTCGACAACGCGCTGGCGACGATGGGCGCCGGCCTGCCGTCGGCGATCGGCGCGCGCATCCACGATGCCCGGCACAAGGTGGTCGCGGTCTGCGGCGACGGCGGCTTCATGATGAACTCGCAGGAGCTCGAGACCGCGGTGCGGCTCGGGCTGGACCTGGTGGTGCTGGTGCTGCGCGACGATGCCTTCGGCATGATCAAGTGGAAGCAGCAGCACGAGCACTATCCGGTGTACGGCATGGACACCGGCAACCCCGACTTCGTGGCGTACGCCGAAAGCTATGGCGCCCACGGGCACCGGATCGAATCGCTGGAGTCCTTTGCGCCGCGCCTGCGCGGGATCCTGGACACGCCCGGCGTGCACGTCGTCGAGGTCCCGATCAGCTACGCCGACGACGACCGCCTGCTCAACGAAGACATCCCGAAAATCGCCGCCGCGGTCGAATGACCGCAGCATCGACGGAGACCCCGATGGCCAAGCGCAAGCAAGACAAGACACGCACGGACGACCGGCGCGGCGGCGGCAAGGCCGGCCTGCCCGCCAGCTATCCGTGGTACCTCGCCAACCGCCCGGTGGCGGCGAAGGCAAACCTCGACGTATTCGACAAGTTCACCGGCAAGGTCGCCACCCGCGTGCCCCTGGTCGGCGCCGCCGACGTGCGCAAGGCGATCGTCGCCGCGTACCGGGCGCGCGAGGCGATGGCGGCGTTCCCGCCGGACGCGCGCCGCGACGTGCTGGAACATTGCGTGCGCCGCTTCGGCGAGCGCCACGAGGAACTCGCCCTCTCGCTGTGCGTCGAGGCGGGCAAGCCGATCCGGGACGCGCGCGGCGAAGTCGACCGCCTGATCGACACCTTCCGCATCGCCGCCGGCGAAGCCACGCGCGCGCCCGGCGAGGTGATGAACCTGGACGTGTCCCCGCGCACGCGCGGCTACCGCGGCATGGTCAAGCGCGTGCCGGTCGGCGTGTGCAGCTTCATCACGCCGTTCAACTTCCCGCTCAACCTGGTGGCGCACAAGGTGGCGCCCGCCATCGCCGCCGGCTGCCCGTTCGTGCTCAAGCCGGCAATGAAGACGCCGGTCGGTGCCACGATCATCGGCGAGGTGCTGGCCGAGACCGACCTGCCCCGCGGCGCGTTCTCGGTGCTCAACTGCTCCAACGAGGACGCATCGCTGCTGGTCGAGGATGAACGCATCGCCCTGCTCAGCTTCACCGGCAGCCTGCTCGGCTGGGACCTGAAGGCGCGCGCCGGTCGCAAGAAGGTGACGCTGGAACTGGGCGGCAATGCCGCCTGCATCGTCGACGCCGACCCGGGCGCGGAGCTCGACCACGTCGTCGACCGCCTCGTGTTCGGTGCCTACTACCAGTCCGGCCAGAGCTGCATCAGCGTGCAGCGCATCCTGGTCCACGTCAGCCTCTATCCCGCCTTGCGCAAGAAGCTGAAGCAGAAGGTCGCCGGGCTGCGCATGGGCGATCCGCGCGACGAGAAGACCTTCATCGGGCCCGTGATCGACGAGGACGCCGCGAGCCGCATCGAAGCCTGGGTCGCCGCGGCCGAACGCAAGGGCGCGAAACGGCTCGCCGGCGGCAGGCGCAAGGGCAACCTGGTGCCCGCCACCCTGCTGGAAAAAGTGCCGCGCGACAGCGACCTCTACCGCAGGGAAGTGTTCGGGCCGGTGGCGATGCTCGAACCCTTCGACGATTTCGACCAGGCGATCGATCGCGTCAACGACAGCGACTTCGGCCTGCAGGCCGGCGTGTTCACCGGCCAGCTCGCACACGCGATGCGCGCCTGGGACCGGCTGGAGGTGGGAGGCGTGATCGTCGGCGACGTGCCGAGCTTCCGCGTCGACAACATGCCCTACGGCGGCGTGAAGCACTCCGGGCTGGGACGCGAGGGCGTGCGCTGGGCGATCGAGGACATGAGCGAGCCGCGCCTGCTGGTCGTGCGCGACCCGCCCGGCGCCTGATCCCATGTGCCTGGTCGCGCTCGCCTGGCGCGTGCATCCGCGCTGGACGCTGGCCCTCGCCGCCAATCGCGACGAGTTCCATGCCCGGCCCGCGGCCGCGGCCGGCATCGATCCCGACGCACCCGATGTCTACGGCGGCCGCGACCTCGTGGCCGGCGGCGGCTGGCTGCAGGTGTCCACGCGCGGCCGCCTCGCGGCGGTGACCAACGTGCGTGCCGGCGGCCTGCCGATGGAAGCGTTGCCGCGCTCGCGCGGCTGGCTGGTCCGCGAGTTCGTGCGCGGCGACGACGACGCAACGGACTTCGGCGAGGCGCTGGCGCCGACCGCCGCGGAGTACGGACGCTTCAACCTCGTCACCTGCGATGGCGCCTCGCTGTCCAGCGCCGGCAACCACCCGGCGTTCGCGCATCGCGTGGTCGCGCCGGGCGTGCACGCAATGTCGAACGGCGCGTTCGACGCACCCTGGCCGAAAAGCGTGCGCGCCACCCGCGCGCTCGCCGCCTGGCTGGATTCGGACGCGGCCGGTGCGCTCGGTGCCGATGCCGGCGAGAGCCGCGTCGCGGCGGCGATCGAACCGCTGTTCACCGCACTGCGCGACACCACCCGGGCACCGGACGACGAGCTGCCCGACACCGGCGTCGGCCTCGAACTGGAGCGCGCGCTGTCGCCGCCGTTCGTGCTCGATGCGCGCTACGGCACGCGCTGCAGCAGCGTGGTGCTGATGGCGACAGACCGCATCGTGTTCGCGGAGCGGCGCTTCGGGCCGGACGGCGAGGTGCTCGGCACGTCGCTGGCCTCGTTTCCGGGGTCGCCCTGAGGGGCCGGGCCGGCAACCACGCTCGCGAGCGCGACGCCGCGATCACGCAGACGCAGCGCGCACAAGCAGAAGGCCCAGTCTCCCGGTTTGACCCGGTCGGCTGAGCCTTCCTTGCCGAAGCGATTGCGTCTGGCTTGCGCCGTCCGCTTTTTCTTCGACGAGGACAGCGTATCGCGCCGCGCGTTATCGCGATGTAAAACCCGGCGACCGCTCGTCGGCAGGCTGGCCGCCGGTGCTCAACCGGTCCAGGGCCACCAACCGCGGCCGGTCAGCGCATAGCGGTCGGCGGCGCGCTCGAAGCGGTTGCGCACGCTGATGCCGCCGCACAGGAAGTACAGCGGCAGGAACAGCGGGCCCAGCACCATGTACTGGAACACGTGCGCGCGCTCATGGTCGCGCAGCGCGATGTCGGGATCCTCGCACCAGCCGGCGCGGTGGGCGTAGGTGGCGCAGCGCTCGTCCAGGCTGTCGCCGGTATGCAGGATCACGTTGCCGAGCGTGAGCGCGCCGCCCGGGCCCCAGGGCCAGCGATGGAACACGATCGCGCGTTCGCGCCCATCAAGGTGCGCGTGCGCGCCGAATGCGATCCCCGCCAGCCCCGCGAGCAGCCCGGCGAGCGTGTTCGGCAGTGTCCACAGCACGCCCAGCACCTGCGCCAAGCAACGCGTCCAGCGCGTCGGTCGCGGCACGTCGGCAGCGGTCAATCGTCGCCTTCCGGGATCAGCAGCCACAGCACGAGGTAGACGAGGATGCCGGGGAACGCGGCCGACAGCACCGAGACCAGCACGTAGCCCACGCGCGTCCAGGTGGGGCTCCAGCCGAAGCGATGCGCGATGCCGGCCACCACGCCTCCGAGGACGCGGTCGTGGATCGATCGGGTCAGGCCCGGGGACTTGCCGGGATTGGGCGTGGTCATGGGATGTGCTCCTGGCGAGACGGAAGTCTAGCGCGCCGTGCGTCAGGATTCCGCGGCGCGCAGCTGCCGCAACCTGGCCTCGAACCACGCCCCCGACGTCGTGTCCGGGCGGCCCGGGCAGCGCACGCGGTAGGCCTGCCCGCTGGTGCTGCTGCGGGTGGCGGCGCGCTCGATGAACAGCTCGGCGGTGTCGGCCAGCCCGCGCTTGCGCAGCCAGTCGTACTTGCGCTGCAGGTGCGCCTGCGCGCGGGCCGCGTCATGCCAGCGGCCGTTGCGCTGGAACTCGCAGCCGGAGGTCGCCATCGCGGCGATCAGCGCCTCGATCTCGCGCCCGGCGCCCGACGCAGACGCCGGGGACGCCGCCAACGCCATCGCCAGCGGCATGCACAGGGCCCATGCCAGCCATCGCACACGCGCCATGCGCGATTCAGCGCGCGCGCCGTGCCAGCCAGTCGTGGATCGCGCTGGGCACTTCCTTCTGCGCGCGGCCGGACACGTAGATGCCGATGTGCCCGCCCTTGAACGACAGCTCGGAGTAATCGGTGGTGCCGACCACGCCCTTGAGCGCGCGAGACGCGTCCGGCGGCACCAGGTGGTCCTGTTCGGCGAAGATGTTGAGCACCGGCATGTCGACGAAGCCCAGGTCGACTTCACGCTCGCCGATGGTGATGCCGCCGTTGATGAAGCCGTTGCCCTGGTAGAACTGCTTGATGAACTGGCGGAACGCCTCGCCGGCCTGGTCGGGCGAGTCGAAGATCCACTTCTCCATGCGCAGGAAATCCTCCAGCGCCTTCCTGTCGTCGAGGATGTCGACCAGCCCGACGTACTTCTGCACGAACAGCCGCCACGGCTTCAGCGTGAGGTAGCACAGGTTCATCATGTCCGCGGGCACGTTGCCCAGGGTGTCGACCATCAGGTCGATGTCCATGCCCTGGGTCCAGTTCGAGAGCATGTTGTCCTCGGTCTGGAAATCCACCGGCGTGACCATGGTGATCAGGTTCTTGACCTTGTCCGGGTTCAGCGCGGAATAGCACAGCGAGAACGCCCCGCCCTGGCAGATGCCGAGCAGGTTGACCGCGTCCAGCCCGTGGGTGCGGCGCAGGTGGTCGATGGCGCCACCGAGGAAGCGCTCGATGTAGTCCTCCAGCGTGAGGAAGCGATCGGAGCGGTCCGGGTAGCCCCAGTCGATGATGTACACGTCCTCGCCGCGTTCGAGCAGGCCCTTGACCAGCGAACGGTCGGACTGCAGGTCGACCATGTACGGCCGGTTCACCAGCGCGTAGCAGATCAGCATCGGGATCCGCGCGCTCGGCTTGCGCTCGCCGACGAAGCGGTACAGCACCACCTTGCCGTCGCGCCACACTTCCTCGCGCGTGGTGGCGCCGAAGTCGACGTCGTCGACCTCGCGCAGCGTCTGCAGGCCGGCGCCCAGCTTCTGCTGGAACTTGCTCGCCTCGCCGGCAATGTCGTCGAGGGTGATGTTCAGCGGTCCGTTCATGCTCGCGGTGCTCCTGCGCGGGGCCGGTTACGCGTCGTCGCCCGGCGCCAGCGGCAGCGGCGCGACGGGAATCGACATGGAAAAGCCGTTGGTGGGCGACTTCGGGCCACGCACGGTCGGCTTGTGCGCGGCCTTGCGGGCGGGCTTGCGCGCCACGGGCGCCGCCTCGCCTGCGGGCGCGGCGCCCTTCTTCGCCGGCTTCGCGGCGGCCTGCTTGCGCGGGGCCGGCTTCGCCGCG
>JAIUOJ010000172.1 GCA_020161335.1 Pseudomonadota bacterium
GCGCGCGCCGCTGGCGGGCGTCCTCGCGCTGCTGCTGGCGGCCTGCTCGGCGCCGCAGGCGACCGGCACCGCCGCGTCGCCCGCCGCGGCCGCCCTGCCCGCCGCGGACACGCCCGTCGTGGATGCGCCCCTGGCCGCCGGCACGCCGCTGCAACCCGGGCTGTCGTGCCGGGTCGCGGCCGATTGCGAAGTGAAGAACGTCGGCAACTGCTGCGGCTACTTCCCCGCGTGCGTGAACAAGGACAGCGCGGTCGATCCGGCGGCGGTGCGCGCCGAGTGCGAGCGCACCGGCACCAGTTCGGTCTGCGGCTGGCAGGACATCCAGGCCTGCACCTGCACCCAGGGCCAGTGCCGCGCGGTCTCCGGGCCGCTCGAAGTGGACCGTTGATGCTGTACGCGCAGGTCCACCTCACCCTGCCCGCCTGGGTCCACGAACACGTCGATCCCGCGCGGGCATATCCCGGCGACGCGGCCAAGGTGGCGCTCGCGATCGAGCTGTCCCGGCGCAACATCGACGCCGGCAGCGGCGGGCCGTTCGGCGCGGCGGTGTTCAACGCCGACGACGACCGCATCGTGTCCGTCGGCGTCAACCGCGTGCTGCCACAGAGCTGCTCGGTGGCGCATGCCGAGACCATGGCGTACATGCTTGCGCAGCAGCGCCTGCAGCGCGCGCGCCTCAACCGCGACCTCGACGGCAACGCCATCGGCCGCTTCGTGCTGGCCACGTCGTCGCAGCCGTGCTGCCAGTGCTACGGCGCCACGGTCTGGGCCGGCATCGACCGCCTGCTGATCGGTGCGCGCAGCGAGGACGTGGAGGCGCTGACGCCGTTCGACGAGGGCCCGCTGCCCGCCGACTGGGTGGGCGAACTCGAGCGCCGCGGCATCGCCGTGGTCCGCGACCTGGAGCGCGACGCCGCGCGCACCGTGCTGCGCGACTACGGCATCGCCGAGGGCGGCCGCTACTGAGCCGCCGGCGGCCCGGGGCCCGCGCCCGGATCACGTCCGGGCAAGCCCTACAATGCGCGCATGACGTCGACCGGATTGCTGTGCTACTGCCGCGCCGGTTTCGAGGCGGACCTCGCCGCGGAACTCACCGACCGCGCCGCGGAGGCCGGCGCCGCCGGCTATGCCCGCGCCGTGCGCGACAGCGGCTACGTCGAATTCCTCGGCGAGGACGGCGCGGCGCTGTCGTCGGCATTGCCGTTCGACACACTCGTGTTCGCGCGCCAGAAACTCGAATTGATTGCGGACCTGCGCGGGCTCGACACCCACGACAGGATGGCGCCGATCCTCGACGCGCTCGACGCGACGCGGGGTGAAGGTGCCGCGGACCGGGACCCGCGCTACGGCGACCTGTGCGTCGAGCACCCCGATTCCGATGCCGGCAAGCCGCTGTCCGGGCTCGCCCGCAGCTTCGGCAACGCGCTGCGCCCGGCGCTGCGCAAGCGCGGCCTGCTGACCGCCAGCGAGCAGCCGCGCCTGCCGCGATTGCACGTGTGCTTCGTCGCCGGCGACCACGCCTTCGTCGCGCGCGGCCGGCCCGGCGACAGCGCGCCCTGGCCGCTGGGCATCCCGCGCCTGAAGCTGCACGCCGATGCGCCGTCGCGCTCCGCGCTCAAGCTGGAGGAAGCGCTGCTGACCCTGGTCGACGACGCCACCCGCGAGCGCCAGCTGCAGCACGGCAAGACCGCCGCCGACCTCGGCGCCGCCCCGGGCGGCTGGACCTGGGTGCTGGCGCGCCAGGGCCTGCGCGTGATCGCGATCGACAACGGTCCGCTGCGCCCGCACGTGCTCGAACATGGCTTGGTCGAGCACCTGCAGGCCGACGGCTTCCGCTGGCAGCCGTCACAGCCGCTGGACTGGATGGTCTGCGACATGGTCGAGCAGCCCTCTCGCGTCGCGCGACGCATGGGCGACTGGTTCCGCGAGGGCTGGTGCCGGCAGGCGATCTTCAACCTCAAGCTGCCGATGAAGAAGCGCTGGCAGGAAACGCGCCTGTGCCTGGACCTGTTCCGCGACAGCGCCGGACTGCCGCTGGACGTGCGCGCCCGGCAGCTCTACCACGACCGCGAGGAAATCACCGTGTTCGCGGTGCCGCCGCGCCGGCGTTGACCGCGCGCACGACCGGATTCGCCCGCGGCGTCGCCCGCCCTGTCGGATTCACGCGCCGCCGCCTACAATCCGGCGCCGACTCCCCGACACCGACGCCCATGGCCTCCAGCCTGCTGGTCCTGCTCGACGACATCGCCACCGTGCTCGACGACGTCGCGGTGATGACCAAGCTCGCCGCGCGCAAGACCGCGGGCGTGCTCGGCGACGACCTCGCGCTGAACGCCGAACAGGTGAGCGGCGTGCGCGCCGACCGCGAACTGCCGGTGGTGTGGGCGGTCGCCAAGGGGTCGGCGCTCAACAAGGCGATCCTGGTGCCGGCGGCGCTGGCGATCAGCGCCTTCCTGCCGTGGGCGGTGACGCCGCTGCTGATGCTCGGCGGCCTGTTCCTGTGCTACGAGGGCTTCGAGAAGGTCTGGCACAAGTTCTTCCAGCAGCGCAGCCTCGACGCCGCCGAGCGCGCGGCGCACGTCGAGGCGGTGCGCGACGAGCAGATCGACCTGGTCGCGTTCGAGAAGGACAAGATCAAGGGCGCGGTGCGCACCGACTTCATCCTGTCGGCGGAGATCATCGTGATCTCGCTCGGCACCGTCACCGGCCAGCCGTTCATGACCCAGCTGCTGGTGCTGACCGGCATCTCGGTGCTGATGACGATCGGCGTGTACGGCCTGGTCGCGGGCATCGTCAAGCTCGACGACGCCGGGCGCCACCTCAGCCAGGCCGCGTCCGCTTCCGCGCGGGCACTCGGCCGCGGCATCCTGCGCGCGGCGCCGTGGCTGATGAAGGGCCTGGCGATCGCCGGCACCGCGGCGATGTTCCTGGTCGGCGGCGGCATCCTCACCCACGGTTTCCACGCCGTCAGCGAATGGATCGGCGATGCGGCGGTCGAGGCGGCGGCGGTCCCCGGCGTGGGGGCGGTGCTCGGCGCGTTGACGCCGATGCTGGTCAACGCCGTCGTCGGCATCGTCGCCGGCGGCCTGGTGGTCCTGGCGGTGACGCTGTTCAAGCGCCTGCGCGGCAAGCCGCAGGCCACCGCGCACTGATCCGGCGACGCGGTCGGCTCAGGTGCCGGCGGCGCGCCGCCACAGCGCATCCAACACCGGCGGCAAGCGGCCGGCGATGCCGAGCAGGTGGCCGCGCAGCAGGGTGCTGGCCACGCCGTCGTTGGAGAACAGGCGGTTGATGCCTTCGAAGGCGTGCGCGGCGACGGCATTCTCGCTGCGCCGCGTGCGCGCCCAGCGCGCAAGGCGATGCGGGCTGTCCCAGTCGACGCGACGCCCGCGTGCATCGGTCACCAGCGCGCGCAACGCGGCCACGTCGCGCAGGCCGAGGTTGACGCCCTGCCCGGCGAGCGGGTGCACCGCGTGCGCGGCGTCGCCGACCACCAGCACGCGACCGGCCTGCTGGGTGGCGCTGAGCTGGCGCTGCAGCGGGAAGGCGACGCGCCTGGACGCAGGCACGACGGTACCGAGGCGCGCATCGAACGCGGCGGTGAGCTCGCGCCCGAAATCGTGGTCGCCGAGCGCCAGCACGCGCGCCGCTTCGTCGTTCGGCAAGGTCCACACGATCGAGCAACGCCCGTCGACCCACGGCAGCAGGGCCAGCGGCCCGCTCGGCAGGAAGCGCTGCCACGCGGTGTCCTCGTGCGGCCGTTCGGTCTGCACGTAGCCGACCACGCCGCGCTGGGCGTAGTCGCGCCCGTCCACGCCGATGCCGGCCAGCGTGCGCAGCCGCGAGGCCGCGCCGTCCGCGGCGATCGCGATGCGCGCGGCGACGCGCACGCCGTCGTCCAGGCGCAGGCGCACGCCGTCGTCGTCCTGTTCCATCGCCTCGACGCGCGCCGGGCAGCGCACGCGCACGGTCGAGTGCCGCAGCGCGCGCCACAGCACGTCGACCAGCAGGCCGTGTTCGACGATCCAGCCCAGTTCGCGGCGCGCGAGCGCGTCGGCATCGAAGCACAGCGCGTCGCCGCCGCCGGCGTCCCACACCTGCATGCGGCGATACGGCTGCGCGCGGGTGGCGCGCACCGGGCGCCAGGCATCGAGCGCGTCCAGCAACGCCGCGTTGTCGGGCGCCAGCGCATACACGCGCAGGTCGGGATCCGCCGCGGACCAGGGCGCCGGTTGCGTCGCCTCGAGCAGGCACACGTCGAGCCCCTGCCCGGCCAGCGCCAGCGCACAGGCAGCTCCGACCACGCCGCCACCCACCACCGCCACGTCGTGCAGGTCGCGCCGGCTCATGCGCGCGCCTGCCCGTGGGCGTCGTCGCCCGCCCCTGCGCCCCGGCACAGCGCAGGCACGTCGCCGCGATAGCCCATCGCGCCGCCGGCCAGCATCGCCTGCAGCGAGGGCACGCGGTCGACCGCCAGCAGGCCGAGGCTGCGCAGCGGGCGCAGCAGCGGCGCGTCGTTGGCGGTGATGCGGGCGAGGCCATCGGAGAACGCCAGCGTGCGTTCGCGATCCTCGCGGCGGCGCGCGGCATGGCGCGCGAGCACCGCGTCCGCGCCGGGATCACCCGGGTTCGCGGCGATCTCCTCGGCCAGGGTCAGCGCATCGCGCAGGCCGAGGTTGAAGCCCTGCGCGCCGACAGGGTGCAGGGTCTGCGCCGCGTTCCCGACCAGCACCGCGCGCGGCGCGACGATATGCCGCGCGACCACGCGCACCGCCGGATACACGCTGCGCGGGCCGACCTCGAGGAAGCGCCCGGCACGCCAGCCGAAGGCGGCCTGCACGTGGTCGAGGAAGGCTTCGTCATCCAGCGCCGCGACGCGGTCCGCCTCCGCCTCGGCCACGCCATGCACCAGGCCCCAGGCGCCATCGCCGCGTGGCAGCAGCGCGGTCGGGCCGTGGTCGCCGAGGCGCTCGTAGGCGGTGCCGTCCGGCGCGCGCTGCGTGCGCAGCCGGGCCACGAACAGGCGCTGGCGATAGTCGTGTTCGTCGACGTCGACGTGCAATGCCTCGCGCACCGCGCTGCGGGTACCGTCGGCGGCGACCACCAGCCGCGCCTGCACGATCCGTTCGCCGTCGTCGTCGGCGATGCGCACGCGGCGCACGCCTTCGCCGTCGCCCGCGAAGCCGAGGAACCGCGCCGGGCGCCGGCGTACCAGTTGCGGCAGCGCCGCCAGCCGCGCTTCCAGTGCTTCGCCGAAATCGCGCGCCACCACCACCTGGCCGAACGCCTCGCGCCCGTACCCGGCCGCGTCCAGCGCGACCCGGCCGAAGTCGCCGCTGCGGCTGACGTGGATGCGGCGGATGGCGCCGGACGGCGCGCGCAGGCCCGCCATCACGCCAAGCGCCTGCAGCGCGTTCACGGTGGCGTCGGCGAAGCTGAGGTTGCGCTGGTCGAACACCGCCGGCATCGCGCCCGCCGGCGCGGCCTCGACGAGCGTGACAGCCACGCCGGCGCGATCGAGCGCCAGCGCCAGGCTGGCGCCCACCAGGCCGCCGCCCACGATCAGGACGGGATGCACGTGTTCCATCCGCGCATGATAGCCGCGGCCCGCGATGCGGCCCCT
>JAIUOJ010000173.1 GCA_020161335.1 Pseudomonadota bacterium
CTGTGGGCGCGCTGGGACGGCGATCCGGCCACGCTCCTGCGCCCGCTGCTGGACGGCGCCGAAATCGCGTTCGCCGACCATCGCGACATCGACGTGGTGCTGGGTGCCGCCACCGCCGCCACGCCCGACACGCATGCGCAGCGCTTCGCGCAGGCCGCGCGACGCGCCTTCGACGCCTTCCCGCGCCTGCAGCGGATCGCCTGCACCACGCGCGCGCAGGCAAGCGTCGAACACCACGCGCTCGGTGCGCTGATGGCCACGCGCGCAGGCGAGCTGCACCAGGTGGACGCGCGTGAACTGACGGGCATCGTGGATCGCATCGGCGGCGGCGATGCCTTCGCCGCGGGCGTCCTGCACGGCCTTGCCAGCGGCTGGAACGACGCCGACAGCTTGCGCTTCGGTCACGCCGCGGGTTGCCTGAAGCACGCGGTGCCGGGCGACTTCAACCTGGTCGATGCCGACGACGTGATGGCCCTGGTGCGTGGCGAACGCCTCGACGTGAAGCGCTGATCCGGGCCACTCCCGGCCACGCAAGCACCGCCCCCTGAAGGAAAACGCCCGGTCCAGGCCGGGCGTTTCCTGGTCCGCCTGTGCCGGCGGGCCGGTGTCGCGATCAGAACCCGCAGAAGCAGTGCGCCAGCGCCTTCACGGTCGCGCCGTCCTGCGTGCGCAGGGCCTGCTCGAGGAAACGCAGGTCGGCGTCGGCCCTGGGCGCGGCACGCGCCAGCAGCACCTGCGCGAGGTCGGAGTCGTGCAGCCAGGCGCGGCCGAGGCGGCCCTGCGCGAAGCCCGAGAACCAGCGCTCGAAGGGCGTCGCCGCGCGTTCGACGTAGCGCACCCGCCACTGCCCGGACTCGCCCAGCTTGGCGCGCGCGGCGGCATCGGCGATCGCGTCCTGCACGCCGCCGAAAGCGTCGACCAGCGCGCGCTCCTTCGCCTGCGCGCCGGTCCACACACGACCGCGCGCGACCGCGTCGATCTGCTCGACCGTGCGCTTGCGGCCCTGCGCCACCTTGGTGGTGAAGTCGCGGTAGCCCTTGTCGATGATCGACTGGATCACCGACCCCAGCTCGGGCGTCATCGGCCGGCTGACGTCGAACACGCCGGCCATGCGCGTGGTGCCGACGCCGTCGGTATGCACGCCGATCTTCTCCAGCGTGCGCGGGAACGTCGGCACCAGGGCGAAGATGCCGATCGAGCCGGTGATCGTGGATTCGTCGGCATAGATGCGGTCGGCATCCATGCTGATCCAGTAGCCGCCGGAGGCGGCGACGTCGCCGAAGGACACCACCACCGGCTTCTCCGCCTTCTGCAGGCCGATGATCTCGCGCCGGATGACCTCCGAGGCGAACGCGGAGCCGCCGCCGGAATTCACGCGCAGGACCACCGCCTTGACCTTGTCATCGTCACGCGCCTCGCGCAGCAGCGCGGCGGTCGATTCGCCGCCGATCGTGCCCGGCGGCTGGCGGCCCTCGACGATGTTGCCTTCGGCGACCACCACCGCGACCTGCGGCCGCTGGTCGGCCGGCGACACCGTGCCCTCGGCGTGGCGCAGGTAGTCGAACAGCGCGACCTGGCGGAACCCGCCCTCGGCATCGGTGTCGGCCTCGCCGCGTTCGGCGAGCATCGCCTCCACCTCCTCCTGCGTCTTCAGGCCGTCGACCAGCTTCTGCTGCACGGCGTACTTCGCCGCGTCGCCCTCGACCGCGGCAATGCCCTCGGGCAGGCCGTCGATGCTGGCGTTGAGCGCTTCGGGCGTGGTCTTGCGCAGCTTGGCGACGTCGGCGATGTAGCGTTGCCACACGTCGCCCATCCAGAACAGCGAGGCCTCCTTCGATTCCGGCGACGCGGCATCGAGGATGAAGGGCTCGGCGGCGGACTTGTACTCGCCGACCTTGAACAGGTGCATGTCGACGCCGAGCTTGTCCTGCAGGCCCTCGCGGTAGTACTGGCGGTAGCCGTCGAGGCCGGTCAGCAGGATCTCGCCCATCGGGTCGAGGTAGACCTCGTCGGCCTGCGCCGCCAGCAGGTACTGCCCCTGCGTGAAGCGTTCGCCGAACGCGACCACCTGCTTGCCGGACGCGCGCAGGGCCTGGATCGCCTTGCCGATCTCGCGCAGCGAGGCGTAGCCGGTGAACGACATGCGGTCCACGCGCAGCAGCACGCGCTCGATGTTCGCGTCGTCCTTGGCCGCCTCCAGCACGCGCAGCAGGTCGCGCAGTTGCACTTCCGCCGGGCCGCTGCCGAAACTGGCCTCGAGCGAGCGGCTGACCGGGTCGGAGGTGTACTGCTCGACCAGCTTCGCCTCGGGCGCGATCACCAGGGTGGTGCGCGCCTCCAGCGGCGCCACGCCGCCGCGGCCGCCGAGGATCGCCAGCAGCACCAGCAGCAACAGCAGGAAGAACAGGACGTTGAGGATCAGGCGACGGACGAAGTTCATGCCGTCCCAGATCCCGATGATGGCGCGCAGCAAAGGCCCGCGCGTGTTCGTTTCACTCATTGTGGACAAGGCTCCCTGTTCCGGATGGCCAGCGTACCCGCGAACCCCGCGGTTTTCATGCCCCTTTGGTCACCGTGGCCTGCGGCACGCCGACCAGCGCCTCGCGCCGGCTGCTGCGCAGGAAGCGCCGGGCCATGAGGATCGCCGCGACCAGCAGGCCGGCGATCAGGCCCAGCCACATGCCCCTGGGGCCCCAGCCCAGCCCGAGGCCGAGGCCGGCGCCCAGCGGCATGCCCACGCCCCAGTAGGCAAAGGCGGCGATCAGCATCGGCACACGCGTGTCCTTGAGCCCGCGCAGCGCGCCGGCCGACAGCACCTGCACGCCATCCGGGAACTGGAATGCCGCCGCGAACAGCAGCAGGCTGCCGCCCAGCGACGCCACCGCCAGGTCGCGCGTGTAGATCGCGGCGATGGCGTCGTGCCCGGCCAGCAGGACCACCGCCGACACCGCCTGGGTCATCAGCACCAGGGCCAGGCCGGCCAGCGCGGCCTGGCGCACGCCGTGGCCGCCGCGGCCGCTGCCGACCGCATGGCCCACCCGCACCGTGGTCGCCTCGGCCACGCCGAACGGCACCATGAAGCACAGGCTGGCGACGTTGATCGCGATCTGGTGCGCGGCCACTTCAAGCTCGCCGATGCGGCCGATCAGCAGCGCGGTGACGATGAACAGCCCGCCCTCCATGGCCACGGTCACGCCGATCGGCAGGCCGGTCCTGAGCAGCGTCGAGATCTCGCGCCAGCGCGGCGGATCGAAACGCGAGAACAGCTGCAGCGCATCGAAGCGCCGCGCGGTCGCGAGATAGGCCATGAAGCCCAGCGCCTGCGCCCACATCATCACCGCCGACGCCAGGCCGAGGCCGCCGGCGCCGCGCTCGGCGAATCCGAACGCACCGAACGTGAGCGCATAGCCCAGCGGCAGCAGCACCAGCAGGCCACCGAACCCGAAGGCCATCGTCGGCAGCGTCCAGTGCAGGCCGTCGCACAGGTAGCGCATGCAGAAGTACAGGGTCAGCGCCGGGATGCCCCAGCGGATCCCGTGCAGGAATTCGGCCGCCGCGGGCCGCACTTCCGGCGCGATGCCCATCGGCGCGAGCGCATGCGCCGACAGCGTCAGCAGCGCGAACAGCACGATCCCCAGCGCCGCCGACAGCCACAGCGCCTGCCGGAACAGCGGCCCGATCTCGGCCCGGCGCCCGGCGCCATCGAGTTGCGACACCGACGGCGGCAGCGCCATCAGCGTGCCCATCGGCACCATCATCGGCAGCCAGAACAGCGCGGTGCCGACGGCGACCGCGGCCAGCGTGTTGGTGCCATGGCGACCGGCGATCACGTTGTCGACGAAACCGATCAACCCGGTCGACAGGTGCCCGGCCACGAGCGGCGCGGCGAGGACGGCGGTGGTGCGCACTTCGCCGCGGAAGCGGGCGGGCGCGGGGGACGGGGACATGCGGGGGACGGAACGCGACTGCGGCCGGCAGCGATCCAGTGTCGCGCGCTGGCGCCGGGTCGGCGGCGGCCGGTATCTTACCCGCACTTCCGGGGACCGCCGATGACCGCAACGCCCGCACTGCCGGACAGCCCGTCGCCTTCGCCCGAGCCGGCGCCGGGGCTGGGCAACTGCGCCAACTGCGGCACGCCGCTGCTGGGCGAGCACTGCTACGCCTGCGGGCAGCCGGTGAAGGGCCTGGTGCGGCATTTCTCCAGCCTGATCGGCGACGTGCTCGACAGCGTGTTCGAGTGGGACGGGCGCCTGCCGCGCACGCTGTGGCCGCTGCTGGGCAAGCCCGGCTACCTCAGCAACGAGTACCTCGCCGGGCGCCGCATCCGCTACGTCAGTCCGTTCCGGCTGTTCTTCTTCCTTGCCGTGCTCACCTTCTTCGTCGGCAAGCTGACCGTCAGCTTCGGCGAGGGCGGCGGCGTCAACTTCGGCGGCGACAACGCGATCGAAACCGCGCTCACCGTGGCCGACGTGGAACAGGCGCGCGATGCCGCGCTCGCCGAACTGGCCGCGACCACGGCCGCGATCGAGGCCGGGACGGCGGCCGCGGGCACCGCCGCGGAGGGCCCCGGCCAGGCCGGCGCCGACGTCGCGCGGCGCGCCTCCGAGGCCGCCTTGCGCAGCGGCGAGGCCGCGATCCGCGCCCAGGCCGACAGCCGCATCCGCCGCCTGCGCGAGGCGCAAGCCGCCGGCCAACCGCCGCCACCGCCGAACGTGGCGCGGCTGCGCTTCGACGACGGCGACTGGGACGCGGAAAAGAACCCGATCGCCGTGACCTGGTTGCCGGGGTTCGCCAACGACTGGCTGAACCAGCAGGTGGGGCGCGTGCAGAAGAACATCCCGCGCGTGCAGGAAGACCCGGACCTGTTCAAGGACGCGATGCTCGGCGCCGTGCCGTCGACGCTGTTCGTGCTGCTGCCGGTGTTCGCGCTGATGCTGAAGGTGCTGTACGTGTTCAAGCGCCGGCTGTACATGGAACACCTGATCGTCGCCCTGCACAGCCATGCCTTCCTGTGCCTGGCGGTGCTGCTGCTGTTCGTGCTCAGCGCGCTCGACCACTGGCTGGCGCCCGACGGCGGCTGGCGCGGCGTGGTGTTCAAGCTGCTCGAGGCCGCGCTCTGGATCTGGATGCCGCTGTACCTGCTGCTGATGCAGAAGCGGGTGTACCGCCAGGGCTGGCCGATGACCCTGCTCAAGTACGCCGTGCTCGGCTGGTGCTACGTGGTGCTGCTGTCGTTCGGCGCCGCGTTCACCGCGATCGTCGGACTGGTGGGAATGTGAGCATGGGCGACGGCGTGGTCTACGAGGTCAACCTCGACGTCGAGGCCGCCATCGCCGACGCCTATCGCGCCTGGCTGGACGCGCACGTAAAGACGATGCTGGCCCTGCCCGGCTTCGTCTCCGCGCGCGTGTTCGAAGTGCGCGATGGCGCATCCGGCGACGACCGGCTGCACCTGTGCGTGCACTACCTGCTGCGCGACGCGGCTGCGCTCGAGGCCTACCTGCGCGAACACGCCCCGCGCATGCGCGCCGACGGCGTGGCGCACTTCGGCGACCGCTTCCGCGCCTCGCGCCGGATACTGCGTCCCCTC
>JAIUOJ010000174.1 GCA_020161335.1 Pseudomonadota bacterium
GACGCCACGCGCCGTGCCGGCACGCCGGGGCCGCTGTTCGAGAACGTGGTCACCGGCGATCCGGCGCTCGCCGCGCAGGCCCCGCCCGCCGGCGAGGCCGCGCCGGCACCGGTCGCGGACATCGTCGCGCGCGGGCCGGCGCCGGCGCCGCCACCTGCGTTCGGCGGCAGCGAGGGCGCCCGCCTGCTGGCGATGTTCGACGCCGGCAAGGAACCGCTGCGCACCTTCCTGATCAAGCATTCCAACGACGCCGAACGCGGCTTCTTCCTGCGCAGCGCGCAGAGCCTGCTGCCGCCCGAACGCCGCGACGCGCTGAGCGTCGACGACTTCATCGTGGTCATCCCCGCATTCACGGTCAGCGAGCTCACCACCGCCTTCCAGATCGGCTTCCTGATCTTCCTGCCGTTCCTGATCATCGACCTGGTGGTGGCCAACATCCTGCTCGCGCTGGGCATGATGATGATGTCGCCGACCACGGTCTCGCTGCCGTTCAAGCTGCTGCTGTTCGTGCTGATCGATGGCTGGGCCAAGCTGGTGCATGGCCTGGTGCTGACCTACACGCCATGACCGGCACGGCCGCACGGAGGACACGCCATGGGTGAAGTGCTGGAACTGACCCGCTACGCGCTGTGGCTGGTGCTGATCCTGTCGGGGCCGCCGATCGCGGCCGCGGCCCTCGTCGGCCTGGTGGTCGCGTTCCTGCAGGCCGCCACCCAGCTGCAGGAGCAGACCTTCGCCTACGCGCTGAAGTTCGTGGCGATCGTGCTGGCGCTGTTCGTCACCGGCGCGATGATCGGTGGCACGCTGTACACCTACTCCAACCGCATCTTCTCCGAGTTCCCGGCCCTGATCCGCCACTGATGCCGTTCTTCTCCTCGATCGAAACCATGATGCTCGCGCTGGGCCTGACCCTGCCGCGCATCATCGGTGCGTTCGTGATGCTGCCGCTGATCAGCCCGCAGAACATGCCGGCGCTGGTGCGCAACAGCTTCCTGGTCAGCCTGGCGATCGTCGCGCTGCCGATCGTGGTCACCACCGCGCCGCCGGGCACGATGAGCACGCTGTCGTGGCCGGCGCTGGTGGTCAAGGAGCTGTTCATCGGCATCGCGATCGGCTTCTGCTTCGGCATCGTGTTCTGGGCGATCTCGGCGGCCGGCAACGTCATCGACACCCAGGTCGGCATGAGCATGGCCACCGTGTTCGACCCGATCCAGGGCCACCAGACCTCGCTGCACGCCGAATTCCTGTCGGAGTTCGCGGCATGGGTGTTCATGGCCAGCGGTGCGTTCCTGATCTTCCTCGACCTGCTGATGTCGAGCTACGCGATCTGGCCGCCCACCTCGTTCTATCCCGACCTCGCGGCCTCGGGCATGAACCTGTTCGTCGGCCACTTCAGCTACTTCATGACCACGATGCTGGTGCTGGCCGCGCCGGTGATGGTGATCCTGCTGATCGTCGACCTGTCGTTCGGCCTCGTGAACCGCTATGCGCCGCAGCTCAACGTGTTCGCGCTGACCCTGCCGCTGAAGGCCTGGGCCGCGACCGGCATCATCCTGCTGCTGCTGGGCGTGTACGTCGAGGTGCTGGTGCGCCGGCTGCACGACAGCCGGGGCCTGGTGGAACTGCTGCGCAGGACGTTCGGCGGCTGACCCGGCGCCGGGACGGCTAGATCCAGTCGAGCCGGAACCAGCCGTGCAGCGATGCGCCCGGCGGCAGGATCCGCGGTGCGAGGTTGAAGGCATCGGGCGGACCGCTCTGCGCTTCCACGCATGTGGACAGCGCCGTTTCGTCGTACACCACCCAGTGGTCGAAGCCCGAGGTGATGCGCACCCGCTGCCCGCCCAGGTGCAGCTGCACGGGCGCGTCGTTGAGGAAGCAGTCGTCCCAGGGACCAGGCGTCGGCGCGACCGGCGGCGGGACGGCGATGGCGTCCGCGTCGCGCGGATAGATCGCTCGCGGCGCGAACTCCAGGCGATCGGGCTTGCGGAACCAGGGGTGCCATCCGATCGATGCCGGCATCGCCACGTCGCCCGCAGTGATCGACAGGTGCATCGACGCATGCCGGTCGCCGACCTCGATGTGCTGCCGGGTGACGCCGCCGAAGGGCCAGCGCGCATCGGCCGGCAGTGCCAGCGACAGGGCCACGCGGTCGCCGGCCACGGCATCGACCTGCCACGGCAGCGCGAAGCCGACGCCGTGGATCGCGTGGCCACGCAGGTTGAGGGGCAGGCGGTGGTCGCGGCCTTCGAAGCGGAAGGCCCCACGACGCACGCGACCGGCCCAGGGCACCATGGGGAAGCAGCCCCAGGCGATCATCGCGGCGTTCGACGCGTCGTATCCGACCAGCCAGTCGACGTCGTCGTGGACCAGCCGCGCGATGCGCCCGCCGGCCTCCGGCGCCAGCGCGATCCGCGTGCGCCCCGAGCCGATCGACAGCAGCGGCCCGGGCGGGAACGGGCGCAAGGCCTCGTCGCCGTCCGCGCGCGGGGCCAGGTCAAGCGCCATAGGGCTGCAGCGGCAGGATGTCGCCGGCGGCGTCGTGGTGCAGCTCCGCCACCTTCACCGAGCGCAGGTGGGTGACGCCGCCCGACAGCAGCGCGTCGTGGTAGTACAGGTACCAGCGGCCGTCGAATTCGACGATCGAGTGGTGCGTGGTCCAGCCCACCACGGGCTCGAGGAGGCGTCCGCGATACGTGAACGGCCCGTACGGACTGTCGCCGACGGCGTAGCACAGGACATGCGTGTTGCCGGTGGAGTAGGAAAAGTAGTAACGGCCCGCATGTTTGTGCAGCCACGCCGCCTCGAAGAAGCGGCGCGCGTGGTCGCCGGCGCGCAGCGGCTGCCCGACCTCGTCCACGATCAGCACTTCGCGGGGCGCTTCGGCCATCGCGGTCATCGCCGCGTCCAGCCGCGCCACCCGTGGACCGAGCGCGGGGGCCTCGTCGGCCGGCTCCGCGTGCGCGGCATCGTGCACGTTGTCGCGGTACTGCTGCAGCTGGCCACCCCACAGGCCGCCGAAGTAGAGGTAGTGCGCACCGTCGTCGTCGGCGAACACCGCCGGATCGATCGAGTAGCTGCCGGCGATCGGTTCGGGCTCGGCGGTGAACGGGCCTTCCGGCCGGTCGCCGACCGCGACCCCGATGCGAAAGCGGCCGTCGGCCTGCTTCGCCGGGAAATACAGGTAGTAGCGGCCGTCCTTCGTCGCCGCGTCCGGCGCCCATAGCTGGCGTTCGGCCCAGGGCACGTCCTTCACGTGCAGGGCGACGCCGCAGTCCACCGCCTCGCCCTGCGGCGAGTCCTGGCGCAGCACGTGGTAGTCCTCCATGCCGAAGTGCGAGCCGTCGTCGTCGAACGGAATGCCGGCATCGATGTCGTGCGAGGGATAGATGTAGAGCCGGCCCTCGAACACGTGCGCGGACGGGTCGGCAGTGTAGATGTGGCGCACCAGCGGCTGCGAGATGGCCTTCGCCGCAAGCGCCTGCAGTGCCTGGGGGGTGAGCTCGTCGGCCATGTCGATGCTCCCCCTCGCTCAGACCGAAGGCGCGGCCGCGGCGCGACGCGCGGCGAGGTCCTGCTCGATGCGCACCTCCATGGGCTTGTCGATCCGGTAGAGGAACATCAACGCGACGCACAACAGGAACGGGATCGAGCAGTACACGCTCACCGCCAGCTGGATGCCGTGCACCGCGGCCGGCGACTGCACGGCCAGGTCCGGGTCGTAGCCGTAGTGCGCGAGGATGCCGGCCACCAGCGCGCCGCCGATGCTCAGCCCCAGCTTCAGGCCGATCAGGATCGCGGAGAAGATGATCGCGGTGGCGCGGCGGTGGTTCTTCCATTCCGACCAGTCGGCCACGTCGGCCACCATCGCCCACAGCAACGGGATGGTGATGCCGTAGCTGAAGCCATGCAGCATGTACGACGCCACCACCAGCCCCACCGCGTCCGGCGGATACAGCCGGAACGCGAGCAGGAACAGCGTGGACACGAACAGCGCGCTGGCGAACACGTTGCGCTTGCCGAAGCGATCGGCCAGCGGCTTCGAGAAGCCGATGCCGACGATCATCAGGATGATGCCGCCGGCATTGAACAGGCTGAAGGCCGAGGTCGGCGCGTCCTCAGGCCACTGGAACGCGGTCAGGCCCAACCCGGTCAGCAGCGTGTTGAGCCCGGCGATGAAGCCATTGAAGCCCACGTCCTGCAGGAATGCCGCCAGGTGCGGCTCGCTCATGTAGTACTTGAAGTAATACACATACATGCCGCCCTTGAGCGCGAGGTTCACGAACACCAGGATCGTCGCGGCCAGCATCAACAGCCACGGCAGGTTGCGACCGAGGTCGCCCAGGTCCTGGCGGATGGTCGACTTCTGTTCCGGCGCGGGCACCACGCGCTCGCGCGTGGTGAGGAAAGTGATCAGGAAGAACACCGTGCCGACGATGGCGAACAGCATCATCGTGGTCTGGAACCCCTGCGCCTTGTCGCCGCCGCCGAGGATCAGCACCAGCGGCAGCAGCAGCACCTGGATCACGAACTGCGCCACCATCACCGCCACGAAGCGGTAGGCCGACAGGCTGTTGCGCTGCCCCATGTTGCCGGTCAGCACGCCGCTCAGCGCCGAGTACGGCAGGTTGTTGGCCGCGTACACCAGCACCAGCAGGGTGTAGGTGGCCAGCGCATACGCCACCTTGCCCTGCGGACCGAGGTCGGGCGTGCTGAAGGCCAGCAGCGCGAGCACGCCGAACGGCACCGCCGTCCACAGGATCCAGGGCCGGAACTTGCCCCAGCGGGTCTGCGTGCGATCGGCCACGACGCCCATCAGCGGCGTGAACACGAAGGCGCCGAGCAGGCCCACGACGAAGATGATCGTCGCCGCCGTGCCGGCCGGAATGCGGTAGACGTCGGTGTAGAAGAACGCGAGGAAGGTGACCAGCGTCTGGAAGATCAGGTTGGCGGCGAGGTCGCCGAGGCTGTAGCCGACCTTTTCGGTGACCGACAACTTGTCCGCGGTGCTGCTCATTGCGTCGCGTCTCCGGTGCGGAACCTGCTGGATGCGGGCACCGCGGCATGGTGGCGCACGCGCATGCGCCGCGCCATCGCGGTGCGCGCCGCGCGCGGCTGGCGAGGGAACAGGAAAATCGCGGTCCGTCCGACGCGGGGTGAGCCGATGCCGGAGCGGACCGCGGGGAGTAACCGTTGCCGGGCGTCATCCAAGGGCCGCACGTCGCCTGACGCGGCGCCGGTCACGAGGCACTCGCCCGTGGGCGTGGGCGCATTCGCGCGAAGCGATGATTGCCAGGTGTCCGCATCGCCGCCCCCGCTGGTGCATCGATCCATCCGTCGCCCGGTGCCGGGACGCGCCGACCGGGGTCCGCGCACGCCACCTGACGAGAAAATGATAGCGCTACCATTCAAGCCCTGCACGCTGCACAGCAACAATCACCCAGCGCGACCGGCGAGGCTCGGCGCACGCGCCCGGAGGCGGATGGCCGGCATGCGGACCGATAGCGCTATCATCGAACCACGC
>JAIUOJ010000175.1 GCA_020161335.1 Pseudomonadota bacterium
TGAAGCCGTGAAGCAGACCACCGACGCCGGCCTCGGCCAGTCGACCTGCATCGGCATCGGCGGCGACCCGATCAACGGCACCAACTTCATCGACGCGCTGAAGCTGTTCCAGGAAGACCCGCAGACCGAGGGCATCATCATGGTCGGCGAGATCGGCGGCAGCGCCGAGGAAGAAGCGGCCGAATACATCGCCAGGCACGTCACCAAGCCGGTGGTCGGCTTCATCGCCGGTGCGTCGGCCCCGAAGGGCAAGCGCATGGGCCACGCCGGCGCGATCGCGTCGGGTGGCTCGGGCACGGCCGAGGGCAAGTTCGCCGCGATGGAAGAGGCGGGCGTGACCACGGTGAAGTCACCGGGCGACCTCGGCGCGGCCATCGCGAAGCGCTTGAACGGCTGATCTGGCGTCATCCGGCGCAGGTCGGGATCCAGTCAGGCAAGGGAAGGCCGCCGGAAGGCGGCCTTCCGCATTCTGGATCCGCCAGCCCGGGCACGTCTTTGACATGTGGCCGTGGAATGCGCATGATCCATGCGCATCGAATGGAGGCCCGCCATGCGCATCCGTGAAGACTATGCCGGCTACGGCAAACGCGCGACCAACGTCAGCATCAACCAGGGCTTGCTGGAAGAAGCCAGGGCGCTGGACATCAATCTGTCGGCCACGCTGGAGAAGGCGCTGGAAGCGGAAGTGCGTGCGCGCAAGCGCGAGCAATGGCTGGAAGAAAACCGCGAGGCGATCGCGGCGTACAACGCGCGCATCGCGCGCGACGGGCTTGCCGGCGACCACGTGCGCGCCTTCAAGGCATCGTTCAAGGCATCGACCAAGTCGTGAGCCAGTTCCATGTCTATGCCAATGCCGACCCGGCGTCGCGGCACGAGGTGCCTTGCTGGCTCAACGTGCAGAGCGACCTGATTGATATCGCCGAGTCTCGCGTCGTGGTGCCACTGATCGTGCCGGGACAGGCAGGCCCCGTGCTCAGTCGCTTGATGCCATTGCTGTCGGTCGCGGGCAAGCCGATGGTGATGGATACCGCACAGATCACCAACGTGCCGATGCAGATGCTGGGCAAGCCGTTGGCTGACCTGGCCGATGACCGCCTGCTCATCATCGAGGCACTCGATTTCCTGACCCATGGCATCTGACATGACCGACACGCTCCGCATCGCGATGGCCCAGTTCGACTTCCCGGTGGGCGGGGTGGATGGAAACGTCGCGCGCATCATCGAGCTGATCGCCGAGGCGAGGGACGAGTACGAGGCGGACATCGTGCTGTTCCCGGAACTGACGATCAGCGGTTACCCGCCGGAGGACCTGCTGATGCGGCCGTCCTTCCTCGCCGACTGCGAGGCGGGGCTGCACGCGGTGGCGAAGGCGGCCACCGGCGGCATCACGGTGGTGGTCGGCTGGCCCGAGAGTGCCGGCAGCATCCTCTACAACGCGGCCAGCGTGCTGCGCGAGGGCAGGGTCGAGGCGACCTATCGCAAGCGCGAGTTGCCCAACTACAACGTCTTCGACGAGCGCCGCTACTTCCACGTCGATCCCGACGGCGGTGCGTGCGTGTTCGACGTGAAGGGCGTGCCGGTGGGCCTGGTGATCTGCGAGGACCTGTGGTTCGCCGAGCCGCTGGCCGATACGGTCGCCGCGGGCGCGCAGCTGGTGCTGGTGCCCAATGCCTCGCCGTTCGAGCGCGGCAAGCACGCGCAGCGCGATGCGCTGCTGGCCGAGCGCACGAAGGAAACCGGCGCCGCGCTGGCCTACCTCAACGTGGTCGGCGGGCAGGACGCGCTGGTGTTCGACGGTGCCGCGGTCGTCGCCGATGGCGACGGCACCGTGCATCCGGCCGCCGCTGCATTTGCCGACCAGTGGCTGGTGGTGGATTACGACGTGGCGTCGCGCAGGTTCGCGCCGGTGCTGTGGATGGACGATGGCGACGAAAGCATGGATGCGCTGGCCTGGCGCGCGGTGACGCGCGGCATCCAGGACTATTGCCGCAAGAACGGCTTCTCGAAGGCCTGGCTGGGCCTGTCCGGCGGGCTGGATTCGTCGGTGGTACTGGCGTTGGCGGTGGATGCACTGGGCGCCGGCAACGTGACCGCGGTGCGCATGCCCTCGCGCTACACGGCAGGCCTGTCGAACGACCTGGCGCAGGAACAGTGCGACGCGCTCGGGGTGAAGCTGCTGGCGCTGCCGATCGAGCAGCCGTTCACCGGCTTCCTCGACACGCTGGCGACGACGTTCGAAGGACGCGATCCCGACACCACCGAGGAAAACCTGCAGTCACGCATCCGCGGCACGCTGATGATGGCGCTGTCGAACAAGTTCGGCGGCCTGCTGCTGACCACCGGCAACAAGAGCGAGTACGCCGTCGGTTACGCCACCATCTACGGCGACATGTGCGGCGGCTATGCGCCGATCAAGGACCTGTACAAGACCGAGGTCTACGGGCTGGCGAAGTGGCGCAACACCGTGGGCGGCGCGCCGGTGATCCCGCCGGGCGTGATCTCGCGGCCGCCGTCGGCGGAACTGCGCGCCAACCAGACCGACCAGGATTCGCTGCCGCCGTACGACGTGCTCGACGCGATCCTGCTGCGCTTCGTCGACCAGGAGCAGTCGCGCGACGAGATCGTGGCGGCCGGCTTCGATGCGGGCACGGTCGACCGGGTGCTGCGGCTGGTGCGGATCAGCGAATGGAAGCGCCACCAGGCCGCGCCGGGACCGAAGGTGTCGCGGCGCGCCTTCGGCCGCGAGCGGCGCTATCCGATCAGCAACGGTTACGTGGGCTGAGGTCGCGGCCGCGCGCCGGGCGCGCTAAGGTGCGGGCCTCACCGCAGCGGACGAGTCGCGCATGGGCAGGAAATCGAAGGGCAAGGGCCATGGGTCGCACCACGGCGTGGCCCCGGCGCAGGCGAAGGCCGTGGCGAAACCGGCCGGTGATCGCGCGGTGCTGGCGCTGGCCGTGGCCGGGCTGCTGCTGACGGCCTACCTGTCGTTCGTCGCATGGCGCGGCGGCGGTGCCGCCTTCTGCACGCAAGGTTCGGGCTGCGACGTGGTCCAGGACAGCGCGTGGTCACGCCTGTTCGGGATCCCGATCGCCGCGTGGGGCTTCGCGCTGTACGCGCTGCTGGCGTGGATCGCATGGCGGCCGGCATCGCCGCTGCGGCGCTGGCGCGGCCTGTGGCGCTGGTCGCTGGTAGGCGTGGCGATCAGCGTGTACCTCACCGTCGCCGGCATCGTCGCCCTGCAGTCGGTGTGCGTGTGGTGCCTGCTGTCGCTGGCGACGATCACCGCGATCTTCCTGGTCGTCGCCCTGCGCCGGCCGGAAGGCGCGCCGGGTGCACCGTGGGGCACGTGGTGGCTGGGCAGCGGGCTGGTCGCGCTGGGCCTGGTGGCGGCGCTGCACGTGGCGACGCTCGGCGTCGGCCAGCGCCCCGCCGACGCGCGCCTGGTGGCGCTGGCCGATCATCTCCGGCAGTCGGGCGTGCATTACTACGGGGCGTCGTGGTGCGTGAACTGCCAGCGCCAGTCGAAACTCTTCGGCGCGGCGGCGTCGCGGCTGCCCTACACCGAGTGCTCGCCCGAGGGCCGCAACGGCGGGGTGGCGCTGGCCTGCACCAGCGCCGGCATCACCGGCTATCCCACCTGGGTGATCGGTGGCCGGCCGCAGACCGGCGTGATCGAGCCGGAGCAGCTCGCGCGCATGACCGGGTTCGACTGGGAGCGCGAGCGCTAGTTGCGGCGTCGACCCGGCGCGGGGCACGCATCCCGGGGCAGGACGCGGCAAGGGCATGCGCCCCGCCGCGTCACCGGCTTCAGTTGCGCCGGTCGTTGTCCAGCGCCGACTTCTCGCCGGCGAACGGATTGAGCTTGCGCACGTTCCAAGGATAGTCCGGCCAGTCGCCGGCCAGGTAAGGATGGTCCGGTGCGTTCTGCTGCAGCACGCGGCGCGCGTCGGCGGCCAGCGTCTCGTTGCCCAGCTCGGTGTAGGCCGCGGCCAGCACGGCCACGGCATCGTTCTGGAACTCGCTCTGCGGGTAGGTTTCCAGCAGGTAGGTGGCGCGCTCGGCGGCGGCGATCCAGGCGTCGCGACGCAGGTAGTACAGGGCGACCTCGATCTCGTGCCGCGCGAACATGTTGCGCAGCGCCACCATGCGCTGGCGCGCGTCCGCCGTGTAGCGGCTGCTGGGGTAGCGCTCGATCAGGGTGGCGAAGTCGGAATAGGCCTGGTTCGGTGCGGCCAGGTCGCGGCGGCTGGCGTCGAGCTTCCACACCCGCTGCAGGAACACCGTGTCGCGGGAGGAGTTCACCAGCCCGCGCAGGTAGTACATGTACGGCGTGTTCTTGTGGGTGGGGTAGGTGCGCAGGAAGCGGTCGATGCTGGAGATCGCTTCGTCGTTGTCGCCCATCTTGTACTGGGCGAAGGCGATTTCCATCAGCGCCTGCTCGGTGTAGGCGCCGTAGGGGTACTGCGCCACCAGGCGCTTGAACGCGGTGGTCGCGCCGCTCCAGTTGCCGCCCTGCATCATCCCGTGGCCCTTGTCGTAGAGCTCGGCGACGGGCACGCCTTCGTTCTCGTCCTCGTCCTTGAAGACACCCTTGATGCGCGCGCAGCCGGACGCGGTGAGCACGATCACGAGCAGCAGCAGGACGGTGCGGTGGAACGGGGACGGGCGGACGGTCATGGGCACCGGGGGCAGGGGAGGCACGAAGCGCGGATAATACCAGCCCGTCCCGGGCACCCGGGCGCGCCGCCTGAACCGAAGCCGTCCATGTCCTCCGATCTCAGCGACACCGACCAGCCGCGCGACGCGCGGGTCCCCGAGAACGCGGCCGGACGGCGTTTCGACGCCGTGCTGGCCGAGCTGTTCCCGGAATTCTCCCGATCGCGGCTGGCGGAGTGGATCCGCAGCGGCGATGCGCTGCTGGACGGCCGCCAGGCGCGGCCGCGGGATCTGGTCCGCGGTGGCGAACCGGTGCGCCTGGTCGCGCGCCTCGGGGTCGAGACCGAGGCCGTGGCGCAGGACATCCCGCTGGACGTGCTCTACGAGGATGCCGACGTCTTCGTCATCGACAAGCCCGCCGGGCTGGTGGTGCACCCGGGTGCCGGCAATGCCGACGGCACCCTGGTGAACGCGCTGCTGCATCGCGATCCGGCGCTGGCGGCCGTGCCGCGCGCGGGCATCGTGCACCGGCTCGACAAGGACACCTCCGGGGTGATGGTGGTGGCGCGCACCCTGCCGGCGCAGTCGGCGCTGGTGGCGCAGTTGTCCGCGCGCGACGTGCATCGGCAGTACCTGGCGGTGGTGTCCGGCGCCCTGGTGTCCGGCGGCACTGCGGATGCACCGATCGATCGCCATCCGCGCGACCGCCTGAGGATGGCGGTTCGCGAGGACGGGCGCGACGCGGTCACCCATTTCCGCCTGCGCGAGCGCTTCCGCGCGCACACCGCGCTCGAATGCCGGCTCGAGACCGGTCGCACGCACCAGAT
>JAIUOJ010000176.1 GCA_020161335.1 Pseudomonadota bacterium
GCGCGCATACCATCACCGTCGCCTCCGGCATCACCGGATTGACCTTGCCGGGCATGATCGAGCTGCCCGGCTGCAGCGCCGGCAGTTCGATCTCGCCCAGGCCCGCGAGCGGCCCGGAGTTCATCCAGCGCAGGTCGTTGGCGATCTTGATCAGGGCCACCGCCAGCGCGTTGAGCTGGCCGGACAGCTCGACCGCGTCGTCCTGCGCGGCGATGCCCTCGAACTTGTCGCTGGCCGACTCGAAGGTGGTGCGGGTGAGCTTCGACAGCTCCCGCGCCATCTTCCGGCCGAACTGCGGGTGGGCGTTGATGCCGGTGCCGACCGCCGTGCCACCGATCGGCAGCCGGCGCAGGCGCTTGAGCGTGTCGGTGAGCCGCGCCTCGGCCGAGGCCAGCTGCGAGGACCAGGCGCCGAATTCCTGCGCGATGGTCAGCGGCATCGCGTCCATCAGGTGGGTGCGCCCGGTCTTGACCACCTTGCCGTAGGCTTTCGCGCGGCCGTCGATGGCCTTGCGCAGGTGTTTCAACGCCGGCAGCAGGTCCTCGACCACGGCCAACTGCGCGGACACGCGGATCGCGGTCGGGATGACGTCGTTCGAACTCTGGCCGAGGTTGACGTGGTCGTTGGGATGCACCTTGCGCGTCGCGGTGGACGCCAGCGCCGCGACCACCTCGTTGGCATTCATGTTCGACGAGGTGCCCGAGCCGGTCTGGTACACGTCGATCGGGAAGTGCGCATCAAAGCGCCCCTCGGCCACCTCCAGCGCGGCGGCGTGGATGGCCTTCGCCGCGGCTTTCGGGAGCAGGTCCAGCTCGCCGTTGACGATCGCAGCCGCGGCCTTGACCAGTCCGAGCGCACGAATGAAGCCGCGCGGCAGCGGCTGGCCCGACACCGGGAAGTTCTGCAGCGCACGCTGCGTCTGCGCGCCCCACAGCGCATCGGCGGGCACCTGCAGCTCGCCCATGCTGTCGTGCTCGAGCCGGAAGCCCGCGTCGGCCGTGGTGTGCTTCGTGGTCTTGCGCATCGATCCCGTCTCCTGGTCCGTGTCCGCCCGGAAGGCCGTGGACGCGGGCGGGTCGCTGGCCGAGCGCACAGGATACGCGAGCCCGTCCGGGGCTAGAATGCGCGCAGTCTCCGCGTCCCTCGCCCCATGCCCGCCAACAGCCCGCAAGACGCCGCCCTCCTCGCCCTGTCCCCGCTCGACGGCCGCTACGCCGGCAAGGTCGACGCGCTGCGGCCGGTGTTCTCCGAATACGGCCTGATCCACGCCCGCGTCCGGGTCGAGGTGGAATGGCTGGTCGCGCTCGCGGCGGAACCGGCAATTACCGAACTTCCGCCGTTCGACGACGCGCAGGTGGCCACGCTGCAGGCGCTGTGGCGCGACTTCTCCACCGCCGATGCCGCGCGCGTGAAGGAGATCGAGCGCACCACCAACCACGACGTCAAGGCGGTCGAGTACTTCATCAAGGAGCGGCTGAAGGGCGAGGCATCGCTGGCGCAGGCGCTGGAATTCGTGCATTTCGCCTGCACAAGCGAAGACATCAACAACCTCGCCTACGCGCTGATGCTCAGCCGGGCCCGGCAGGAGGTGCTGCTGCCGCGGCTGTCCACCCTGATCGAGACCCTGCGCCAGCTCGCGCACGCGCATGCGGCGCTGCCGATGCTGTCGCGCACCCACGGCCAGAGCGCGTCGCCGACCACCGTCGGCAAGGAGATCGCCAACGTCATCGCGCGCCTGGAGCGGCAGGGCGAGCAACTGGCGGCGGTGTCGATCAGCGGCAAGATCAACGGCGCGGTCGGCAACTACAACGCGCACGTCGCCAGCTATCCCAACGTCGACTGGCCGCGGTTCGCGCAGCGCTTCGTCGAATCGCTGGGCGAGGAATTCAATCCCTACACCACCCAGATCGAGCCGCACGACTACATCGCCGAGATCTGCGACGTGAACAAGCGCATCGGCACGATCGCGATCGACCTGTGCCGCGACATCTGGGGCTACATCGCGCTGGGCTACTTCCGGCAGTCGGTGGTGGCCGGCGAAGTCGGCAGCTCGACCATGCCGCACAAGGTCAACCCGATCGACTTCGAGAACGCCGAGGGCAACTTCGGCATCGCCAATGCGCTGCTGGAGCATTTCGCCGCCAAGCTGCCGATCAGCCGCTGGCAGCGCGACCTCACCGACTCCACCGTGCTGCGCGCGCTGGGCACCGCCTTCGGCCACGCCCTGATCGGCTTCGACGCGCTGCAGCGCGGCCTGGGCAAGCTCAGCCCCAACCAGGAGCGGCTCGCCGCCGACCTCGACGCGGCCTGGGAAGTGCTGGCCGAAGCGGTGCAGACGGTGATGCGCCGCCACGGCCTGCCCAACCCCTACGAACAGCTCAAGGCGCTGACCCGCGGCCAGGGCATCACCGAACAGTCGATGCGCCGCTTCATCGAGTCGCTGGACCTGCCGGCCGACGACAAGCGCCGCCTGCTGGCGATGACCCCCGCCGACTACACCGGCCTCGCGGAGACGCTCGCCCGGCGGATCTGACGCAGGCCGCATCGCCTTCCCACCCACAAGGAGGTTCCCCTGATGCGTCACCCGCGACCGCTCCTCGCCGTTGCCCTGCCCCTGGCGCTCGCTGCCTGCGACGGTGGCGGACCCGCGGCCGGCAACGCGCCCGCCGCCGCGCCACCGGCCGTCGCGCAGGCGCTCGACACCGCCGCGGGCACGCTCACCGATCCGGCCGGCGGCGCGACCTGCGCCGGCAATGACGTGCGCATCACCCGCGACCACTTCGACCTCGTGCTCGAAGGCAACTGCGGCGAGGTGGTGATCACCGCGTCCAACGGCGCGGTCAACGTGTCCAATGCCGCCTCGATCCGCGTCGAGGGCAGCCAGGTCACCGTGCTCAACGCACAGGTGGGCACCGTCGAGGTGAGTGGCAGCGACAACACGCTCAACCTCACCCGTGTCGGCCCGCTGACCGTATCCGGCGACAACAACCTCGTGCTCGCGAGCGAGATCGCCTCGGTTGTTTTCAGCGGCCACGGCAACACCGCCAATCCCGACAACACGCCGCCGCTGCAGGACAGCGGCAGCGGCAACAGGCTGATGTGACGCCGCCCGGCCTCCTTTCCCCGATGCGACTGCTGCTCAACATCGACGTTCCCGACCTGGCCGCCGCCGAAGCGTTCTACGCCGCGGCGTTCGGGCTCGAACCTGCCCGCCGCTTCGGCGACGGCGCGGTCGAACTGCTCGGTGCCCCGGTGCCGCTGTACCTGCTGTGCAACGACGCCGGCAGCATCGGCGCCTCCGCTGCGCGGCGCGACTATGCCCGGTACTGGACACCCCTGCACTGCGACGTGGTGGTCGACGACCTTGCTCCCGCGCTCGCGCGCGCACTGGCCGCCGGCGCGGTGCAGGAAGGCGACGTGCGCGACGCCGCGTGGGGCCGCATCGTGCAGCTGGCGGACCCCTTCGGCCACGGCTGGTGCCTGCTGCAGTTCCTCGGGCGTGGCTACGACGAGATCGCATCATGAAGTCAGGCGTGTTCCAGTCCCTCGTCGCGTCCGGCGCGGCATGGCTCGTTGCCACCGGCGCGGCCGGTGCGGTCGCGGATGTCCCGCCCCCCGCGGCGCCGGCGGTGTGCGCAGCCGATGCCGGCTGGAACGATCCGGCCACGCCGCTGCGCGTCCACGGCAACACCTGGTACGTCGGCACCTGCGGCATCAGCGCGCTGCTGGTGACCTCGGACGAAGGCCACGTGCTGGTCGACGGCGCGACGCCACAGGCCGGTGCGCTGATCCTCGCCAGCATCCGCGCACTGGGCTTCGATCCCATGGACGTGAAGGCGATCGTGCTGTCGCACGAGCATTTCGACCATGCCGGCGGACTGGCCGAGGTGCAGCGCGCCACCGGCGCGCCGGTGTACGCGCGGGCGCCCGCGGTGGAGACCCTGGAACGCGGCGCCAGCGACCGCAGCGACCCGCAGCTCGAGGTCCTCGAAGCGTTCCCGCCGGTCGCCGACGTGCGCACGATCGCCGATGACGAGCTCCTGCGCGTCGGCCCGATCGCGCTGCGCGCGATCCCGACGCCCGGCCATACCGCCGGCGGCACCAGCTGGACCTGGAACGCCTGTGACGGCGCCGACTGCAAGCGCATCGTCTACGCCGACAGCCTGACCGCGATCTCCGACGACGCGTGGCGCTTCGGCGCGCACCCTGACTACGTGGCCGCCTTCCGCGACACGCTGGCGCGGGTGGCGGCGCTCGACTGCGACATCCTGGTGACCCCGCACCCGTCCGCCAGCGCCCTGTGGACGCGCATCGGCCCGGCCGCGAACGCGCCGCTGGTCGACCACGATGCATGCCGTGCCTACGCGCAGGCGGCCACCGCACGCCTCGACAAGCGCCTTGCCGACGAAGCCGCCGCCGATGCGGCCACGCCCTGACCCGGATCCCTCGCCATGCCCGTGCCCCCGATCGAAGTCCACGCCAACGCGCAGCAGTTGCTGGGCATGCCGCCCGCGCGCTTCCTGCGCGACTACTGGCAGAAGACGCCCTTGCTGATCCGTGGCGCGTTCCCGGATTTCGTCTCGCCGATCGAGCCGGAAGACCTCGCCGGCCTCGCGTGCGAGGAGCTGGCGCTGTCGCGCCTGATTCAGCACGACCGCGCGCGCGACGCCTGGCAGGTGCGGCAAGGGCCCTTCCCGGAGGACCTGTTCCCCACGCTTGGCGACCGCGACTGGACGCTGCTGGTGCAGGACGTCGACAAGTGGGACGCGGACATCGCCGCCCTGCTGGCGAAGTTCGACTTCCTGCCGCGCTGGCGCATCGACGACATCATGGTCAGCTTCGCCGCGACCGGTGGTTCGGTCGGCGCGCACGTCGACCAGTACGACGTGTTCCTGCTGCAGGCGCAGGGCCATCGCCGCTGGCTCGTCGATGCCGGCGACCATCCGCCGCTCGGCTTCCGCGACGACGTCGAACTCAAGCTGCTGCGCGAGTTCACCCCGACCCACGACTGGGTGCTCGGCCCGGGCGACATGCTCTACCTGCCGCCGGGCGTCCCCCACCACGGCGTCGCCGAGGATCCGTGCCTGACCTTCTCGGTGGGCATGCGCGCGCCTTCGGCCGCCGAGCTGATGGGCGACTACATCGACACGCTCGCCGCCGAGGCCGACGACGCGATCCGCTACGGCGATCCCGACCTCGCGCCGCCGAAGGATCCCAACGAGATCGACGCCGACGCGATGCGCCGTGCGGTCGAGGCCCTGAACGTGCTGCGCTTCAACGATCCCGACCGGCTGGGCGACTGGTTCGGACGCTTCATCACCGCCTACCGCAATGCCGAAGTCGCCAGTGGCGGCGGCGAGCCACGGTCGCGGATCGAGATCGAGTGGGACCTCGAGCAGGCCGGCGCCGCGCTCCAGCGCCACCCGTTCTCGCGCATGGCCTGGCGCCGCGCGGCCG